>CAZNRY010000054.1:0-21481 GCA_964575675.1 uncultured bacterium
CTTTGGGCGGCCATACTGGTTCACCTCCGCGTCGGCCGGTCTCTATCGGCCATTGACGACGCTCGGTTTCGCCGTGGATTGGGCGCTCGGAAAGGGAAGTCCCCGGCCGTTCCTGATCGGCAACATCGTCCTGCACGCGATCGCGACGCTCCTCGTCTTCCTCCTGATGAGACGGTTGTTCCCCCGCCGGGAGGGGGCCGGATGGACGGTCGCGGCCCTCTTCGCGGTGCATCCGCTCCACGTTGAGGCCGTCGCCGGAATCGTGGGCCGCGCCGAGGTCCTATGCGCCGTCCTCGTGCTCTGGTGCTATCTCGCGTGGTTGGATGCGGAGAGAAAGCCCGCATCGCCCCGGCGGCTCCTCCCGCCATTGCTCTGGCTCGGCGCTCTTCTCGCGAAGGAGAGCGCGATCATGCTTCCCCTCCTTCTGCTGCTCCATCGCCGCGGCTGGCTGCCCGGCGCCCCTAGCGGCGGCCCGCGGAAATCCGACCTCGCGTGGGTTGCCGCCCTTCTCGTCGCGGCCTTCCTCCGGTTCCACGCTCTCGGGGGCCTTCGCTCTCCCGCAATCGACATGGTGGACAACCCGCTGGTCCGGGTCGGTCCCCTCGGGCGCGCCGTGGGCGCGGGGGGCATCCTCGCGCGTCAACTCCTGCAGACAGTAACGGGACTCGGTCTCTCGGCCGACTACTCGTACGCGGCGATTAGACCGGGTGCCGCCCTCTATGTCGCGGGCGCACTGACGTTCGCGATCGTCTCCGTCCTCGCCGTGCTCGCCTTCCGCAGGGCCCGGCAAAGCATCGAGGCGTGGGGAATCGCATTCTTCCTGATCTTCTGGTTCGTGACGAGCAACCTCATCATTGCGATCGGCACGGCCCAAGCCGACCGCCTGTTCTACCTCCCGTTGCTCGGCCTCCTCGCGGCCGCCGTATCGCTGTTGCTCCGGCTCGCGCCGCGGGTCCGCCATCGCTGGCTGGGATGGGGCTTCTTCGCGCTCCTCATCGCTGCCGGCGCGGCCCGGTCGATCGACCGCGCCGGGGAGTGGAAGAACGAGCGCACCCTCTACGAGAGCGCGGTCCGGGTTGAACCGATGAGCGTGAAGGCCCGCTGGAACCTCTCGGTCGTCCTGCTGAACGAGGAAGGGGAGAGATCCGCCGCGCGCGTCCTTGAGATTCTCGAGCCCGTCGCCCGATGGGCGCCCGACCACGCCGGCACGCTCTTTCGCCAGGCGGTCGCCTTCATGTTCCTCGATGAGAATGAGCAGGCGGACTCTCTTTTCCACGCCGCCTTGCGGGCGGGAACGCCCGACTCGGTCGATGCCCACATCGAGTTGGGCAACCTCGCACTCCAGCGGCAAGACGGCGAGACCGCTCTCGAGGAGTTCGACGCCGCCGGGAGGATGAACGAGCTGCCCGAACACGTGGCCATAGGACGCGCCTCCGCCCTGAGCATCATGGGGCGGTATCGGGAGTCGGCCGACGCATGGGGGCCGATCCTCGCCCGGCACCCGGACTCCGCCTCCGTGCGCGTGGCCTACGCCTATAATCTGAGAGAGGCGGGCGATCCGGGCATGGCGATTGCCATTCTGGAGGAAGGGCTCCGCCGCGGCCGGAATCCTCGCGTGATCGACGAGCTCGCCGAGGCGTATCTCGCCGCGGACCGGATTGCGGATGCGCGCGCTCTGCGCGCGTCGATCACCGATCCCGACCTGGCGCGGAGGATCGATCGGGGTCCGGCCGCGGGCAGGGTCGACTAACTCCGGGCGAGGCGGCCGCGCGTGAGGCGTCGGAGAAGCGACCGCGATTCGCCCGCCCCGAGCGCGTAGCTCAGTCCGAGATAGACCGCCCCGTATGCGGTGAGGATTCCGATTCCAATCGGGAGCGACCTCTCCCCATGCATCAAGAGCTTCATGCACCAGGCCGAGAAAGCCCCCACAACCGCGGCCGTCCAAAGTAGCGCGAGGGACCGCCCAGGCGGCCCGGTCTTCCCGATCCGCCGGTTCATGGCGCGGCGAAGCAGCGCGTACTCAATCCATCCGACGATCCCCCCGGCGGCGGTGAGACCCGCGACCCCCCAGCGGCGATCGACCCCCAGCCAGCCGGGCAGGTGAAAGGCCGCCAGATAGCCGAGCGACGTGCTCAGAGCGACGCGTGCGATGGCGTAGCGGAGCGGTGTGCGCGTGTCGCGCATCGCGTAGAAAGTCGAGGCGTAGAGACGTCCCCAAGTGGTCGCGAGAAGACCGATCGATGCCCCTGCCAGCACCGTCCAGACATAGACCGAGTCGGCGCGTCCGAATCGTCCGGTCTGGTAGATCGCGGCGGTGACGAGATCCCCAAGCGCAAGGAAGGCGACGCTCGAAGGAATGACGAAGAATGCGATGCGGCGGAGACCCGCGTCGAGGCGCGCCCTCAGCTCTGTGTGTACTTCCGCCGTCCCGCCGACCGCTCCCGACATCAGCGGAAGCTCGGCGGCCGAGACGGACATCCCGAAGAGACTCACCGGAAGCAGATAGATCGTCTGCGCGTTGTACAGAGCCGTGACGGCGCCCGTGGAGAGGAAGCTGACCAGCAGGTTGTCGATGTAGGCGCTGATCTGGACCACGCCCCGGCCCATGAAGACCGGGCCGAAGCTGCCCACGACCTGTCGCACGTGCGCGGAGCGGAACCTCGGCCTGAAATCGAACCCGCGCGCCAACCGCCGGACGGTCGGAAGTTGAACGGCGAACTGAAGCGCGCTCCCAGCCACGGAGCCCCACGCCGTCGCCTCCGCGAGCGAACGCTCGCCGAGCCGCCCGCCGAACCCGAGGAGCGTGCCGATCATCACGGCGTTCCAGGCGAGCGGCGCCGCATAGGAGAGGAAGAACTTCCGGTGGCTGTTCAGAACCCCCAGACACCATGCCGACAGCACGAGGAACCCCGTTCCGGGGAAGACAATCCTCGTCACGTGGACGAGGAACGCTCGTTTCTCGAGAGCGAATCCCGGCGCTATCGCTTCGACCAGCCACGGCGCGGCGAGAACCCCGAGCAGAACGAGCAGCGATACGACAAGGGCGAGCAGGGAGAAGACGGCGCCGGCAACGCGGTCCGCCTCGCGCCGATCGCCCTGGGCGACCAGGCGCGCATAGACCGGGATGAAGGATGCCGAGAGAACGCCCTCCCCAAAGAGGTTCTGAAGGAAGTTCGGGATCTTGAACGCTGCCTTGAAGACGTCCCCGGCGTCTGAGAGGCCGAAGAAGTGAGAGAAGATCCGCTCCCGCACGAGCCCGGCAACGCGGCTCAACAGGATCCCGGCGGCTACGAGACTCGCATGGCGGCCCGAGTGCGGGTCGGGGACGGTTGCGCCTGCCTGCATCAATCGACCAGCCGGTAGCGAAACGGCACGATGACGGTGAAGTTGATGTGCCGGGATCCGACCCTGTATGGCTTGAACTCCCAGAGTCGCATCGCACGAACGGATGCGTCCTCAAGCAGCGCGTTCGGAGCGGGCCCTTCGAGCGTTCGGACCGAGAGCACCTTTCCCAAGCTGTCCACGCGCACCTCGAGCTTGATCAATCCCTCGATACCAGAGCGGACCGCTGCCGCCGGGTATTCCGGACGAACGAGCTTCAGGATCTGGATATTATCCGAGTGCGCGACCTTCGACGCCCCGGGGGAATAGAGCCAATCCTCTCCCAGCTCGATCACGACCGGGCTGCCCGGATCCCCCGGTTGCGGCCGCCCCGGCCGCCCCTTCGTTCCGGCCCCCTGCGGATCGTACCGGCCCGCCGAGGCTTTCGCGGCGCGGTCGTCCACGAGGTCGGGATTGGGCTCCGTGCCCACGACCGACACGTTGATCAGCTCAGCGGGGCCTTGGTAGCGGGGAGCGCGCACCAGCGATATCCGCTTCGCGTGAGGATCATCGAGGGGCGCGAGCTCCCCCATCCTCGGAAGCCCCGGAAAACCGATCAACACCTTCGGGCCCAGAAGACGCAGGAGGGGCATCGGATTGACACAGAGAGCCGCCACGAGGTGCACGCCGATGGAGAAAAGGCAGGCCCGATGAAGGGCCCGCCGATAGGCGGGCCTGCGGTTCTCGGCACGGATGGACAGGACGGCGTCGGTGGGCATCCCCACCCCCCTTCACAGGGAGGATAACAGAGCGATGCGAGTGACGAATCAAGCGGCGAACCGGACAGGCCGCGGCCCGCCCTCGCTTTGCGCATCTTGACACGCTCACCTGGCGAGTCATTCGGGGCGCGCCTGGCCGCACTACCGGTTTCCTTCGGGCCGCTCGCCCTCGCTTTGCGCATCCCGCTCGGGCCGGCTAAACAAGCAGGGCGCCGGCCTCGCGGGCGCGCATGCTCGGGCTGGACGCCCCTGCAGCAGTATGCGCATCCACTCGACGATGCGTCAGTTGACATGGTCGTTTCCGCCCGCGTAGAGTGACCTCGCCGCTGAATCGTTGCTGGCCGCACGGATTCATTCTCGAATCTCGATCCGCTCTCGTGATCGACCGAAGGGATTTCGCCATGCTGGATGGAGCGCGGCGCGCCGCCGGACGGTTTGGGGCCCGCCTGTTCGCGATTCTCTGTTTCGCGATCCTCTTCGCCTACCCTTCCGGCCACGCTGCCGGCGAGCAGGCCGCCGCGTCCGCCCCCAGCGGTCCGTCCCGGGAAACGGCCATGAAGGCGGCCAGCTTCCGGGCGAAGGATCTGAAGGGCCAGATCGTCGATCTCGCCGAGCTTCTCGAGAAAGGGCCCGTCTTCCTCCACTTCTGGACGACCTGGTGCCCCTCGTGCCAGCGGGAGATGACCCGGCTCGATCGTCTCCACCGCGCCTATCGCGACAAGGGGTTTCATGTCGTGGCAATCGCTCAGGATGATGCGAAGACCGTGCAGAAGATCAAGCCTCTCGTCACGAGCAAGAAGTTTCTGATGACGGTGATCGCCGATTCGAACAAGGAGATCGGAAACCGCTACAACGTGAGGCAGTATCCAACTTGCTTCCTCATCGCGAAGGACGGCGCGATCGTCCACTACGCGCAGGGATACATCCCCGGCGATGAGGATCAGCTCGAGGGACTCGTGCGAAAACTGCTCGGTCTGGAGCCTAGCCCCGCAGGATCGGGAAGCGCGAAATGAGCCTGCGGCGCCTGATCGCTTCGGTCGTGATCCTGCTCGCAGGCTTTTGCGTCTCCGCTGGGATGGCCGCCAACGCGGAGGTCAGGGGGGCCTATCAACTCGAGGGGTACTACAACACCGGGCTGAAGGAGAATGTCGCCGACCAGCGCCTGGATCTCGGAACCGCCTGGAACCGCTTCTCCGCGGGCATCGTCTTCCTCTCTCATGCTCCGTCGAACCCACAGCTGCTCGATCCGAACAGCTATGGTCCGCAGACGGCGGGGATCCGCAAGCGATGGGTGACGGCCAGCCACGGACCGGTCGATGTGCGCCTCGGAGATTCCTACGCGACATTCGGCTCCGGGATGGTCCTTCGGATCATCGAGGACCAGACGGTCGACTTTGACAATGCAATTGATGGCGGGGCGGTGAAGGTCGCCTGGCGGCAATTCACCCTCGAGGGAATCTCCGGGGCGAACAGCTACGGCGAGACCCGGACGCTCGTCAAGGGTCTCTCGGGCCGCGCGGAGCTCGGTGGAGGCTGGCAGGCGGGCGTGAATGGGGCCGTGGTCGATTCGGTTTCCGGCGAGGCGTCCCGACCCGGCCGCGACCAGATCGGGGGATTCCAGATCGTCGGATCGCTCCCAGCGGGCGCGAGCCTCACCGCGGAGTACGCGGCGCGGCGTTACGATCCCGAGAGGCAGGGACGGCGCCCTCCTGCCGACGGACACGCGGCCTATGCCGCGCTGAGCGGAGGCCGCGGTCCCCTGACCCTTCTCGTGGAGGCGAAGGACCTTCTCCGTTTCGCTCACGCCTACGCGATCCCGCCGACCACCGTCCCCCAGCACTCGACCGCCCTTCTAAACCGTGGATCCCATGCCCCCAACATCCGCCTGGACGACGAGCGCGGCCTCCAATCGGAAGCGATCCTGATCCTCGGACCGTCCGTGACGCTGACCGGAAACTACAGCGCCTCGGAGGCCCGCCACGCCGCGCTGCCTGCATGGGAAACATTGGGACAGCTCGAGGCGGAGTGGCTTCGGTCCCACTGGATCCTTCGCGCGGCGGAGACCGAGGAGCGCATTGTCGAGGGCGACCACCGCTCCTTCCTCAATCGAATCACCTACGGCGGCGATTGGATGCGCCCGATGGGAGGCTGGTCGCTCGAGCTCGGCATGGAGACCCAGGAAGTCCTCAAGCAGAACATCGCGCGCCGCACCTACGAAGCGCCGCGAACGTACCGCGACTCGATCGCCGCGCTGACGATAGGAAGGGCCCCGCGACATATTTGGAGCGCCACGGCGGAGTGGACGACCGACGGCCAATCGCCGAAGGACTTCTGGCTCTGGATCGAATGGGGAGTGCGGCTCGGCGTGCTCGGCCAGCTCAATCTCGCCGGCGGGTCCTTGCGCGGCGGGCAGGTCTGCTCGGGAGGCGTCTGCAAAGTGGTCGCCCCGTTCGAAGGAGGTCGGATTGAACTCCTCGCCAACTTCTAGAATCCGGACGCTTCTCCTCACCGTCGTGCTTGCCTGCGCCCTCGGCGCGGGGTGCATGGAGGACACGGGGCACCTGACGCAGGCGCCGGTCGCCCTTCGCTTCTCCTCCGAGATCCCGGGGGGCACGAAGGGAGCGCGCGTACTCCTCGACGGCCGCGTGATCACCGACTCCCTCGCGACCGCGGAACTGGATCTCATCGTCGATGCCGGCAACCACGAACTGATCGTCCACAAGGACTGCGTGGCGGTGACCCCGGCCGAGACCCTCGCCTTCGTGGTCCGGGGCGGGCAGCCGCTCGCGCTCGATTTCTCGCTCCGACCTCTGAGCGGCCTCGTGATCATCTCCGAGCCCGAAGGCCTCCCCATCTGGCTGGACGATCGGCCGACCGGCGAGGTCACCCCCGCATCGCTCCCCTGTCTGCCCCCCGGTAGTCACACCGTTCGCGTCTCGCCCTCCGCGTTCGGGCAAACGGGATTCGCCGCCGTCGGCGACACGGTGAAGAGCGTCGACCTGGCCGAAGGAATCGCGAGCCTGCGGTTCGATCTCATCTTCATGCCGCGCCCACAGCCCCGCGGCGTGCTTTTCGAGATCTTCACCTCGACCTATTGCCCCTACTGCGGTCCCGCGGATCAGGCCGCCGCCGAGTTGGACGCGGATCCGGCATTCGCGCGCGACCGGCTCTCGGTCACGCAGATCCATCTCTGGTGGAATGGGCTCGATCCCCTTTTCAACGAGGTCCTCGGCGCCCGGGCCGACTACTATCGGATCGAACCGTCCACCTCGCCCCATGCGATCTTCAACGGTAGCGATCGCGTCACGGGAACGTCGTATCCAGATCTCGAGGAAATCTACCGCACGCGGATTTCGAGGACGTACGGACAGCCGGGAAAGGCCGGGCTTTACTGGACGAACCCCCGGTTGGAGAACGGTCGGATCATGGGACGGCTGCGGTTCGTCGCGATTGCGGACCTCTCGGACCATCTGTCGCTCGACTTGCGCGCCTTCTACGCGAAGGACAGCCTGCGGATCACAGACCCGGAGCGAAACCCGAACGATCTCGAATTCGTGCAGGGGGCGCGGGACTACCTGGAGCCGATCGACCTCCTCGCGGCGGGAGCGGTCGCCCCGGGGAGCTTTCTCGACGTGGAGGTCTCCTTCGACCTCGGGATCGACGAGCTCCCCTCCTACATCGACTCGAGCGCGGAGGCTTTGCGGCTCGTGGCTTACGTGCAGGACAACTCGACCCTCGAAGTTCTACAGTGCCGACAGGTTCGCGTGGCCCGTCCGTAGGAAGGAATCGTCCCCCGGCCTAGCTCGACTTCGCCTCCATCAGCTTCCGGATGCGCTCGATCGCGTCCTTGATGTCCTCGGTGGACGACGCATAGGAGAAGCGGATGTGCTGGCCCTCGTCCGGCACGCGCGGTCCGAAGTGGATGTCGGCAAGAACCGCGACGCCCGCCTCGTGAAGGAGGATCTTGCGGAGACCCCCCAAGACCCGACCGCCGATCGCTGTGCATCGTTCCGGACCGTTCGGCCGGAAGTGGACCGCGCCGCCGGTCTGGAGGCATGTTAATCCGGGCAGCCTGTTCAAACCAGCGACGATCACTTCCCGTCTTTCCTGGAAGGTCCGCACCATGTGGCGCACCGCTACCTGAGGCCCCTCGAGGCCTGCCGCGACGGCGCGCTGGCACGGGTTGGGCGCGCAGGAGTCGGTGTTCGTAATGAGCGTGCTGATGTGCGCGGACAGGAGGCGGTTGGCCATGTAGCCGATTCTCCAGCCGGTCATCGCGTATGTTTTCGAGGCGCAGTCCACGAGGATCGTCCGGTCCTGCATCCCGGGATGGGCCGTGATGCTCTCGAAGACGCCGTCGTAGATCAACTGAGAGTAGACCTCGTCCGCGTAGACCCAGATGTCGTGCTTCTGGCAGATCTGGGCAATCTCGGCCATCTCCGCCCTCGAGAGCACGCCGCCCGTCGGGTTCTGGGGCGAGTTCAGGATCAGCAGGCGTGTCTTGTCGGTGATGCGCGAGCGAAGGTCATCGATGTCGAAGTTGAATCCCTTGCTCTCGCGCAGGTAGAGCGGGACCGGCACGGCGCCGTTTCCACGGATCATTGACTCGTAGATGGGGAATCCGGGATTCGGGAAGATCACCTCGTGGCCCTTCCCGTACTCGGTCGTGCAGAAGATCGCGTGGCTGATGAACGGCTTCCCGCCGCACCCCACGACGACCCAATCCGGGTCGACCTTGATCCCCCTCGTATCGGAGAAATACTTGGCGGCGGCCTTGCGCAGCTCCGGAATGCCCGGTGAGGGCGTGTAGCCGTGGAAGCCCTTGTCGATGGCATCCTTCGCCGCTTCGCAGATGTTCTTCGGCGTCGGGAAATCGGGCTGGCCGATGCAGAAGTTCTTGATGTCCTTGCCCTGGGCCTTGAGCTCGTTGACCTCCTTCAGAACGACGAACGCGTTCTCGGTGCCGAGGCTCCTGATCCGATCGGAAAGCTCCTTCATCCCCACCCTCCTGCTGCGACCCGCAGCCCGCCCCCATAAGCTGGATTTCTACGAAACGACCGAGAGCTACCGTCTATTAATATCACACGAGTCGCGCCGGAACGACGCGCAAGTTGGGAGCAACTCCGCGACTCGAACAGTAGACGGCGGACGGTTCTCTCGTGCGCTGGAGGAGAGGCCTTCGGTAGGTTTGATCGCCGATTCCCGACGACCGGCCTCGATTCCCGCGCAGGGGAGGCCGACACTTGATTCCCCGACCCGGTGCGCCTAACGCCTGCCGATGGATAGCTCCAAGCTTGTGGACTCATGGACGTTTGAGTCACATAACTTGGTTTATACCTATGTGTTACTGGCTAGGAATGCCGATCCGACAGGATTCATTTGATCGCGACGAATAATCGTGTTAGAATCATTCCATAGGAAACGAGAACCCAGCGGTTTTGTAGTCGTATCCCACTTTGAGGTATCGGGTTACGCTGTGCGACGCCTCCGATCTCCCCGAGGGACCAATTGGAGATCGCCCGAACGGAAGAGTACTCACAGAGTAGGGGGATCCAATGAAGAGAACTTCATGGCTTCTAGCGGCGGTTCTGGTCTGCACGATCGCCCCGGCCTCCCATGCATACACGTTCGTGCCTCCGAGCATCGACTTACAGGATTTGGACCATTATCAGTACTTCATCTGGGGGATCAACTGGTCCGTGCCCCAGGGAGAGACGATCGTCGGTGCCTCGCTGACGTTCCACCAGATCTACAACTGGGCGCAGGAGGCGAACGATCGTCTCTGGGTACACCTTCTTCAGGGTGCGTCCGCAGGGCTTCAGACGGGAACGGACAACCAGGCTGTCGGGACGTGGTTCGCTCCCCCGCAATACACGGCCGATCAGATCCTCCTGAACGAGTTCGATAATCTCCCGGAGCTCTCCCAGAACAAGCAGGACGTGACCTATTCGTTCAGTGGAAGCGAACTGGTCACGCTCAACTCTTACATCGCAAGCGGCTCGAACTTCGGTCTCGGCTTCGATCCCGACTGCCACTACTACAATACGGGCGTCGATCTGAAGATTCAGACCGTCGTCACGCCTATCCCGGAGCCGGGAACGCTTGCCCTGCTCGGCGTCGGCCTGCTCGGTCTCGCCGGATCGATGAGGAGAAGGCTGCAGAAGGACTGAGAGAGCCGGCGGCTCGACCGCGGGGCGATCCGCGGGCGGGCGAACGGCACAGAAACGACCGATTCATCATCCATTGCCCGGATGAGTCTGAGGGGGCGGCCCGCCGGCCGCCTCCTTTCTTGTAGGGGCTCACCGGAGCCGCCGTTTCGCGTGGCGGCCATCGGAACCACGCTGGTCCGTCACATGGCCAGCCGCTATCCTTCCCTCATGGCCGTTCAAGTCTTCGGAACCCAGAAGAGTCCCGATACGCGCAAGGCCCTGCGCTTTTTTTCCGAGCGCGGTTGGGAGATTCACTTCGTCGACCTCGCCGAGCGCGCCCTCTCGCGCGGCGAACTGCGCCATTTCACCGAGAGATTCGGCGTCGAGATGCTGATTGACCGTGAGGCCAAGCGGTTCAAGGATCTCGGGCTCGCGGCGGCCCCGTCCGGTGACGAGCGTTGGATCGAGCGTCTCTTGGCCGAGCCTCTGCTTCTACGACAGCCACTTGTGCGGGCGCAGAACCGCTTCTCGATCGGGCTCTCCGAGGGCGAGTGGAAGGACTGGGCGGGCAAGTGAGCCGGGCACTGAGGGGCGGTTTCCATCTCTTCCGGTGTTTTCGCGTCCTCATCGCACAGTTCCAGTCCCGTCCGGCTAGAAAACCAACACGCGGTCGGCGTGCAGCGTCCAAGCGGTCAACTCCTCCATCGAGCTGCGCTTCGCTCCCTCGAGAAAAGCATCAGCCTTGATTCCGCGAGCGTCGATGCATGTACCGCAGAGACCGATGCTTGCTCCCTTGCGCGCAAGTCCCTTTAGCATCCGCTCGAGATTGTAGTAACCGTTCGGTGTCGTCTGACCCGCCACGCCGCTGCCCACGGCATCAGCCATGAGAAAGACCGACACCTCCGCTCCATCGCCTGCAGCCAGTGTGTTCGCGAGACGAAGGCCGTTGTAGGTTCGTTCACTTCCGTAGGGAGCGTCGTTGAGGATGAAGAGGTACTTCACGCTTCTTCCTTTCCTTGCGATTCACCACCCGAACTCCATCGGGGGCCAGTCATTCCGGATCCGGGCCAGGTAGTATCTCTCGAAGACTGCCTTCAGATAGTGCGCCCACTTCCCCCGCTTGTACCGGACCCGATTGCGGGGCGGAAGGAACGGATCGGCGTACAGCCAGAACGCTGTGTCCCCGGCGTCCGCGATGCATGAGGCAGCGAGCGTCAGTCCGTCGACCTTCGAGCCTCCGATGATGTCCGCGGCGATGTTGTGCGCGGCCGCCTGGGCCATGAGATCGGTCATCCCTCCGGTCTTCGGCACTGCCACCGGCACGGGCGTCGGGGCCGGGGGAGCGATGGCTACCGAGACGCCGACAGCGTAGATGTTCTCGAACTTCGCGCTTCGAAGCTCCGGTGTCACCGTCACAAACCCCCGCGGATTCGCGAGCCCGCTTGCGCCCCGCACGAACGGGCTTCCGAGGAAGGCAGGGACCACGAGGCCGAAATCAAACGCGTGCTCGCTCCCGTCCGCGAGAACGAGCCGGTCAGGGCGGGCCTCAGCGATACTGGCGTTGACGATTCGGTCAATGTGGCGCTCGGCGAACTCGTCCTCGAACATGCGCTGTGACTTGCCGATGCCGCCGACCCCGAAATGACCGGCGAAAGGTTCCGGGGTCACGAACGCGATCTGAAAGCGATGGCGTCTCCTAATCCTTCGGAGAGCGGTGTCGATCTGCATGGCGATCTCGTATGCGGGACCGATGCAACTCGCGCCCGCAGCGGCGCCGATCACGATGCGTCCACGATCCAGCCGCAGAGTTCGCGCGAGCGCCTCCCGCGCCATGACCGCCTCGCCCGTCGTGAAGGTCGACTGGGTGTGCGCATCCGGGCCGATGCCAGGGACCGCTGCGTAATCGAGCTCGGCCCCGGAGGCGACCACGAGGTAGTCGTACGGGATGGTCTCGCCCGCAGTGCGCACCTCCCCGCGGTCCGGGTGGAGTTCCTGCACGTTCCCATGAACGAAACGGATGCCGCGCCTGCCGAGGGGCCTCGCAAGAGACACATGGAGCCGGGCCGGATCCCGCCAGCCAAGGATCACCCAGGGTAGCGACGGGATGAAGGTGAACTCGGCCTCGCGCGAAATCAGGGTGATCTCGGCCCGGTCGCGGAGCTTCCTGCGAAGGGCGTAAGCGGCGTTGATCCCGCCGAAGGACCCGCCGACGATTACGATTCGCTTCTTCCCGGACCTCATCGCATATCTCCTTCTTGATGACCGCAGAGCCTCCCCTGCGCTGAGACGAACGCCCTCGAGTCCCGAATCTAGAATTCGTAACGCAGGGTGGCATAGACGTTGTCGTTTCTGTCGAGTTGTCCGAAGAACGTGGTCCCGCTAGCGCCACCGAACACGTTGGCTCCCATGGCGACCCAGACGCCGTCGGCCAGGCTGTGCCACGCTTCGGGGATCAAATAGAAGTCATGATCCGTCGGACTCCAGTATCCGAAGAATGAGAGCTTCCATGTCTGGTAGTTGGAGAGCCAGGTGAGCCTCCCCGAGACCAGCTTCCGATGCCGATCCTGCTCCGGAAAGCCGGCCGGGAGGCCCGACCGGTAGCGGTCGTATTGCAGCATCCGTTCGCCGTAATACTGCAGGCCGACTGTGAAACTCCGCCCCACTTGCCTCCGGTACCCGGCGAGGTAGAGAGCCTCGGAGTTCGGAACAACCGGATCCCGCCCAGTCGGGTCGTCCCCGGAGTCGTAGTAGCCAGCCTCGAAGCTCACGACTCCGCCCAAGCCGGCTCGCTGCGCCGAAGCGCCATAGACGTCGCGCCGCGGAAAGCGCATCAGGACGCTCGCAGAAGCCCCCATTGAATCGGACTCGGTCGTCGGATTCCGGTAGAAGCCGCGATGTGCGTAGAGGGCGCACTCCCACCCAAGAACGGCACGGGAAACCCTGAGCGCCGACTCTGCGTTCTTAAAGTTTGGCCGCGGCCTTCGAGTCATCCTGTCGGCCACTTCAGGGAATGGATCCAGGACGAAGAACCTCTCCGGGGAAGGCAGACGGTCGGCCTCGAAAAAGGGGCTGACGACCGCCTCGAAGCCGAAGTCCTCGATGTACCAATCGAGCTTGATGGCGTCGGACCCGAGCTTCAAGTACTCCAACGGTCTTCCGGCGAAGAGAGCAACCCAGTCCTTGGGGAACACATCGTTGACGAAGAGGAGGTCGCCCGTTCCCCATGTGATGATCTGCCGGCCGACCCGGGCCTCGAACGGGCCGGCACCGAGATCGAGATAGGCCTCTCGGACCTCCACGTCCGCCTTGTTCGCCACGCCATCGTGGACGAGGTCCGCCTTCGCCGAGAACCCGCCGTGCCCGGCCGGCACGCTGCCGGCCAGGGCCAACTGTAGGCGTTCTTCGCCGAGGATGAAGTCCGCTCCGTCCTTGGGTCGTAGGCCGGTGACCCTGGAGGCATAGCCCGCTTGCGCAAAGCCGTGCAAAGCCACCTCCCCGGCGTGAGCACCCCGGGCGAGAGTCAGAAGCGCCAGACCCAGCAGGATCGGCCCGACGCTACTTGATCCACTGTTCGGGCGGCTTCTGCAGGTATCGCTCGGAAAAGAGCCTGTCCTCCAGCCCGCTGTCATACACGATCTTCTCAAAGACGACCTCCGTGAAGTGCTCTCTCTTTACGTCCCGCATCGTCCGCCGGATGGCGGTGGGATGTCCGTTGATCTCTTTGACCTCGTCTGTCGTGAAGACTTTGGCGAGTTCGTTCTGCACGTCGTAGAACTCCTCGCGGAGCGGGAGGAAGGAGCTCTTGTCGATCCACGAGACCTTGCGCGCGAAAGCGGAGCTGCTCTTGGGCACAGCCTCGACGACATAGCAATCTTTCCCTTCCAGCGTTTCCTCTTTCAGGAGTTTGTAGGCATCCGCGCCCAGGTCCCGGCCCGAGATGTCCTCGTACGAGAAGTCCGAGCCAACGAAGCTCGACTGGCTGTCCTTGGATGCGACGCGCGTGACCAGCTTGATGGCGGGAATGAAGAGCCAACGATCGTCGTCCTTGTCCGCGTACTTCCAGACCAGGAAGGCGGTCCCTCGCACGTCGGCCGGCGCGTGGAAGTAGAGGTAGTACTTCTGATTCGCCCCCTCGCCGGTGTTGAGCCTGAGCATCGTGAGGTCCCTTCGGCGTTCACGCCCCTCCTTGTCCGCAAGCCGCATGCTCACGTCGGCCCTAAAATCCCCGCCCGCGCGGAGGAAGGCCTCCTGCTCACGGCTCACGATCTCCTCGGCGGTGAGAGGCGTGGCAGCCGGCGCCATGGCCGGTGCGGACAGGGCGAGCGACGCCAGGATCCCCCCTGCAACGAGGTTCCGGATCAACTGCATCCTATGCACCTCCCTTGAATAGCCAGCCCCGCAGAAGGACGATCAGGGCTGGCAGGTAGAGGATTGTCATGACGGCCGACAAGGTCATCATGCTCACGATGAACGCGCCGACCGTGACGTAGGGTGTCAGTGGCGCGAACAGCATGACCGCGAACGCCGAACCGAACAGGACCGCGTTGCGAAGCACGCCCTTGCCAGGCCTTACCGCGGTCCACAGCAGGGCCTCGGTGATCGAGGATTCGTCGGGCACGCCCCTGGTGGTCCGGATCTCCGACAGCCGACTGCGGAAGCGGCTGATGAAGTGGATGGCGAAGTCCACCGCCATGCCGAGAGAAAGCGTGCTCAGGACCGAGATCGGCATGTCGAAATCCTTCCCAAGGAGACCGATCAGGCCGTAGATCAGGAGAACCGTGAACACGAGCGGGGCGTATCCAACGATCGCCCACTTGAAGGAGCGGAAATTGAACACCAGGATGACGAACACCGCGACCAGAGCGATCAGGAATCCCTTGAGCATGTCCCAGAGCACCTCGTCGTTCCAGACCAGGTTGAAGTACGCCGTACCGGCCGGCTTGAACACGAGTCGTGAGCCCGTTTCGGCCTGGTAAGCACCCACCGTGCGCATGACGGTCCTCATGGCCTGGGCGTCCCAGGTCTTGAGCTGGACCCAGATGTTTGCGCGGCGGAATGGATAGTCCACCACGTTGTTCAAGTCGGATGGCTTGGCTGACATCCCGAAGAGGAACAGGTACTGCCCCACCGTCTCCTTGGAATCCGGGATCGTATCGTAGACGGGATCCTCTTCATGGAGGACGTAGTTGATCCTCTTGACGTAGTCCACAACCGAGGTCGTCTTGCCGACCTCCGGAAGGTCCTCCAGACGCCGTTGCAGACCCTCGATCGTGTGCAGGGATTCAGGGGTCTTGATGAGATCATCCTCATCCGCAATCGCCACGATGTATCCGAGAGAGGTTCCACCGAGAGCCTCGTTCAGAACCCGATCCGCCGTCCGCACCTCGCTGCCCGCCTTGAACCACTCCACGATGTTGTTGTTCACATGGATCCTGGTCATGCCGGCGACCGCAAGGGCCAGCAGAGCGAGGCCGACAAGCACGCTCCTCCGCGGACTGCGGATGCCGAGGAGTGCCACGCTCGTGAGAAGACGTGAGGTCTTGCCTGATTTCATGTCCTCCCGGCGAGAAGTCCGTTCAATGGTCTCGTCCTTGACGAAGGTGAACATCGCGGGAATGAAGCTGAAGCTCAGGATCCGCAGGGAAAGCGTGCCGAAGGCCACCAGCCCGCCGAACACCCTGACCGGGATGATGTTCATGAAGAGAAGGACGGCGAAACCGGCCATCGTCGCCAGGGCCGTATAGCGCACCGGCCGTCCCACCGCCTTCATCGTCTCCAGGATGGCGGTCTTCTTGTCCTGCTTCTCGCGGAAGCGGAAGTAGAACTCGTTGAAGATGTGGATGCTGTCGGTGGCGATCGCCATCAGGAAGACCGGAGCCATCGAGCTCATGATGTGGATCGGGAATCCAAGTGCGATCAAGAGGCCCATGCTACAGATGATGGCGATCATCGCATCCATCATGAGAGCGATGGAGAGGAAGAGATCGCCGAACATGATGTAGCGGGCGGCGAACATCAAGAGCATGGCGATCGGAGCAAAGATCGCCATCAGCTTGAACATCTCCGAGCCGAAGGTGTCCCGTGCCACGGGATCGCCGGCGACGTAGTAGCGCTCTCCGCCCCCCTCATTCCGCACTATCTTCCTGATCCGGTCCGCGACGGCCTTCCCGTTGACGCCTTTCTCCAGCGGAACATAAATGACGGTGGCCTTCCCGTCCGCGGAGATGATGCGGTTCAGGAACAGGGGATTGCCGAAGAGAGCCGCTCTCAGATCGTGGAGCTCCTGATCCGTCTGCGGCACCTCGGGCATGAAGGGACCGACCTTGAGCGTGCCGTCTTCCATGCTCATGTCGTCGATCGTGGTCAAACTCGAGACATCCCTGGCGGCAACGCCTTTGATTGTGAGGATCTCCCCTGTGATCCGGTCGATTCTCGCAAGCGTCTCGCGGTTGAGAACGCCGTCATCGCTGACGACTCCAAGGGCGATCATGTCCTCGTAAAGGTCGAAGGTCTTCTCGACCTCGCTGTTCCAGACCCGTACGTCCGAGGTCTCGGGAAGCATGTTCTTCGGGTTGGTGTCCGTCCTCGCCTTCGGGAACTGAGTCAGTGCGACCGCGCTGAGGAGCACGGTCAACAGGACGACCCAGCGAGGATGTTGCACGGAGAATTCAACCAGCGAGAATCCCGGTCTTTTGCTCATGGCTAGCTGTTTCCCCCTGGAGCCGACGCCTCGACTCGTGAATTCCTCTGCAGACTCTGCTCACAGGCGGAGTCGTCTGAGATGAAACGAGGCGCGCCCAGGTGCACCGACCTATGCCTGGCGAACTCCGCGGCATGTCGCTTCGATCTGGCGCGCACTACCTGTCCACGACCTTGAGAATGAGCTTCCGGGCGACGAAGTTGGCTCGAAGCCAGTTGTCCGGGTTGCCCTTGCCGGGTCCCCCGGACGTGAGCATGATCTGAAGCTCGAGTTCGGCGTCCCGGGCCGCGTCCCCTGGGCGCACTGTCATCGGAAGCGCGGTCACCGCGGCACCTGGGTACTCTGCGACGGCGTCGCCCAAGATCCGGCAGGCCATCGGGAGGTTCACGTCCCAGCCGGGCGCGAACTTCGACAGCGCCTTCGTTTCAATCTGGGGTGGGTCGACGTAGAGCCAGGCGTTGCGAATCGGCGGCGGAATCGTGTCCCCCTGCGCCCGTCCGATTACCGTCAGGACCGTGGCGGTCTTGCCGCGCTCCACTTGAAGGAGGAAACGGCCGTCGGGCTGCCGGAGCGAGCGCCGGGTCGTTCCATCGAGGATGTCCACGATCGTGCCAGCTTCGTCCTGCCAGGGACCATTGCTGGCGTGACAGCTCGTGCAAGAGCGGCTGCTCCCGAGAATGCCGACGGCCGGCGGGTAGGCGAGGGCGTTCCTTGGAAACAGACCGAAAACGGCAAGAAACAGGGCGAGACTTGTGGCCGCGCGGGCCATCGAGTTTCTCATCATGTCAGTCATTCTCCTCACTTCGCGCCTAAGCGCGCATTGGAGACACCTCTTCGCCTCCGGGAGCGTCCCGGCCCGGTGACCTCGACGGGGAGGCCTCGCGCTCGCCAGTCCGGTACACCCTCCTCGAGGCGAACGGCCCTGAACCCCTTGCGCCGAAGAAGGTCTACCGCTTCCACCGCCATGACGCAGTACGGTCCGCGGCAGTAGGCCACGATCTCACGCCCACGTGCGAGTTCCCCGAATCTCCGTTTGAGCTCAGGAAGCGGCAAGGAGAGCGCGCCGGGTATGTGGCCCGCCTCGTATTCTTCATTGGGCCGCACGTCAAGGATGGTCACCTCGCCCCTGCGAACCCGTGTGACAAGTGCCTCGAGATCCACGGGCTCGAGCACGCCCCGTTCCTCGAGATACTGCCGCGTGACCGCCTGAATCTCCTGAAGACGCGATTCGGCGAGCCGCCGGAGCGACCGGTAGAAGGTGCAGACCTCCTCGTCCGCGAGGCGGTAGACGACGTGCGTCCCGCTTCTCTCACCCTCGACGAGCCTCGCCTGGCGGAGAGCCTGAAGGTGGTGGGAAGTGTTCGCGACCGACTGCCCGACCTCTCCGGCGATCGTCTCAACCGTGCGGGGACTTTGGCAGAGGAGGTCGAGGATCTCGAGCCGCGGACCGCTCGCAAGCGACCTTCCGATGCGTGCGAGCTGGTCGTAGATGCCGCGTTTCCAAGCACGAGCTGGGGTCTTCATATATTCAAGTCCTCGTTTGAACATTGTAATGCGAAAGCCGGCGAGGCGCAACACCTGTTTTGCTGCTGTTTTTCTGGTCCCGCCCTGCGGGACGGTGTGGCCGTTCAACATCGATCAGTGAGTGGTTCCTCGGTGTTTGCCTCTGCTCGAAACGCAGCCGACATCAGGGCAGACCAGCCGGGGATGCCAGCGTGAGGGGGGAGGTAGCCAGAAGGTTCGTCAGCAGAGTGCGCCAGCCGGGGCGATGAACTTCCTTACGAGCCCGGTGATGCACGGGGTCGCCCGCGGCGATTCCGCCGCTACCGGATGAGCGTGAGGCGCAACGCCCTCTCCCCCTCTGCGGTCCGAACGCGCACCCAGTACGAGCCGCAGGGCATCGCATGGCCGCGATCGTCTCGACCGTCCCAGAGGATTGCGACCCGGCCGGCGGGCACGTCCACGTCTTCGAGGCGACGGACCATGCGTCCCTCCGCATCCACGACCACCGCGCGCACGGACGTCGGTCCGACGAGGTCCAGCCAGATTTGGACCGACCCGGCCGAAGGGTTCGGGACCGCCACCAGGCGCAGTCGGCGTGACCGCGGAGGATCGCCTTCGGGCACGTCTGTCGCCGCACAGGGGCCCAGGGCGACCTGCAGGCCGCGACCAGAAACCGCCTGGTACAGCCTGCCGCCGGCGATGGTGAGCGAGAGCACGTTCTGCTCCGCGCGGAAGGCGCCGCGGCGCACCGGCGATGAGGGCTGGCTGACGTCGACCACGCGCACGCACCCTTGTCCGAGGGCGAGACCTCCGACGAAAACGAGGTCCCCATCGGCCTCGATGGACGAGCCCTGTTCATCCACAGTCCACTCGGTGCCGAGAAGGCTCGGCGCCGAAGGCAGGGCGACATCGATCACCCGAAGGGTGCCGTCAGCCTTGACGACGAAGGCCAGGCTTCCCGATTTCGCGACGCCGACCGAAGTCCCGCCGAGCGCCAGGCTCCCCACGAGGATCGGAACGGTGGGGTTCGAGACGTCGGCGATGCTGAGCCCGCTCCCGCCGCAGGCAAGGTAGGCGTAGGATCCTTCCACCACAAGATCCCGCGCGTCGGGCAACGCCAGGGATCCGATGACGGTCGGGTTCGCCGGATCGATGACCGAGACGACCGCAAGACCGCCCGCCGAATCAGCGACGAAGAGGTGGTTTCCCTGCAACACCACACGGCGGGCGCTGCCCGGAGTGTCCGCCTGACCGAGCAGGACGGGGGACGACGGATCGGCTAGTCCGTACGTGGCGACTCCCGCCGCCTCGCAGGCGACGCAGAGCAGGCCCTCCCTGGCGGCGACGCCCCGGGCTGGACCCGGAGCGGCGACTTCTGAAACGAGCACCGGATCTCCAGGGCCAGCAACATCGAAGGTCGCGAGGCCGCCGTCCCGATCGGCTACATAGGCCCGCTCGCCGAAGACCGCGACATCGTTGGCCTCGCCGGGCGTCTCCGCGCCGGATAGTTGCGGATAGGCGTAGCGGACGTCGATGGCACTCAATTGCTGCTGAGCATAGTCCGCGAGCCAGAGCCGCCCGTCATCGAGCGCAAGGCCGGAGGCCCAGCCGATCGGCCCGTCGGCCAGGATGGCGGGAAGCGTCGGATCGGAGACGTCGGCGACCTGATAGGAGGGGTAACGTTCCGGCCAGAAGTAGATCGTGTATTCCGCCAGGTATGCCCGTCCCTCCGCGACCGCCACGTCCTGCACCCGCTGCCCGGTAGCCATGTGGCTGAGCCTCGCCGGCGCGGACGGGTTCGAGACGTCGACGATCTCGAGGGTCGCGAAGACGAAGGGCGGCGCACCCTCCTCACCGATGTAGGCGCGACCGTCCGCGATCGAAATGGTCTTGGCGAGGTCGTAGGTCCAGTACTGGGCGATCCTCTGCGGGGAGGCCGGATCGGAGATGTCGGCGACCTGCAGTCCGTAGGGGTATTCGTCCGCAACGAACGCGAAGTTGCCGTCGACGTCGACATCGAGGGCCCGTCCCGGCGTGTCGAGGAAACCGACCACGACCGGATGTGCGGGATCAACGGCGGAGACCATGTAGAGCCCCTGGTCGATCGTGACGACCGCGGCGTACAACCCGGCGGAGGCGACCGCCATCTCCGTGCCCGGCACATCGACGGTACCCAGCAGCGTGGGCGCCTCAGGGTCGTGGATGTCGACCACATGGAAGAACGACCTGCGGTCGGCAAGGTATGCGTAGTCGCCCGACAGGGCGAGGTCCGCGATATCGCTGTTGGGATCCAACGATGCGACCAGCTGCGGCGCCGAGGGATCGGAAATATCCACTACAAGGAATCCCGCCTCTCCGCCGGCCACGTATGCGTAGGGCGGCCGAAGCACGACCTTCTCCGGGGAGCTGCCGAGCGCGACATCCGCGAGGGGCTCGAGATAAACGTGATAGTCCAGGCAATCAGCGCAAGCGCCGGTCGGTGAAAAGACGACCGCAAGGCACGCGGTCACAAGAACTGGGAAAAGGGCGACAAGCGGCGGTGCGGTGCACGCGGATGTGGTGAAGGCCCGAAACGCGACCTGGGGCGCAAGACGGCGCGCGGCGTGACGGAGGCGGCGGCCCGGTTCGGCGGTCAAACGACCGACGAGCGCTCGAAAGGGCCCGGGACGACAAACACCCTGGTGCATGGTTGGTTCCTTTGGAGACGCCAATCCGATTATACAGTGAGCCGGAGACGGGCGGCAAACGCTTTCACCGTTGGGCAAGGAGAGTGCGTCTTTCCGCGCAGCAGAATCCGACGCGATAGTGTCGTTCATGATGGCGCGGCTGTTAAAGCAGCACCGTCGGGCGAGGCTTGAAGAACTTGGGTGCGGCGGGAATCGAACCCGATTGCGGCGGAAAACCTAACCGGGCGACGCTGCGCGACTTCGGGCGCATCGGGTTGCAGATCCATTGGTCGCCACCTTCGCTCTCCGCTCCAGTCCCCCGGAGTCCTCCGGACTCCCCCCGGTTCCCGGTGGTATCCCGGG
>CAZNRY010000055.1:0-20940 GCA_964575675.1 uncultured bacterium
GGGCGCGCCGTGTAATCCTGGTCGAGCCCCGCCACGATGACCCGCTTGCCAGAATCCGCCAGCTTCTCGCAAACCTCGACGATTCCCGAATCGAGGAACTGCACCTCGTCGATTCCAATCACGTCGGCCTCGGCTGCCACGGCGAGGACCTCGTCCGAGTTGCGCACGACGATGGAAGGGATCCGCTGCTGATTGTGCGAGACGATGTGGTCGTCCGCGTAGCGGTCGTCGGTCCCCGGCTTGACGATCGCGACGCGCTGGCGCGCGATCTGCGCCCGCCGCAGGCGCCGGATCAGCTCCTCGGTCTTGCCGCTGAACATCGGTCCGCAGACGACCTCGATCCAGCCGGTTCCCTGGGGCAAGTCGTGGCTCATCGCCCCTCCACTTCCCGGGGCCAGCGCTCGGCCAGGACCGAAAGGATCTTCGTCCCCAGCAAGTCGATGGCCACCCGATTGTGCCCGCCTTCGGGCACGATGATGTCGGCATAGCGTTTCGAGGGTTCGACGAACTGCAGGTGCATCGGCCGGACGAAACGATCGTACTGATCGAGAACCGATTCCAACGTCCTCCCGCGCTCGGCGACGTCGCGGCGAATCCTACGGATCAAACGGACGTCGCTGTCCGTGTCGACATAGACCTTGATGTCCATCATCGACCGCAGTTCCTCGTCCGACAGGATCAAGATCCCCTCCAGGACGTAGACCGGGTGGGGACCGATTCCGACCGTGTCGGAGAGGCGAAGGTGGTTGGTGAAATCGTAGTTCGGTTGCTCGACGCTCTCGCCGCGCAGCAGGGCGCGGACGTGCTCGCGCAGGAGGTCGTTGTCGAGCGCATCGGGATGATCGAAATTCGTCTTGATCCTCTCCTCGAACGGGAGGTGCCCGATGTCCTTGTAGTAGTGATCCTGCTTGAGAATCGCAACCCGGCGCCCGCCGAGCGCCTCGAAGATCCGGTTCGCCACGAGGGTCTTGCCCGAGGCGGACCCCCCTGCGATTCCGATCATCGTCCTTCGAACCGGGCTTTCGGGGCTCATCGGCGGACCCCGCGCGCCAAGTCCTCCAGGTCCACCACGAGACGGTCCAGCTCCCCTCCGCGGCCCTCCAGGTCCAGGTTGGAGGTGTCGACACGCAGAACCGGCACGGTCGCGGAGATCCGGCGCGCCCAATCCTCATACCGGCGATCGAGACGCTCGAGGTACGCGGCATCGATGTGGCGCTCATAGGGCCGGTCCCGGCGGCGGATCCTCTCCAGGAGGACCTCCGTCGGCGCGGTCAACATAAGGATCTTGTCAGGCGGACGGACCGTCGAGAGGAGCGTCTCGTAGAGGGCGCGGTAGTTCTGGTAGTCCCGGTCGGTCAGCATCCCAAGGTCCCGCAGCGTCGGCGCGAAGATCTCGCCATCCTCATGGAGGGTCCGATCCTGGATCAGGGAGCGCGACGCGGAGAGGCAATCCTGCATCGCCCGAAATCGTGCCGAGAGGAAGAATATCTGCAGATGAAACGAGTATCGCTTCATGTCGGCGTAGAAATCCTCGAGATACGGATTGTCAATGACCGGCTCGTAGTATGCGTCCCACCCCAGGCGTCCGCTCAGAACGCGGGTCAGCCGAGACTTCCCGACGCCGATGTTCCCGGAGATTCCCACGTAAACCGCGGTTCCCGTCATGGCGCCACTCCCTCCTCCCCCGCGAGGTCCTCCACGCCGAGGGCGGCGACGTGCGGGAGCCCCCTGTAGCGCTCCTGGTAGTCGAGCCCGTACCCGACCACGAACCGGTCGGGAATCCGGACCCCAACATAGTCGACGTTCACATCGTTCGTCCGGCGGGCGCGCTTGTCGAGAAACGCCGCGATGGCCAGGGAGCGGGGTCCCCTCGCCTCGAGCATCTTCTGGATGTACGAAAGCGAGAGACCGCTGTCGATGATGTCCTCGACCACCAGAACGTCGCGATCGTAGATGTCCCGATCCAGGTCGCGGAGGAGCCGGACGGATCCGGATGAAGTCGATCGATTCTCGTAGGAGGAGATCGAGATGAAGTCGATCTCGACGTCCAGCGTGAGATTGCGGACCAGATCGGAGAGAAAGAGAATCGACCCCTTGAGCAGGCCGACCAGGAGGGGACGGCGCCCGGCATAGTCCTTGGAAATCTCGGCCGCGAGCTCGCGAACCCGCTGCTCGACCTCATCGCGCCTGAGTATGACCTCCGTGTCCACCTCCCGGCCCGTTGACCCGTCCCCGGCTTTCAGGGTACCTTGCAGGACCGGCCCGCGCACCCTCGCGCGTGCGGGTCGCAGAGACTTCTACCTGGCGCCCTTGGGCAGTGTCAAGGAGCGCTCTCGAGACCCCTCCCGTTTCAGGAGATACGCTTGATTCTACGCGGCGCGACGATCCTGACGCTCGACCCGGATTCCCGGGTCGAGCGCGCGGATCTCCGGATCGCCCCCGAGGGGAGGATCGACGCCCTCCTTCCCCCGGGTCGGACGGGCCACGCCGGCGAGGCAGAGATCGACCTCGCCGGACGGATCATCATGCCCGGGCTCGTCCAGACCCACATCCATCTCTGCCAGACCCTCATGCGGGGGCTCGCCGAGCGCCGCACCCTGGCCGTGTGGCTCCACGAACGGATCTGGCCCCTCGAAGCGGCCCACGACGCCTCGAGCCTTCGGGCTTCGGCGCGGCTCGGTTTGCTCGAACTCGCCACCGGGGGCACGACGGCGATCTTGGACATGGGAACGACCCGAAACATCGAGGCGGTCCTCGAGGCCTCCGCGGAATCGGGTCTGCGGGTCTGCACGGGAACCGCGCTCATGGACGAGGGGGCCGGAACACCCCCATCGTTGCTCCGGAACACGCTGGAAGCGCTCGAGGAGACGCGGCGTCTCATCCCCGCCCTTCGCGAGGGAAGGGTTTCGCTCTGCCTCGCCCCCCGCTTCATCCCGTCCGTGTCCGAGGAAGGGTGGCGCGCGGTCGCTTCGCTGGCGCGCGAAGCCGACCTCCTGATCCACACCCATGCCTGCGAGACGAGCGAAGAGAACGCCTTCGTGCGCGAGAAGACCGGGAGCACGCCGTTTGCATACCTCGAGAAGGTCGGCGCGGCGAGCGCACGCCTTCGCGCCGCGCACGGCGTCTGGATCTGCGACGAGGACCGCGCGGTCATCCGCCGGACCGGCTCGGCCGTGATTCACTGCCCCGGCAGCAACGCAAAGCTCGGCTCGGGAACCGCGGATGTTCTTCGGCTCTGGGAAGACCGGGTCCCGGTGGGGATCGGGTGCGACGGAGCGGCGTGCAACAATCGACTCGACGTCTGGGAGGAGATGCGCCGCGCCGCCGCGGCAATCTCTCTTCTTCACGGCCCCCGCGCAGTCGAGCCCGAGCGGATCCTCGCCATGGCCACCCGGGCCGGCGCGGAGTTGCTGGGCCTGGGCGCTCGGATCGGGAGCATCGCTGCCGGAAGGGAAGCCGACCTCGTGGTTCTCGATCCTTCCATCGGGGGGGGGCTCTGGTCTGCGGGAACCGATGTCCATGCGCGGGTTCTCTACGGCGCTGGACGGGAACACGTCGAACAGGTCTGGGTTCAGGGAGAGATGATCGTCAAGCGGGGGCGCCACCGGAGCCTCTCGACGGCGAGGGTCCTGCGCGAGGCTTCAGAGGCGGCGCGAAGGCTCGAACAACGAGCGGAGGCAACATGGCAATCCCTATCGAACTGATCCGAGCTCTTCCCAAGACGGACCTCCACTGTCATCTCGACGGCTCGCTCCGATTGAAGACCCTCTGGGAACTCGCCACGGAGCGGAAGGTCAACCTGGGCTCGGGAAGCCTGGACGAGCTCAAGCAGAACTTCGTGCCGAAGGCCGCGAACGGCCTGAAGGGGTACATCGAGATGTTCGATTCGACCCTTGCGGTCCTCCAGGACGAGGAGGCGCTTCGCCGGGTCGCCTATGAGCTCGGGGAGGACGCGGCGCGAGAGAATATCCGCTTCCTCGAGGTCCGCTACTCGCCGATCCTTCACACAAGGGACGGACTTCCGCTCTCCAACATCGTCGAATCGGTCCTCCATGGCCTCCGCCAAGCCGAACACGATTTCGGGTTGGCGAGCGGGGTCATCCTATGCGGCATCCGGACGATCTCGCCCGACGTCAGCCTGCTCCTGGCCGAGCTCGCCGTGTCGTACAAGAAGCACGGCGTCGTCGGCTTCGATCTGGCGGGTGAGGAGAAGGACTACCCCGCCAGGGACCATCTGCAGGCTTTCTACAAGATTCTGAACAACAACATCAACGTCACCGTCCACGCCGGAGAGGGGTTCGGGGCCCCCTCGATCCACCAGGCGCTGCACTACTGCGGCGCGCACCGCATCGGCCACGGGACCCGCCTTCGCGAAGACCCGGATCTTCTCGAGTATGTGAACGACCACAGAATCCCGCTCGAGATGTGCATCACGAGCAACGTCGACACGGGCCTGATAGCCTCGGAGGGGGAGCATCCCTTCCGCGAGTACTTCGATCGGGGGCTCAGGGTCACGCTGAACACGGACAACCGGCTCATGTCCCAAACGAGTATGTCCCAAGAGATCGCGCTCGCCTGCAGCACTTTCGATCTCTCGATCTACGATCTCAGGAAGATCCTGATCAGCGGCTTCAAGAGCGCCTTCCTCCCGGTCGAGCGGAAGAAGCAGATTCTGCGGGCGGCGATCTCGGAGATGGACGAGCTGTTCACGGCCTTCTATCCGGGAGAGTACCGGCGGGCGCAGACTTTCCTGTAGGACGGGCTGCGGGAGGCCTAGGAAACGGGTTGCCCGGCGCGCGGTCCGAACGTAGAGTAAGGGTTCGTTTGCCCCGGTCGCCGGCCGGGCTTCATGGCCCCAATGTCAGGAGTTTCAACTGATGACCCATTCCCCCGCCGCATCGATCACGGTCCTCCTGGTAGGAGGCCGCGAGACCAAGCACCTTCGGGTGCCGAAGCAGATCCTCCCCTTCGGCGAGACGACCGTCCTCGGCCGAACCATCGACGCGTACCGAGGGGCGGGATTTACGGAGATCCTGCTGGTCCTCGGCTACAAGGCCGACGCGATTGCAGCGGAGCTGGGCGGACTTCCCAAGGGCGTGCGAATCGTCCGCAATCCGTTCTTCGACGAGGGGATGAGCTCCTTCCTTCGGGCAGGTTTGAGGGAGTTGCCTCCTTCGGCGACCGGCTTCTGCGTCGGCCTCGAAGACCAGCCCCTGCTCTCCTGCGAGCTGCTGGCCGAGTTCGCCGGCGCTTTTGCCGAGGGAAAGAAACCGATCCTTATCCCGGCCTATCAGGGAAGCCTCGGCCTTCCCGCCTTCTTCCGCGCTTCTCTCTCCGATGAGCTGGCCGCGCTCAAGCGAGATGAAGACCTCTGGGATGTGATGAAGAGGCATGGCCAGGAGATCTTCGATTACCCGACCGGCTACAGCGCGGTTGTTCGGTCGATCGAGGACATGGACGACTATCACGCGATGCTGCGCACAGCCAACCTCCCGATCCCGGAGCCGCGCCCCGCGCCTCTTCCCCCGGACCCGGAGCCTCAGACGGAGGCGGAGGCGGAGCCGGACCCCAAGCCCGCGTGATCCGGGTCGCTCTTTTCGACATCGACGGCACCCTGCTCCTGACCGCGGGGGCGGGGCGTCGCGCTTTCATAGAGGCGCTGCGCGAGACGGCCGGGTATGACGCGGAGGACCAACCGTTCGATTTCGCGGGAAGGACAGACTTAGAAATCTTCTCGACCCTACTCGCCCGGGCGGGAATCCCAAGACCCGACGCCGCGATCCGCAATCGCTTCTGGAAGACGTACCTCGCCATCCTCGATCGCGAGCTCGCCACGATGGCTGGAGGCGGCCTCTGTCCGGGGGTCCTCGATCTCCTCGATGCTCTGCTCGGCGATCCCGAGTTCCGCGTCGGCCTGGTGACGGGGAACATCGAGGAAGCGGCGCACAAGAAGCTCGCACGCTTCGGGATCGATTCGCCCTTCGCCTTCGGCGCGTACGGGAGCGACAACGAGGACCGTGACCGACTGGTGCCGCTTGCCAGGGCGCGCGCTGAGGCGATCGAGGGGCGGCCGATCCACGCCGGAGCATGCGTCGTCATCGGGGATACGCTTCACGACATCCGCTGCGCGAGGGCGGGCGGGGCCCGGGTGCTGGCAGTCGCGACCGGCTTCTACGAGTCCGCAGCCCTCGCCGCGGCGAAGCCCGACCTCCTGCTCGACGACTTGAGCAGAACGGGCGAGGTACTCGCGGCCCTGCGCGAGCTCAGCGATCCTCCTCCGCAAGATCCTGCCACTCCGCATAGAGGCGGGTGAGTTCTTCGTTCACGCCGCGAAGCTCTTCCATATAGAAGCGGGAACGATCCAGATCGCGGAAGAATCCTTCGGCGGCCATCAATCCCTCGAGCTTCACCCTTCGCTCCTCGAGCACGGAGATCTTCCCTTCCAAGGAGCCGATCCGGCGCGACCGCCGGGCTGCATCCCGCCCTCGCGGCCGCTCCGGCTCGTCGGCCCTCGCGGCCGCGGCGGGTTGCGGGCTCGGGACCGCTTGCGCCGCCGCCTGCTCGGCCTCCTGCGCCTTCTTCCAGAGGAAGGACTCGTAGTCGCCGGGGAAGCTGCGGATTCCCCCGTCGCCCACCTCGACGACCCGAGTCGCCAGCCGCTCGATGAAATCGTGGTCGTGCGAGACGAAGACCACTGTCCCCTCGAAATCCTGCAGCGCGGCCAGGAGGACATCCTGCGCTTCCATGTCGAGGTGGTTCGTGGGCTCGTCGAGCAGAAGGAGGTTTGCGGGACGAAGGAGCATCAGCATAAGAGCGAAGCGATTCCTCTCGCCGCCCGAGAGGACGCGCACCTGCTTCTCCACCGCGTCTCCCTTGAAGAGGAATGCCCCGAGAAGTCCCCGCACCTGTGGAACGAGCGCGACCGGGGCGCGATCGATCGTCTCGTCGAGCAGGCTCCGCTGCTGCGGAAGGCGGTCCGCTTGGTCCTGGCCGAAGAACTCGATGCCGACCTTGTGCCCCACCTCCCGCGTCCCCGTCTGAGCCGGTTCCTGCCCGGCCAGGATCCGCATCAGGGTCGACTTCCCCGCCCCGTTTGGCCCGACCACGGCAACGCGCTCTCCCCGTTCGAGGTCCAGATCGACGCCTTCGAAGATCGAGAGATGATCGTATCTCTTGTGAATCCCGCGCAGTCGCAGAACGATGCGGCCGGACGGGATCGGCTGCGGGAAGCGAATGCGAATCGGCCGCGAGGGCGGTTGCGGCGGAGCGAGGCGCTGCATCTTCTCGAGCATCCGTATCCTGCTCTGCACCTGGGGAGCCTTCGTGTTCTTCGCACGGAATCGCTCGATGAACCGCTCGATCCGCGCGATCTCGTCCTGCTGGCGCTCATACGCCTTGAGCGCCATCTCGTAGCGGACGTCGCGCTGCTCGACGTAGCGGGAGAAGTTCCCCTCGTAGTCGACCAGGCCATGCACGGCGATTTCCGTGATCCGGTTCACGGTGCGGTCGAGGAAGTGCCGATCGTGCGAGACGAGGACGAAGCCGCCGGGATACTCGGCCAGGAATCCCTCGAGCCACACCCGCGCCTCGATGTCGAGATGGTTGGTCGGTTCGTCGAGGAGAAGGACGTCGGGGGAGAGCAGCAGGAGCCGGGCCAGGCCGACTCTCATTTGCCATCCCCCCGAGAGAGTGCGGACCGGGCGCCCGAAGTCAGGCTCCCCAAAGCCGAGCCCGGTCAAGACTTGGTGGACCTTCCGCTCGATGTCGTAGCCACTGTGATGCCGGAAGCGCTCGTCGAGCTCGCCGTGGCGGGCAAGAAGACTCTCGGCCTCCTCGTTGGAGATATCCTCCCGGGTCAGCTTCGCCTCGATCTCCTCCCTCTCCCACCGCAGATCGAGCACCGGCTCGAATGCCCGACGGGCTTCTTCGAGCACACTGCCCGGACCCGCCGTGAAATCGAACTGGGGCAGATAGCCCACCGACTGTCCCTTCGGGGCGACGGTGAGTCCCGAGTCCGGCGTGTCGAGCCCGGAGAGGATTTTCAGGAGGGTCGATTTCCCGGTCCCGTTCCGGCCCACGAGCCCGACGCGGTCGCGGTCCCCGAGAAACCAGTCGATCTCCTCGAAGAGAAGCTGGCCCCCGAATGACTTGCTCAATCTCTCGATGCGAAGCACGGCTGTACCCTCTTCTCTCGCGTGGCGTTTCCGGAGGCGGGCCCGGGATTGGCCGGCCCCGCGGCCGGGGTCCAAGGACGCCCGGCCCGGGGCCCCGACGATGCCCCTTGCTCTAGCGCGCCGAAAGTGCTAATATCCTTCTTTAGTTCATCTGATCTGCGAAGTTCCGAGCCGGAACTCCGTCAATTGGAGCGCAGGGATGCGCTGCCGTCCAGGACCTTCATTCGGAGGGTTGCGATGCGGAAAGCTACGGGACTTTGGTTAACCACGGTTCTCGTTTTCGTCGCGATGGCCCGCTTCGCCCCCGGAGCGTGCGCGGGATCGCTCGATTCTGCCCTTGCCGATCGGCTGGCGCGCACACCCCGGGCGGACTTCGTGTCGGGACTGGTCATGATGCGGGAGCAGCCGAATCTTCCCGCCATTCAGAGACGGATCGCTGCGCAGGGGCTCGTGTCCCGCTGGCGCCGCCACCAGAGCGTCGTGCAAAGCGCGCGCGGGCTGGCCGCGCGGACCCAGGCGGACGTCCTGCACGCAATCGAGAGGCTCCAGCGCGCGGGCCTGGTGCGTGCTCATCAGTCGTTCTGGATCACGAACATGATTGCCGTCGATGCACTGCCGGAGGTCTTCGACATCCTGCAGGCGCGGGATGACGTCGGGACGATATTCGAGAACTCGGATCTCCAACTTCGCGAGGGTTGGTCCGACGCAGAGGAGGCGGGCAAGGCCCCGCAAAGCCTCCCCGACAACCTCGTCTGCGTGAACGTCCTGCCTGCTTGGACCGCCGGGTTCCACGGCGAGGGGCGTCTCGTCGCGGATTTCGACACGGGCGCCGACGGCAACCATCCCGCCTTCGCCTCGCGCTGGCGCGGGGCCCAACAGGGCGTTCCATGGTGGGAAGCATGGAAGGATCCCTACACGGGCACGACCTTCCCCTACGACCATGCCGTCCATGGCACCCACACCCTGGGAATCATGGTCGGCGAGAAGCCGGACGGCACGCCGATCGGCGTCGCCCCCGGCGCGCAGTGGATCGCCGCGGGGATTCTGATCGGTTACAACGTTCAATCGATCATCGACTGCTACCAGTGGGCGACCGACCCCGATGGCGATCCGGGGACGATCGATGACGTCCCGGACGTGATCAACAACTCCTGGGGGACGAGCGGAAATTGCGATCAGACATACTGGAACGCGATCGACGTGGTCGAGGCCGCCGGAATCGTCAACACGATCGCCGTGGACAACACGGGCCCGAGTCCCATGTCCGTCAACAGCCCGGAGAGTCGCGCCGCATCGGCCACCGCGAACTGGGGCGTGGGAAACGTCAACCCGCATCAGCCCGGCTACCCGATCACCGCATCGAGTGGGCGCGGTCCATCTCCGTGCGATTCCGTTTCGATCAAGCCGGAGGTCACCGCGCCGGGCACGCAGATTCTCTCGACCTTTCCGAACAATTCCTACGGGAGCCTCACGGGAACGTCGATGGCGTGCCCCCACACCTCGGGGGCCGTCGCGATCCTGCGGCAGGTCAACCCGGATCTGACGGTCGAGGAGGTGAAGACTGCCCTGATGGCCACGGCGGTCGACAAGGGAACGGCCGGCGAGGACAACGACTATGGATGGGGAATCATCGACATCGGGGCCGCCGTGTCGTACGTCCAGGCGTCGCTCCCCCTCTTGCCCCCTCAAGATCTCGCGCATCAGGCGAGGGGACAAACCGTCTCGCTGACCTGGGGGCCCCCCAGCAAGATCTACGCTGCGAATCCACTGCTGGGTTACCGGATCTACAGGGCTCCGATCGGGGAGGAGTTCCCCCTCGCGCCGATCGCTGAGCTGGGGCTCAGCCCATCGCCGCAATTCGACGATCCGGATCTGCCATACGGCGACTACAAGTACGTCGTGACGGCGTTCTACCCTCTCGGGGAAAGCGGACCGACGAACCAAGTGGTCGCTGCTTTGCTCGCGCCTCCATCTCCTCCGCGAGACCTCACCGCGTCCGCAAGTTCCGACACCGTTCGTCTCTCCTGGCTACCTCCCGATTCGGTTTCGTGGAACAACGCAGTCATCTCGTACAGGGTCTATCGAACACCGGTCGATTCTCTGTTCCCGACCACGCCGATCGTGGAACTCCCCGACACCGTTCTGACCTACACGGAGACGGGGTTCCTGGTCGGAGAGACGAACCGGTACGCGGTGACGGCGTTCTTCGCGAACGGCGAGAGCCCCTTCTCGAACGAGGTCTTGATCCACATCTACGATCCCGCCGCCGCGCCGGAATCGGCCGCGCCGGGTGTTCTCGCCGTTCATGTGACCCCGAACCCATTCGAGAAGACGACAACCCTGCGCATCAGCGCGGTTCAAGGTCGACCCTTCAGCATCGCGATCTACGCCCCAAGCGGGGCTCGCGTGCGGACCCTGGCCGAGGGCGAGGTCGCGGGCGGCGCGACAACCACGGTGATTTGGGACGGGAGGGACGCCGCGGGGCGCCCGGTGGCAAGCGGCGCCTACTTCATCCGGATCGAGCAAGCGGACAAAGTCCTGAACCGGCGGGTCACGCTCCTGAGATAGCCGAGAGCGAGGCGTGGACGGCCCTCTCGATCGGGGTGAGACCTCACCTCACGATCAAGACGCGGGCCGATCCCACCCCCGGCAGACGGAGGAGATAGAGACCGGACGGCGCGGGCCGTCCGCGCAGGTCCTTCAAGTCCCATAGGACGATGGGGAAGCCGCTTTCGAGCGCCCGGCCCGCAAGCGTCCGGATCCTGCGTCCCGCGGGATCGAAGATCTGGAGCAGCGGGTCGTCCTCCCCCGCCCATGCGAGAGGGATCAAGAGATTCCCCGATCGAACCGGATTCGGATAGGGGTGGCCGATGGCCGCAAGAACGGGAGGCTGGATGCGGACCTCCCGCGGGCCCTCGAGAGCGACGTAGCGCCCGCCGAGCATCTTGATCTCCAGCCAATATCGATAGAGTCCCGGCCCGGGCGGCCGATCGGTCCACTCGTCGATCCACCAATCGAGGCTCCCTTCCTGCAAGGGCTCTCGCTCCCCCGCCGATCCCTCTCGGTAGAGGCGATAGCCGAGACTGCCCAAGGGGGTCGTCTCGATCGGGCGAACTCGCCATGAGAGGGCGCACGTCCCGGTAGGATCGGATTGGACATCGAATCGCTCCAGCTCGTAGGGACGCGGGATCGCGAGCGACACTTTCCGCACCGTGGAGAGATCGCCGGTCAGAGCCTCAAGGAAGAAACCCGCGAGGGCGAACTGCTCGTCATTGTCGATCCGGAAGGAGAATCCGACGGAGTCTCTCTCCCCCGGCTCGATCGGGATGAGAGCGATCGCCGAGCTGTCGACCGGATGCAACCGGCCGTCGTGGGAACCGATCCACACGCTGCCCGGGAGCGATGCGAGACCGCCCTCGTTGCGAAGCCAGACGACGAGCCTTCCCTGCTCGCCCCAATCGATCGTCCCCTGCGATCCCCCCTCCTCGGTCCACACAAGATCTTCCACTCGGAGGCGGACGGCAGCGGGCTCGAGGGCGCGGGGGCCGTCGGCGATCCCCCACCCGAGCGCGTTCGATGGGTCAGCGGCGTTCCCCCCCGATCCGTGGAGAGCTGCTATCAGGCTATCGGGAGTCCAGGCGGGGCGCGCCTCGAGAAGAAGGGCGGCCAAACCTGCGATGAGCGGAGTCGCCAGAGACGTCCCCCCGACACGTCCGTAACTCCCCGGCGTGTCCGCGAGGGCGGCGGCGGTCATCACCCCGTTCGCACAGACGTCCGGCTTGATCCTTCCGTCCCCGGTCGGCCCGCGGCTGCTGAATGATGCGACCGCCCCAGCGAAATCGACGGCCCCGACCGACACGACCCGCTTGCCGTCCGCCGGAGCGATCAGGGTCGATTGCTCGGGCCCGTTGTTCCCCATGGCCGTGACGACGAGGATTCCCCGCTCGGATGCAATCTCGGTCGCTTGTGTGATCGGGATCGTCTCGCCGTCAAGTTGCTCGGGCGTGTAGGAACTCCCGTCGTCGAAGCGACGATAGCCGAGCGAGGTGGAAACGATGTCGACCCCCAGGCTGTCGGCCCACTCGAGCGCCGCGATGTAGCTGTCCTCTTCGAGGTGGATCTCGTGCCCGATCTCCTCGGTCCGCGCGAGGACGAAGGAAGCGCGATAGGCCGCCCCCATCTGCGTGCCGGGCGCGTATCCGCCCAGTACGGACCACACGTAGGTCCCGTGGCTGTCCGCGTCACGCGGCAGGCAGGTCTCTCCGGGCTGCCACTGCGTCTCGCCATCACCGCATGCGAAATCCCTCTCCGCCGCGATGTCCAGGCGCGAGAGGCACTGGTGCGTCTTGTAGAAGCCGGTGTCGAAGATCGCGACGAGGACGCCGAGCCCGCTGTATCCGCGTCGGTGGAGCTCGGGAACGCCGAGCATCTCCAGCTGTTCCCAGCAGTCGCCGTAGTCGGGTCCTTCGAGACTCCGGGGATCACGTCCCGCAGGGTCGTCATCGGATGCCCGGCGGCGCGGGGGCGCGAGAGCGCCGCCTAGGTCATCGCTGACCGGGGGAGGTGTGATCTCCCGCGCAAACCGGATGACCGGCCGCACCGACAGCACACGGGGATCGGCTGCGAGATCGCGCGCCTGATCCTCGGTCAGGACGGCCGAAGCCGCGCGCAGCCACCGCGAGATGTTACGCACTGCGATGGCCCGTTCGGTGAGCGGCGCGAGCTCCGACATCCCGATCGCATGGTCGCGGAGGTCCGTTCCGGCGCGGTGACCGGTCTTCCGAAGACGCGCGATCGCCCGCGGGGAGAGCGCCAGCGGCTCCTTCGAGGCATCCTCGCGCGGCGCCGGCTGGAAGAAGACCCAGTACGGCACGGCCCGCGCCGTGGCGGGACCTGCTGCCGGAACCGCGAAGAGAAACGATGCCGCGAGGAAGAGACACGCCGCGCCCCGGCCGGGGAATCGGCGTACCGCGTCCGCGATCGCGCGGCACTCACGCCTGTCGCTCATCGCGCCCTCGACAAGAAGAGGTCGAACGCATCCAGGGCCAAGCGCGTCTCCTCCTCCGGTCCGCCGACCGCGAGTCGCAGCCGATCGGGCCGCTGGTAGAACCGGCCGGGCACGAAAACGATCTTCGCCTCCTCTGCAGCCCGCCTGCAGAGGGTCTCCGCGTCGGGGAACTCCGCGTTTCCCCTCCACCGAGGGAAGCTCAGAATCCCGGCCGGTGGGATCCCACCCTCGAACTCCGGGTGCCGTCGATAGAATCGATCGAGCATGGCTCGGTTCGCCTCCGCCCGCTTGCGGATCCGCTCCTTCCAGAGACGGAGTCGACCCGTGTCGGCGAAGATCCTCTCGCCGATCGACTCGGTCAGGAAGGGGTGAACGACGCCCAGGTTGTCATGGATCCGGATCGCGCGGGCGATCAGACCCTCCGGACCGACGGCCCATCCGATCCGCAACGGTCCGAGGCCGAAGACCTTGGTCAAGCTCGATGTCGTGACGACGCCCGCGCGCCCGCGCGCCGCGCAGCCCGGTGGATCCTCGAACGACATCTCCCGATAGGCCTCGTCGACGAGGAGGATCGCCCCCTGCTCTGCGCAAGCCTCGCCCAGCTCCGTCAGCAGCTCCTCCGTGACCGGAAGGCCGGTCGGATTGTGCGGATTCGTGATGATGGCCGCGCGCCACCGGGTGCGCCGGGTGCGGCGGAGCGCGTCCAGAATGGCTCGATGTCCCTCGGTACCGTCCACGGCGACGCGGCGCACATTCGCGCCGAGAGCATCGAGAACCGATCCCAACGGCTCGTAATAGGGCTCCTCGAGAAGCACGGGATCCCCAGGACGGATCCATGCGGCCAGAACGAGGAAGTTCGCCAGACTTGTTCCCTCGGCGAGAAGAACATTCCGGCCGCACACGCCCAACCGCTCGGCCACCCGGTCGCGGAGAGCGGGGAGCCCGTCGTCGTTGCGTCCCCAGACGGACAACCCGGCGAGGGCCGGGGCGAGATCCTCCATCGTCAGGAGCTTTCTGATCCCGCTGGTCCCGAGGTTGTGGACATCCGGATCCTCCATGTGGGACTTGGCCCATTCCATGTACGAGATCGGCTCGAGTCGCACGTTCGCTCCCTGGCCCGGCCGCTCTGGGATCGGCCCCGGCATCCCGTGAAGGAACGATCCCCCGGAGAGGCCCGGGACGGACCGGTCGCTTCGCTGACGCAACCGACGATGGATGATACCCTTGCCTCGCCGGCGATCGCAATCGATCGGGGCGCTTCCGCGGCGGCTCTCTCCTCGAGGAGCGGATGCGGCGGGCCGGCGCAAGCCGCGCGATGGGCCGGTTGACCCCCTTGCCCCTCATTTCCTACGCTCTGGCACGGGTAGATCGCGAGGAGGAGGAGCATGCTGCCATCCAGATCCATCGTCCTGTTGCCGGGCCTCTTGGGTCTCACGTTCGGTCTCGCTTCCGCCGCCAGCGGGCCGCTTCTCAGTATCTCCGCGAGGGAGGTCGATTTCGGCCAGATCGAGCAGTTCCAGACCGTTGACCGCCAAATCACTCTGGGCAACGAGGGAGACCTCCCCTTGCGGATCATCAAGGTCGAGTCTTCCTGCGGCTGTACGGTGGCCGTGCCGAGCGATTCCGTCGTTCTACCGGGCCGCGAGACGAAGCTCGACGTGGCGTTCAGTTCCAAGGACTCCAGCGGACCCCAAGAGAAGCGGGTCGTGCTGCGCACGAACGATCCGGCGGAGCCAAGCGTCACGATCATCGTGCGTGCCGACATCCGCGTCCTCGTGCGCTTGAGCGACGATCTTGTTCGGTTCGACCCGGTGAAGTTTGGCTCCACCGCGACGCGGAGGGTCCGCGTCTCCTCGGACAACCCCCCGGGTCTCGAGATCGCCAAGATCGAGGGGGGTGAGAAGTACGTCGAGACGAAGATGACGCGGGAGGACGCGGCCGGCGAATCGGTCATCTGGCTCGATCTGAAGGTCCGCGCCGATGCTCCTGCCGGCATCTTCCGGGAAACCATCGTCCTGAGCACATCGAAGCCGAAGCCGACCCGCACGAAGCTGACGGTCGCAGGATCGATCGTGAGCTACTTCATCGTTCCCGGGGAGGGACGCCTCAGGCTCGCGCCGGTCCGGGTCGGCCAGACCACGGACACATCGATCCTGATCACCTGCGACGGCTCGAAGCCCTACAAGCTCACCGAGGTCGACACCGGCATCCCCTATCTGAAGGGGGAGATCCTGCCGCGCAACGAGACATCGTTCGACCTGAAGATCACGCTGCTACCCGCGGCGAGCGAAGGGATGTTTCAGCAGCCGATCAAGGTCAAGACGACCGATCCCAATCAGCCGGTGATTCGTTTCGTGGTCCAAGGCGTGGTGAGGAATTAGCACGTTTTCGGGCCGCATGTCCGCCTTGGGAGGTGGGTGCTGAAGCGCACGATCATCGAGACCCTTGTGATCGCCGCGATCGCCCTGGGCGCCGGGGCGATCGTCAACGGAACCCGCGAAGATCCTCTTCCGATGAATCTCTGCGAAACATTCTACAGGATCGAATCGGGCGCGCGGCCGGTCCTCCTGCGCAGGGCGGCGCGCCTCTTCGAGGAGGGACGGGCGATCTTCCTCGATGCACGGCCGGGCGAGCGCTTCGCCCTCGCGCAGATCGACGGGGCGCTCAACGTTCCGGCCGATCGTTGGCAAGATCTCTGTGCGGACGTCCTGCCCTGGATCGAGGGGCAGAAGATCGTCGTCTATGCGGACGCCGGGGAAATCGATCCGGCTGACGACCTCGCCGGGTCGATTCTGGCCCGAGGGCAACCGCGGGACTCCGTTTTCATCTACATCGGGGGAATCGAGGAGTGGCGCGCCGCGGGGCTTCCCGTGCGCGAGGGGGTCAGCTCGGTCTTCGCCGTGGAGGGCGACTCCACGCCCGCTACCGAATCGGAACCGGAGCCGGTGCGATGAGACGATCGACGATTCTCTGGTCGCTCCGGCTCGGCCTTGCGGGACTCTATCTCTTCGCCGCAATCCCGAAGATCATCGATCCCTGGAGTTTCGCCCGGGCGATCCACAACTTCCGGATTCTGCCGACCGCGGTGATCCCCCCCCTGTCCGTCTGGCTCCCGGTGTTCGAAGCCGTCGCGGCCGTCGCGGTCGCGACCGGGATCCTCTATCGCGGCGGCGTCCTCGCCCTCTCGGCGATGTCCGCGGTTTTCGCGCTTGGGATCTCCTCGGCGATGGTCCGCGGGCTCGACATCGACTGCGGTTGCTTCGGCTCGGCGGCCAACTCGAGGGCGAGCCTGGGACATCTCGCGCTGAACGCCGCATCCCTAGCGGCCGGGATCATTCTCCTTGCAGCCCGCGAGCAGAGGCGGCGAAGGCTTCCGCGGCGGACCTGATCGCTTCATCGTCGACGTCGAGGTGGGTCACCGCCCGCAGTGCGCTCGGTCCGAACGGGACGATCCGCACGCCGCGACGGGCCATCGCCTCGCACCATTGGCCGGGGGACCCGACCCTGACGCCGATCACGATGATGTTCGTCTCAATCGATGCGGGGTCGATCGTGAGCTCGGGCAATTGCGCGAGCCGGCCGGCCAGCTCGCGCGCCCGCCGGTGATCGTCCGCGAGACGCTCGCGATGGTGGTCCAGCGCGTGGAGGCAGGCCGCGGCCAGAATGCCCGACTGTCGCATCCCGCCCCCGAGGCGCTTGCGGACGTGCCGGGCCCGATCAATGAATTCGCCGCTTCCGCAGAGGACCGAACCGACCGGGGCCCCGAGCCCCTTCGAGAAGCAGACCGAAACCGAATCGCAGCAATCCGCATAGCGCCGCTCCGCGATCCCCGAGGCGACCGAGGCATTCCAGAGACGAGCACCGTCCAGGTGGACGAGGATCCCCATCTCACGGGCGAGGGAGGCGGTCGCCTGCATCCCCTCGAGCGGCAAGACGCGCCCTCCGGCGCGGTTGTGGGTGTTCTCGAAGATGAGCAGCCGGCTGTCGCAAAAGTGAACGTCGCGTGGGCGCAAAGCTGAGCGGAGCGTCTCGACCGTGATCAGGCCGCCCTCGCCGGGCAGGGTTCGAACCTGCACGCCTGAGATGACGGCGGGGGCTCCGGCCTCGTAGAGGAAAACGTGGCTCCTCTCCTCCAGGAGGATCTCATCGCCCGGCCTTGTGTGGACCGCGACGGCGATCTGATTGCCCATCGTTCCGCTCGCCACGAAGAGCCCCGCCTCCTTGCCGAGAAGCCGCGCGATCCTGACCTCCAGCTCCCGCACGGTCGGATCGTCGCCGAATACATCGTCCCCGACCTCCGCCTCGGCGATCGCCCGCCGCATCGCGGGGGTCGGCCGGGTCACCGTGTCGCTCCTCAAGTCAATCGGTCGCCGGATCTCGTTCATGTCTCGGTCCTCGTTTCGGTTTCGGGCATTCGGCGTCCGGATCCCGGATCGGACGGGCTCAAGCCGTCTCGGCCGGATCGTCGTAGAGCCGGCGCAGGCCGGTGTGCAGGAGTCGCGAGATCTCGCCCCGTCTTCCATCGCCGACGATCGCTCCGTTGTAGCGCGTGACGCTCAAGACTTCCCAGGATGTGCTGGTCAGCATGATCTCGCTCGCGCCGAGCAGCGAGTCGGCAGGCTCCTCGACCTCCGCGATGGAGATCCCGAGCCCCCGCGCGACGGCCAGCACCTTGTCCCGCGTGATTCCGGGCAGGATTCCCACGCCGAGCGCGGGCGTGCGCAGAACGCGATCGCCTGCGTACCAGAAGAGGTTGCTATGGGCCCCCTCGGCGATATCCCCCCGTGGATTCAAGAGAATCCCCTCTGCCGCACCCGCCCGCACCGCTTCCCGCCTGGCCAGCAGGTTGTTCAACAGGTTGCTCGACTTGATCTCTGGATTGAGGCTCGCCACCCCGAGACGGCGAACGGAGACCAGGATCGCGCTCACGCCCGTCTCGAACTCCGACTCCGAGAGATCCGCGAACGGCTCGATCGTGACGATCCAGCTCGGGGTGAAACCGGTCAGTTGATCCCGTCCGCCCTCCCCGCGTGTCACGATGATGCGGGCCCGGGCGTTCTGCAGCCCGTTGCGCCGCAGCAACTCCCCGAGGATGCGCAGCGGATCCGCGCGCTCGTCATCGATCTCGATCTCGAGAAGGAACGCCGACCGGCGCAACCGCTGCAGATGGTCCCGCCAGAAGAGGATCTTCCCGCCGCGTGCGCGCAGCGTTTCGTAGATCGAATCGCCGTAGAGGAATCCGCGGTCCATGACCGAGACGCGCGCTGCATCCTGCGGCACGTACTCCCCCTTGACGTGGTAGATCACGGGGCCTCCGGTTCGTAGAGCAGATCCACCTTTACCGGGCGTCCGCCCAGAGGAACGGAGGTGAGAATCCGGCCGCTCAGATCGAGCGTGGACACCCCCTCCACGCCCGCCGCCCAGAGTCGTCCCCCCACCGGATCGAGCGTGATCCCGAGCACCTGAGGCAGGGCGACGAAGAGAACCTCCACGAGGTCTCGATCCAGGCGAACGACCCCGCCGCGTCCCGGATCGGCGACCCACACGCCCCCGTCTCCGTCCGGGCACAGATCCACCGGATCGAAAAAGACCTGCCCGCTCGACGGCCCTTCGTTCCCGAGGGGATCGAAAGACCGCAGACGACGGTCCAAGCGGTCGACGACCACGATTCGCTCCCTCGAAGCTTCGACGAGCGCGACGGGGCGCAGCAAGTCGTCGTACTGGGTCACGAGCTGGTCGTCCCGGTAGAAGCGAACCCTTCCCACGCCGCTCTCGAACCACCCCACGGCCCAAAGCCCGCCGTCCGCCGAGACGAGGAGGTCCTCCGTGTGAGACCCGGTGATGTCGTGCCAGCGGATCGTCCCATAGACGTCGCGCCTCTCGATCCTCCCGTCGCGGAACGAGGCGACCCAGATGTTCGCGCCGTCGCGCGAGACCGCGACCGTCCGCGCGCCATCCGATGGCCAGACCGACCGACGCCCACCGTCGGCGTCGTAGCGGGAAAGAGAACCTTCGAGGTATTCCGCCGTCCAGACGGTCGCGGTCGACGTATCCGCGGCGAGATCGAGAAACCATAGACCCGCATCGACCCGCCGAATCAGATCGCGGCCGTCGGGGGTGAGGCGCAGCAGGCCCCCTCCGTCCGCATCGGCGACCCAGGGGATCGCGCGCCCGGGCGTTGCCGCATCCCATGCGCTCGAGCGCTGGGCGCCGGTCGTCAGGCTCAGCGCGAGCCGGTACTCGTAGTCGACGCCGTTACGGACCGTCGCGTCGTTGAAGCTGCCGGCCGCGAGGTCGACCCCTCCGGGCGTGAGCCTGGTTTCGGGGCCGCCGGGAGCCTCGCGGCGATAGAGGTTGGCCTCGCGGATGCCCTCGAGTTCGATCGTGTCCCATTGCAGGGTGACCTCACGGTTGCCGGCGCGCGCATCGAGCAGCTCCGGCTCGCCGTGCGTGTCGGGGTTCCTCGGATCGAAAGGATTCGCCCGATCGCGCGCCTCGCACCCGCCGAGCGAGAGCAGTAGCGTGAGGAACCCCAAGAGGAATGCCGCATTCCTCATCGGCCACTCCCCTCGCCGGGCCCGACCCGCCGGAGAAGAGTCCCGCCTTCGCTCCGGAGTCCAGTCGGATCGTCGGCCCATCGCTCCTGGGAATCTCGTCCCTCCCACCTCGCCCCTGCTTCCCGAACGGTCTCGGACTTCTCGGGGAAGATCCACGCGATGATCATGGTCGCGAGCGCTACCTCCGCGCCGACCCAGAGAGTGGTCGACAGCGCGTCCCGATCGCGGGCTTCGCTGTAGTACCTCTCGATCCTGGCCGGATCGGCGGCCGAGAGGTACTTCTCGTACGATCGATCGGCCGCGTGCTCCGCAGCCGTCGCCCCGATCGCGAGGCCGCAGGCAAGAACCGGCGTGCCGTACTTCCCGAGCCGGCGCAGCAGGGATTTCCCCGGCTCCGGCGATCGGTCGAGCGCCGACCGGCTTCCAGCCCAAGTCCAGGAGCCGCGCGCGAGCAGCGACTCGGGCGGCACGCGGACGGCTCCCCCCGGCGCCTGCAGGCGGAGCCGCCCGAGATCTTCGGGAAGCAGGCGAAGTTCACACGGCGTTTCCCCGAGCTTCCTCACTCCTCGCATCACCGCAAGCCCGATTGGACGGCTGCGGATCGAGAAGCTCCTGCCGAGCCGCAGCGCGAGCCGCAGCGTCTCCCCCTCCGCGGCATGAAGCAGCGTATCGATCGCCGGCGCGCGCCACAGGACGGAATCGGATCTCTCCGCAAGCCGCAGCAGCGTCGTTCCCTCCCCGATCTCGGCCGAGAGTGGGGTCCGGCCGAGATAGCGGTCGTTGCCCCAGGCATCGACCCCGGCAGGGTCCGTGGAGAGTTCAAGCCGCCCCCCCGCCCCGGCGGTCGAGGCTAGGAAGAGGAGCGCCGCCCATGCGATCGGCAGGCTGGAGGCTCGACTCATGATGGCCGATCGAGGCGGTAGACCATCACCCGCCCCCTCTCGTCGACGAGAGCCAGATAGTCGCGATTCGCGGCCGGGGGAAGGAAGACCGATGCGCGGAGCTTCAGGTCCCAAGCATCGATCCCACGAGCCCGCGTGAGCGCCAGAACGCGTCCTCCCAGGGCGGGGACGACCCACCAGTCGCCCCATGCGATTGCGCCGCACGAGTCGGTCCCGGCCGTCTCCCGCTCCCAGCCGCGATCGAGCGCGGGAAGCGGGAACGTCCCGACTCCCGCCCCCGCCGCAACGGTCCCCATCGC
>CAZNRY010000056.1:0-20787 GCA_964575675.1 uncultured bacterium
TGGTGAGACCGCGCGCTCTCGCCTGAGAAGACCGAGGCCAAGGAGTTTCGATAACCGCTCGTTCATCGCGTTCAGATTCACCTCCAACTTCTCGGCGAGTTCAGAGGAGGTCAAGCTCCTCCCCGCCTTTGCCACCGCGACGAACGTCTGCTGGTCGGTCGGGTGGACCTTCCCGATCAGCCCGATCGTCTTCCCCTTCCGTTCCATCATTGCCAGCCCCATGCCCTCAAGCGCCTTTATGAGATTCTCCCGAGCGTATTTCGAGAGATTCTCAACGAGGACGAATCGCCCGGGATGCTCCTGTGGGATGCTGAGGATCGTCCGCCCGAAGAGTTCATTCGCGAAGGAGTAGTCAAACACTTCGACCCCCTTCGTATCGATGACCAGCGCTCCACCTTCCTCCAGCTCCTCCAGGATCGGGTCAAACTCCACCCTGATCCTTCGCGCGGTTTCGCGCGTCCAGAGATGCGGTCCATGTTCCCCAAGTGCGATCTTCCGTTCCATTTCTTTCACTGTACTTGCTGTAGGAGGAAACGTCAAGCCGCTTCTTTCGTGGGCAGCGTCAGGGAGACATGAACCCCTGGGACTTGGGGGACAGAAAAGCCCCATCCAGTCCGCTTGTCCATGCGGTATCGCACCTTAGCCCGTCCAGACGTGATCTGGACCGTTCCTTCGTGCTGGTATGTGATCTCAAGGAGATGGAAGAGCCCCGTCCCCCGGGTGGGGTCGTTGTGTTCCGATGTTCCGAGCTTCGTTGCCTGCTGAATCGCATCCATGTCCGTCCGGATGCTCGCGTTCCTGGGGTTCCTCCGCAACGTCGTTCCGAGCCCCTCTCCGTAGTCCGACACCGCCACCTCGAGAAAACGGCGTGCGTCCTTTCCATAGACCTGCATGGCGATGAATCCGGCGGCGCCAGCGTTGTGATCGAAGGTGTTCTGGCAGATCTCGGACACGGCCGTGGTCACATCGAAGGCATCGCGCTTGCGGTACTTGAGGCGATATCGCAGCGTCCACACGATTCGATCGAGAAGTCCTGGAAGTGCAGACCCACTTTCGATGCGGGTCAACTCGATCAACATCGGGCTCGAACCGCGGCGGTATTGGTAACCCAGAGCGCCGAGCCGGCCAATTGCCGGCTCGATCCGCGCATACTGGGAGACGATCGGAGCGAAACCACACCGCACCAAGTACCGGCGTGCAGGGCCTTCTTCAGTGAGGATCACCGGTGTCCGCCCCTCCCCAGAAACGCCGCAGCAGATTGCGGCAAGCTGCACGACGGCCGCCGGTGTCACGAGCCCGTAACCACGAAGATCGAAGGTCGGTGGGTCCTGTGCCAGAGGACGCTGGTCCTGAATGAAGCTGCCAAAGGTGACGGAGTCGAGTTTTTTCAGAGATTCGATCATCAGCATGGCGTCATACTACCGGATGCAGAGTACAGGGCAATTACGTTGCCGTGAAGTGCGTCCCCCTGCATGGCAGGCTACCGCTGTTGCAGGTCCATCAGAACGTGGGGAGATTGCCGAGGTTATCGGCAGCCTTGCTGTTCGCATCCGTGCGGATATATTTCTTTCCGTCCACGGTGATGACCCGGACATCCTCCCCCTTCGACCACTTCCCGTCTTTCTCGTACGCAGTCACGAAGGTCGTTCCGGCGTCGATCTCCTCGATGACCTTGGCGCGTGTCCGAGTGCTCGCCGATCCAATGCTCCCCCCGGTGTCAGGACGAACCTGAACTGAATCGATGTGCTTCGGATCTGAGGCGTACCTTACTGCGGTGATGACGTAGTCAGCCCACTTCGCCATGCACGACCTCCTTTCGGTCTTGACCCACGCTTCCACACGGGTCATTTCATCCAAACCGCGGCGCTCCCTTGGCCGCAATCAAGGAGATCTGGCATCTCGTGTGCCAAAGATAGGTTGTGAATCACAACCTGCTGTAATGACAATGAGTTAGTCTCCGATGAAGCTCCTTAAGCTCGACAGGCGATCCGAAATGGGACACGTCGGCTCGTTTCATGACGAAACAACGGGCATAGCGTCACCTCGAGGCCCACAGAAGATGACATTCAAGACAAAGTGGTATAATAAGTTAGACCATTCTCGACAACAACTCCGTGCGTTCCAGTCTTGATACGATCCCCAATCTAGATCAGAAAACCCTCCTTCTAGCCATCAACATCATTGACGACGGCATCTCGATTGCGTCCCAGTGCGCCGTGGGGGCGGGACGAGGCGCCGGGCGTCCTTGGGGGTACTTTCGGTACCCAGCTGGAATCACCCAGCACTGCACTTCTGACGTCCCCTTACGATGAGCCCCGTATCGGTCTGGACCCTCTACGCCCGGGTCTACGACACCATCAACGAGAACCTCCCATATACCCAGATGCTCGACGACGTGGTGGTCGAGCTCGCGCTCACGCCCCAGGCCGGCACGCCGCTCGATATCCTGGACGCCGGCTGCGGAACGGGCAACGTCGTGAGCCGTGTGCTTCGGTCGGGCACGAACTTTCGCATGCACGGCGTCGACTCCTCGCAGGCCATGCTCGCCCGCGCCCGCGCGCGATGCCGCCTCGAGACCCGCGCGCGATTCCAGCCCGTCGATCTCAACGGACGGCTGCCCTTCGACGACGGCTTCTTCGATCGCATCGTCTCTGTCAATGTCCTCTACGCCCTCTCGAAACCAACTGACACCCTCCGTGAGTTCTTCCGGGTCTTGAAACCAAGGGGCCGGCTGGTCCTCGCGAACCCTGTCCCTGATTCGTCCTTCTTCGGCATCATGCGCGGCCAGTATCGGGCGCTGGGTCCCCGACGGTTCGCCCTCGCGTTCCTCCGCCGCCTCCCCGCGCTCCTCGTCATCATGTTCGTGAACCTCGTCTATCTGCGGAACAACGCGAACTATTGGGACGAGGACACGACCAATCGGAATCTCCGCGCGATCGGCTTCCGCGAGATCACGATCCGGAACACGTACGCGGGTCAGGACCTCCTCATCACCTGCCTGAAGTAGTCTGCCTATGAGCATGCAATCCCTCATCATGAGCAGAAGAAGCTGGGCCACGTGGTTCATGTCGACCATGAAGCCGGGCTTCTGGGAGCGGCAGGGCGTGCGGAAAGCGCTCGCGCTGTTCCGCGACACGGCACGCCGCGTGCCCGCGTACCGGAAGACCCTTGCCGAGCGCCGCATCGACCCCGAGCGCATCCGGTCGGTTGAGGACTTCCGGTCACTGCCGGTCATCGACAAGAACACCTATCTCAAATCCTTTCCCCTCGAAGAGCTGTGCCTCGACGGTACGCTCCACGACAAATACCTCATCGACCGGAGCTCCGGCTATTCCGGTGCCTCCTTCTTCTGGCCGCGGCTCCGCGACGAGGACCGCGACTACCCGCGGTACATGAAGCTCGCGTACGAGCAGTTCTATCAGATCGACCGGAAGCCGACTCTCATGGTCATCACGCTCGCTCTCGGGACCTGGGTCGGCGGCGAGAAGATCTCATGGGCGACCCGGGAGATCGCCATGCGCGGCAAACACCCGTTCACCGTCATCACCCCCGGCTCGAACATCGAGGAGATTCTGGAGATCGTCGCCTTCTTCAAGGGGCGATACGAACAGATCGTCCTCGTCGGCTACCCGCCCATGGTGCGGGAGATTCTGGAGCGTGGGATCGAGAAGGGTATCGACTGGAAGTCCGTCGGGCTCAAGATCGGCCTCGGGGGCGAAGGCTACTCGGAAGACTGGCGCGAATACGTCCGCGGACTCATCGGCCTCGACCCGAAGGACCTCATGGGGATCGCGGGCGGGTACGGCGCGGCGGACCTCGGCATGAGCGTCGGGCGGGAGTACCCGATCTCCGTCCTCGTCCGGAAGCTCGCGAACCGGGACAAGGCGCTCGCGCGGGACATCTTCGGTGAAGAGGCGATCCCGTCCCTCTGCCAGTACAATCCCGCCGCCTTCCATATCGAAGCCGTCGGGGGCGACCTCGTGTTCTCCTGCCGTGCGGGGGTGCCCCTTATCCGCTACAACATCCACGACCGCGGCGGCGTCATTCCCTTCGAGCGGCTCCTCGAGATCGTCCGGTCCCACGGCTCGGATCCCATCGCGCTCCTCGCTGAGTACGGGTACACGACCAGAGACATCTGGCGGCTGCCGTTCTTCTACGTCTACGGACGGAGCGACGGGACCGTCATCATCGACGGGACCAACGTCTACCCGGAGAACGTCGAGCCGGCGCTCTCGTCCGAGGACTGGCGGTTGATCCGTTCCCACCAGCTTGCTGTCACCCAGGACGAGAAGTATGCCGAGCACTTCCACGTGCATCTCGAACTCAGGGAAGACGCGCCCTGGCCGGGCGACCGGGAGCGTGAGGCGCTCGAGACGCGGCTCGGCGAGCGGATCCTCACGGCGCTTTGCGAGACGAACACGGACTACCGTGACGCCTACCAGAACAACCCCGCGACATGCCGCCCGCTCGTCCGCGTTTTCGCATACGGTGAGGGGCCGTTTCAGGACAGCGGCCGTCGCATCAAGCGGCGCTATCTCGTCGACTCGCCATGATCGCTCTTGTGAACACCTGGTTCGCGTATGTCGAGGACCGGTATCACGTGGATCCGCTCATCTTCGGCATCATCTACCTCCTGAGCGTGGCGCCCTGCTGGGTCACGCTCTTCAAGGCGCTCGGAGCGTACCGGCGCCGGGACCAGCGCCGGCTCCTCCTCTGGGAGGGGCTCTTCGCGCTCTTCTTCCTCTCCCCGTATCTCTACGTCTACGTCGCCGGCCGGGACTACCCCGCCTGGTTCCACGCCGTGTTCGCCGTCGCCGTTGCGGGATCGGTTCTCTCGGCGGCCGGCCAGATCCGGAGGCGGCTCGCTGAATACCATCAACGGTAAGCTCGTATGTATCTCATCGCCCTCATCGCGATCGGCATCCTCGAACTCTCCTTGGGCGTCCTTGCGCTCGCGCGGAACCGGCGGAGCGCGATCAACCTGGCCTTCGCCGGCGTCGTCCTCTTCGCCTTCCTCTGGTCCGTCGTGAACTACCTCGCCGACCACCCGATCGCCCCGGACCTCGCGCTGCTCTGGAACCGCTCCGCCTTCGCCGTCGCCTTTCTGCAGGGCGCGTTCCTGTTCCTGTTCGGGTCGGTCTTTCCCTACACCTTCAAACGGATGGAGCGCCTCTCGCTGGCCGTGCTGCTCCCGCTCGGCGTCCTTCTGGCGGTGCTGTCCCTGACGACCGGCCTCATCGTGGCGCGGGTCGAGTTCCTTGACTGGGGGACGAACGTCGTACCCGGCGCCGCCTATCCGAGCTTCATCGCCTTCATGTCGCTCACGGTCATGGGGACGCTGGTTGCCCTGAGCGTGAAGTACCGCCGCTCCCGCGGGATCGAGAAGTACCAGCTCCTCTATCTCTTCATCGGCTTCTTCGTGACCGCCGCGATCGCCCTGACCACGAACCTCTTCCTGCCGCTCATCGTCGGGGACAACGCATCGGCCAAGTACGGGCCGCTCTCGATGATCTTCCTCATCGCCTTCGCCGTCTACGCGATCGTCCGGCACCGCCTGATGGACATCCGGATCGCCATGAAGAAGGCCTTCCTCCACGCGGCGGTGAGTCTGACCCTCCTCGTCTTCATCCTCGGGTCCATCTTCACGGTCGCGCGCTTCCTCGCGAAACGGATCCCGGATCTCACCCTCGTCTTCACCGGCAGCATCGCGATGGCGGTCGCCTTGGGCTTCCTCACGCCGCTCACCCGCTTCTTCGAGCGGATCGCGAACCGGTACTTCTTCACCTCCCTCTACAACTACCAAGCGACGCTCGAGGACCTGGCGCGCGGACTCACGTCCGTGATCGAAATCCGCCGGGTCATCGACCTCATCGTCGAGACGATCATGCGGACGATGGGCCTCGACCGCGCGGGTGTGCTCCTCCTCTCGCCGGAGAAGAACGCGCGGCGCTACGTCATCGCGAAGGTCATCGGCTTCAACGAGCAGAACGGGATCTCCCTCGTCCGCGACAACTTCCTCGTCCAGTGGCTCCTCCGGCACCGGACGCCCGTGGTGCTCGAGGAACTCGGCCGCCTCATCGAGGAGTCAGGAAAGACGGGGGAACGGGGGAAGCTCCTGCGGCTCAAGACGAACATGACGAGGATCGAGGCTTCGCTCTGCCTCCCGCTCTTCTCGAAGGACGAACTCATCGCGATCATCGTCCTCGGCAGCAAGATCACGAAGGATCCGTACACCTCGGAGGACCTCAGGCTTCTCGAGACGATCGCGAACCAGGCCGCCGTCGCTGTCCAGAACGCCCGGCTCTATGAGCAGGTGGAGGGGTTCAGCAGGACGCTCCAGAAGAAGGTGAGGGAGCAGACGCGGGACATCGCGGAGAAGAACGCGCGGCTCGAAACGCTCCTCCGGATGAAGTCCGAGTTCCTTTCGATCGCCTCCCACCAGCTCCGCACACCACTGACCGCCATTCGGGGCCTTCTCGCCATGCAGGCGGAGGGGGACTTTGACAAGCTGCGCCCGGAGGAACTCAAGCGCCAGCAGCAGAACATGCTCGGCTCCGCGAACCGGCTCTCGAACATCGTGAACGATCTCCTCGACGCCATGGAGCTCGAAGGCGGCGTGCCGCATCTCGACCTCTCTCCGGTCGACCTCGCGGCTCTGGCCCGCGAGATCGGCAAGGAGCTCAAACCCAACTACGACCGCAAGGGCCTCACCTTCACGGTCCGGTCGCCTGAGGCCCCGCTTCCGCCCATCGTGGCTGACGCGAAGATGTTCCGCGAGGCGCTCGAAAACCTCATCGACAACGCGGAGAAGTACACGAACAAGGGCGGCGTGACCGTGGCACTCTCCCGGAGGAACGGCAGTGCGGTCATCGCCGTCACGGACACTGGGATCGGCATCCCGACGTCGGACATGCCCCGGCTCTTCCAGAAGTTCTCCCGAGGCGAGAAGTCGAGCTACCAGCACACGGACGGATCGGGCCTCGGCCTCTTCATCGCGAAGAGCATCGTCGCGAACCACCACGGTACGATTACGATCGACAGTCTCGGTGAGGGGAAAGGGACGACCGTGACCGTCGCCGTCCCGATCGCCCCGCCGGAGGAGAAGAACCCCTAACACACAACTCCCATGGATCCAAAAGCCGCGACCATTCTGCTGATCGAAGACGACCGGGTTCTCGCCGACATGTACCGGCTCAAGTTCGACGTCTCCGGCTTGCGCCTGCTTCTCGCCTTCGGCGGCTACGAGGGGCTCGATGCCGCGAAGAAGGTGAAGCCCGACCTCATCCTGCTCGACCTGAAGATGGACGACCTCGACGGCTTCGAGGTGCTGACACGGCTCAAGGCCGATCCGACGCTCCGCGCGATCCCGGTCCTGCTGCTCACGAACATGGGCGAGAAGGACAACGCGGAGAAGGGGCTCGCCCTCGGCGCCGAGGCCTACATTCTGAAGTCGAAGACGCTCCCCCGGGACATCGTCGACCGGGTAGTGGCGCGCCTGAAGGACCTTTGACCATCACTCCCATGCGACCAACCGTGCTTCTCATCGATGACGACAAGCCGCTCCTCGACCTCTACGCGATGAAGTTCTCCCTGGACGGCTCCTGTCTCCTCCTGGCCGCCCTAACCCCGGAGGAAGGGTTCCGCACCGCGGCGCTTGCGCGTCCCGACCTCATCCTGCTCGACCTCGTGCTCCCCAAGAAGGAGGGACTTGCACCGACCCTCAACAAGGAAGCGGGGTTCGACGTCCTCCGCCGCCTCAAGACCGATCCCTCGACACAGGCGATTCCCGTGGTCATCTTCACCAACCTCGACGAATCGCAGCGAGACAACGTGGACCGGGCGACGGCGCTCGGCGCTTCCGAGTACTGGGTCAAAGCGAAGCTTCTGCCAGGCGAGGTGGTCGCGCGCGTCAAGGCGATCGTCGGGGATACCGAGCTCGGCGCGGGCCCTTGACAACCAATCGAGGGGGAGTAGTGTGTGGCCAGCGAAGACACCGTCCGAACTGACCGCTCTTCCGCCCAGACCACCGATCCTTCGCACGCCTCCTATCTAAGTCGTAACCAACTCACCCATGTCCAAGACCTCTTCTCCCCGCGGCATCGCCGTGCTCCCCATCCTGGCCGTTGTCCTCGTCCTGGCGCTTCTTGTTGTTGGGGGGGTCTACTTCGGAAGCCGCAATCAGAGCGACACGAACACACCCCTTGCAAATGCACCCACAAACACCGCTGCATGGCAGACCTACACGGACCCGGATTCACGCTTCAGCATGCGTTACCCGACTCCTTGGACTCCACGGCCGGGCAGTGACTCCTTTCCGCACGCTGCGGTAGTCTTCGCCTCCTCGGACTCGGTCAACTTGTGTGGCTGCGCGGTCTACGTGACCATCGAGGCAAATCCCCAGAACCTAGCTGTTGCCGATTGGCTTGCCGATAAGAATCTTCCGAAACTGGATTCATACATCTCCTTCAACGACTACAACGCGCAGAGAAACAGCACAGATCCAACGGAGCGTCAGTTCGCCGGCCAGTACTCCGAACTTCCGTTCATAATTGGCAGTATCGCGGGCGTTGAACAACGACGGAGCGCTGAAGGAGGCGGTTACAAACGCATTCTCCTACCACGGCGCGGTCGTATGTACGTTGTTACTGCATGGAGTGACGCCAACTACTTCGGTGATGAATCGAAACAGCGCGACGGCGGTGCGCTGGCACGCTTGGCTGACGCCGTTCTGGCTTCATTTCAACCGCAGCCCTGATTCCAGCCCTTCGCCAGGTGGTGCGAGCGTAGTCACCTGGATCGGTTCACACGCTCATTGACAACACAGATTGGTGCAGCAGCACCGGAGGTACCATGATGTTGATCCGTCTTGTCTATCTTGTTCTGGTTGCCCTTCTCGTCGGCTTGCCAGTACCACAACCTGTCTCCGCCGAGCAGTACCTTCCGGTAATGGCCGGGGAGAATCTGCACTGTGACCAGGAGAACGACGACACACCGACCCATCTGGGTGGGACCGCCCTCGAGTTCGCCTGGGACTACAACCTGTCCGGCACCTTCGGTCAGGCAGACTATGGCCTTCCCGTTGTTGCTCCCTCGGATGGTCGCATCGTATATGCCGAAGACTATGCGCCGGGACTGGACGGGTGGGGTCAATGTGTGGTTATCGACTGCACGAACGGCCCCTACGACCTGTTGGCGCACCTCAGCGCAATCTTCGTCAAGGTTGGAGAGCCTGTTCTGCGCGGGCAGGTGATTGGTGCACTCGGAGACGCCAACGGGCGTTGGGATGCACATATTCACCACCAACGGCAGGATGGAAGCACGCCTGACGCGCAGTCAGTAGCCTCGAGCTATGATGACGTCGGAGTACCCCAGTACGGTGGCACGTACCCCTCCGGCAACGACGGCGTTCTCGACAGAGAAGAATCTCTCGTTGGCTCACAGGACCTCGGGGGTCGTGTTGGCGCCACCCTGTGGTGGCCCGGTACGTGGAACGCCGCCGATCGGTACGCGGCTGACAACACCGCAAGGCGCTGTTACCGTCAGAACTACAGCGGTGGCGCTTGGGGCAGCTGCGCGATCGTCTATGATGGTCTTGGTGGTGCCCGCAAAGCCTACACCGTCCGCACCGGCTTCTGGGCGAATGGTCAGGATCCCCCGAATGGCTGGTCGCAGGTCGGTGGGCCGCAGAGCGATCTCGGCATGCCGATCACGAACGAGTACGGTCAGGATGGGTCGAACCGGCGACAGGATTTTCAGAAGAAGTACCTGTACTTCAATGGAAGTACAGTCTCTGCGAACCCGTACCCGCACGGCGGTCCCGGCTGGACGCAATACGGCTGGAACAACCAGTACTCCTATCTCTTCGCCCTTGCGTACGAACGGAACGGAGCACGAACGACGGTCGGTGAACCCACCAGCACGGTCCAAGCCTACGGCAACTTCCTGCGACAGGACTTCGCTGGCGGTTCCTTCGGCAACTGCTGTATCATGTACGATCCGAACAACGCGAACGGCAACACGTCAGCGACGAACGAGGCGTATCTTCTCCGGGGTGGCTTCTACGACTACTACATGACTCATGGTGAGTACGTCGCTTTCGGCTGTCCGACTCGCGATGAATACGCAAGCCGGGATCCGGAGCACTGGGATGAGAGCACCGAGTACCCCCTGCAGAACTTCTTCCGTGTCCAGGACCCAGAACCTCAGCATTACATGATCTGGAAGCCTGGCGTGGATGTCTGGCACTCCGCCTACAAGATGGCCTGGGTGACGCAGTCCCCGAACGCACAGATCGACGTCGAACAGGGAACGATACGCACGTGGTCGGTGCAGTACCGGAACACCGGTACGACGACGTGGTTCAGGGACAAGAATTCCTATCCGTACGACTACGTGGAACTCGTGTCCTGCGACGACGGCGGTGCGGTCGTTCCAAGCTTCTTCTACAGCCCAGGTCTCGGCTGGATCGACGCGGAAACACCGTGCACGATGCAGGAGACCAGCGTGGCTGCGGGGAGTGTCGCAACCTTCTCTTTCCAGGGGAAGATCGCAGACGATGCTCCGCTCGGGCCTCGCAACATCTACTTCCGCGTCCGGCACAGCCAAGCGGGTCTCATCAGCGACTGGGGCGGGATGCACTACGTGACCACGGTCTTTCCGCCGATTGGCCCTGCGTTCGGTCTCATTCTCCGGAATCCCGCGACGGGAGACTGGTGGGTGCGCGCTTCTGATGGAACTTCCTTTGCGTATCCGACCGGTCAGTCCTGGCCTCCCGATCGCTGGCTCTCAGCTTGGGCAGCGGAAGGCGGTGGATACACCTTTACCCCGTACGTCGGCGATCCGAACGGCGACGGGTACGACGATCTCATCGTCCGGAGAAACGACGCTGCGTGGTACATCGCGTGGAACAACGCGAACGGATCCTTCACAGCCCAGGGGCAGGCGCTCATCGGTGAGTGGGGAACCGGAGACTATTCAGGCCGCTACTTCTTCGCTTTCGCGAACGTCGACAACGACGTCTCGGACGAGATGATCACGTACGACGCAAGCAATGCGAACTGGTACGTGAGCCAGTACAACGCGGCAACCCACAGCTACGATTCCTACGGCCTCTGGGAAACTTGGGGCGGCGGAGTCGGATCCTTCCAACCCCTCGTCGGGGACTGGAACGGGGATGCGAGAACAGACATCTGCCTTCTCGCATTGAGCACGGGGCATTGGTGGGTTCGGCTCTCAAACGGCTCGGACTTCTACCAGCCCACACCGACGGACAATTGGTGCCCGTACTGGTATGGAGCAGGAGACCAGGCGCTCGCCGGTGACTGGAACGGAGACCGGAAGTGCGACATCGCGCTTCTTGATCCTTCAACCGGCCACTGGTGGGTACGGCTTTCGAACGGAAGTGCCTTCTATCAGCCGACGCCAACCGACAACTGGTGTCCCTACTGGTACGGCGCTGGATACGTCCCTTTCGTCGGCGACTTCGACGACGATCTCGACACCGACATCGCTCTCCGCGATGCGGCACAAGGGAACCACTGGGTCCGTCTCTCGAACACGAGTGCCTTCACCCAACCGAACCCGGACAACTGGTGCGCAGCCTGGACCGGAACGGGCTATCAGTTCGTGACCGGCAGATTCGGCAGCGGAGTCATGGGAAAGATGCCGCCGCCGGGATCGGATCCAGATCCCGAGATCCTGTACCCTCTCCCGGAAGCGTGCGGGAACGTCCCGTTCTCGCTCCATCCGAATCCAGTGCCAAGCGGGACGGCGCTCCGCATCGACATCCCCCTGGGAGGCAAGTCCGTGACTATCATGGATGTTGCCGGCCGGGTCGTCTTCACGAGCCCAGTCTCCACGCCTGGTCTCATGTGGAACGGCCGCGATGCCTCCGGCAACCATCTCTCCTCCGGCATCTACTTCATCCGTCTCACCGGTCCGACTACCGGCCGCACGACCCAGAAGCTGGTCGTTCTCCGCTGATCTTCTCTCTCCTCCCGAGCCCTGCTCGGGTTTTTTCTTTTCCGCGCTTCTTTCTCCGTGCATCGAGCCGAGCGGGCCACTGCGGACCGTGGTGTTTGACGGGTCCCGGAGGCTGTGTCATGAATGCCTCATGCCACCAAGATCGAAGAATCCCGACGGGCCAAGGGCGCTGCCCGTCTTCGAGGGCTGGACCGTCGATGTCCGCCTGCGGCAGTTCCGCCGCGCTGAATACGGCAAGGCGCTGGAGTTCATTCCGTTCGACAGCCCCCGCGGGGCGGAGCTGCTCAGCCGCTGGGAGGATAGTCAAACGGCCGGCGCGGAGACTGAGGCCGCCAGCGAAACAAATGATCCAGTCGGAAGGACGTACGCCAATCCCGATGACGGCAACACCTACTATCTGGCACCGCTCATAGCCGGCGGAGAGGAGATCCTCTGGGCGTGTCCGACGAATGCGGATGGCTCAGCGGACTTCACGTCGTCGATTCCAGAGACCGACTTCGCCGAACGGCTCTCCGAAGGGAAGCGGACGCGCATTCTTGGGGCACTTGCAGCGTAGGTCACCGGCCGGAACCTGAGTCGGGGAGGCTGTTCCGTCCATCGATCAACGCGCGTGTTCCGAGCGCGACTGCCAGCGCGTCAAACATGTGGAGCCAGTACTTGTCCTGCGACCGGTAGCCGAACACTGGATGCGGCGGTTCCTTCGGCAGGTTGACCTTCAGACTCCGAAATCCCATCCCGACGATCGCCCGGGCGACGTCGAGCTTCTTCGCGTAGGGATTGCCGACCACGATCCGGCGGACCTCCCGGGCGGAGATCTCGACGACCCGGAGCCCAACCTCCCGGGACCGGGCGTCGAGTTCTTGCGCGATTACGGACACGAGTGCTGCTCGCTTCGTGGGGAAAAGGAGCGGCTTCTCGATCCCGACGACCGTCGGGCCAAAGTCCTGGATATACTCGAGGACGACCCGGCGGGCCTGGCCGATAACGTCGTGCGGACGCTCGCCGTTCCGGAGCGTCTTCACGTCTGAGGCGAGAAGGGTCGTGCCCCGCAGAACCGCGAGGCCCATTTCCTTCGTTCCCGGATCAATGCCAAGGATGATCGGCTCCTTCATGGTGGGCGGTTCGGTTAGGGATGAGTAAGGTGATGCCCTCCCGAGAGTCCCGCGGTCTCGGCTCCCGTCCTGCTCGGGGCGCCTACGCACCGCGGCGGCGCTCTGCAAGAAGAGCGGCCGGACGGGACAGCCGAAGTATCGGCTGCGGGAGGGCGGTTGCTGAGGGTCAGGCGCGCTCGGCCTGGTGGTGAAGCCCCAAGGCGACCGCGTCGAACATGTTTTGGAAGTATCTCTCTTTCCACTTCCGGTCCTGGGTGAGGTACACGCGGAGCGCGGGGAAACGATAGCTCACCGCGACGGCCGCCTCCCATTTGCAGGCCCATCCGTGTCCAGTGAGGGTCTTCCGCACGGATTGCGGCGCATACGCGGTGATCGAGAGTCCCCGCTGGCGCGCCAGCGCGCGGACCGATGCGGCTAGCCGGTGCACCGCGTCGATCCCCTGGACGGGGTGAGGGTACGTGGCTTCAAGGACGAGCGCGTCCGGATCGTACGCCGTGATCCACCCCCGGACGAGGCGGCGGGCTTCCCGGAGGCGCTTCTCCGCCGGCAGGAGACGGAGCGGACGGACGCCGCTTGCAACAAGCCTGCGGCTGTGGAGGACGGCGTAGCCGAGGTCGCGGAGTCCGGGATCAAGCGCGAGAATCGTCTTTTGGTTCTTCATGGGCATGGCGTTTGAGGAGATAAAGAAACAGGGCTGTCCGGGAGCGGCGGATCTCGGTCGCTGGAACCGCGAGGGCTCCGGCAAGTGCCCGCTTCACGACCGGGTCCGCGTGGGACGCGAGCGCCGGCTCAATGAGATCGCGGTGGCCCGTCTCCCCGAGCGCGTGTTCGACCTTCGCGATCGTAAAGAACCGGGCGGGAGGAGGTCCATCCGGTGCCGCGGCGACCGCGTGACGTTTCACCCGGATCTGGATTCGCCCATCGAGGCGCCTGGTCTCGACGTACCGATGCTTCCGGAGATGTCCGATCCAGCTTCGGACCGTCCCCTCGGGCAGCCCCATGGTGCCGGCGAGCTCCGCGGGATCGATGTCGACCGCGTCGGACCCCGTGGGCAGCCGGCTCAGCAGGACGAGGTAGAGCCACACGGCCGCGCGCATCCGATCGATGTGGAAAGCCCGCGGGTGCTCAAGAAGGCGTCGGGGGAATCGGATGGTGATGGTGTCAGAGATCCCGGACATCGATCGTTTCGGAGAACTTGGCGAGGAGGAAGCGGAAGAGGGCGGTCTTCGACTTGCGGATCCTTCCGGCGTTGTTGACCCGCTCGACGGCCTTTCGGATGATCGCGCGCGGGTAGCGGTCGAGGATTCGTTCGATCTCAGTTCCGTCGGCCTCCGGGAGCATCGTCTGGATCGCGCCGCGAAGCTCCCCTTCCCCCTGACCCCCATCCCCCCCTTTGCTTGAAAAAGAAATAGCCGCTGCAGAGCTTTGCCTGCCATTGCTGCTCTCTTTGTCTTTCGCAGAAAGCCCTGCGTGCTCTTCTGCGGGAAGACCTGCGGCAGACCAGAACCCGAGACGAACGGTCAAGTACGGAACGGGTGACAGGATCTCGACGAGCTTCACGTTCGAAAGACGAGTCACCCACGCTTGGATCGCGTCTTCCGGAACGGAGAGATCGTCGGCGAGCTGACTGCTCTTCCGGATCACGAGCCCATGGTCATTCGCGTGGATGACGAGTGCGAGGTACAGGATCACCGCGCGGCCGAGGGTCGTGGTCGGTGCACCAACCCGGAGCGGGGCGCCGAGCAGGGCTCGGGTTTGATTGACGATGAGGTGGGTCATGCGGGGCATGGATTCGTGGGTTCTTTCGGGTACGTGCAGTAGAGACCGGCGTAGAGGGACTCCGCGAGCGTGTCGAGCGCCTTCGCGAGCTTGAAGAGACACGGGACCGTGGGGAGAGCATGGCCACGCTCCCACGCGGAGATCACCCCGCGGCCCTTGCCGAGAAGAGCGCCAAGCCTCCGCTGGGTGAGGCCGGCCTTGAGGCGGTATTCGCGGATCGTGTTGGGGAACCGCGCTGGGGTCTTTCCCCGACGGTGGGAGTACTGCGGTCGCATGTCCCTCAAGATACCGACCCGAAGAAAAACCGAAAAGAGGGGGTAAGGTCGGGGATTCCGGACATCCTGTGGAGAACTCTCGGATGTCCACAGAAACGCTTGGGATTCGGGACCTCACCCCCTCTGTGAGACTCGTCCCGAAGCTGGGAGCATTCCGGCCATGGAAACGATGTTCCTGCCACAGAAGGCCCTCGATGACCTCAAAGCGATCCACCGACGCAAGACCGGCGAGGTCTTGTCCGACCATGAAGCACGGGAGATGGGTAACCGTCTCCTTCGGGTATTCGGCATTCTCCTGCGCCCCCCGGAATCGCAAAAGCGGCCCGAAAGTTCGAACCCAGTCCCGTTTGACTGATGGACCCTCCGCCCTTTACGATACCTTTCTCGACTACCTAACCTTGCATTCTTGCCCGGCTACATCCTCTACGCCCGCAAATCCTCAGAATCCGAGGACCGCCAGGTCCTCTCAATCGGTTCGCAGATTCGAGAACTTCAAGACCTCGCCCGTTCGCGTGGTCTGGACGTCGTCTCCGTACTCTCGGAGGCGAAATCCGCGAAGGCACCGGGACGCCCCATCTTCAGCCAAATGCTGAGCGAGATCCGGCGCGGTCGCGTCCAAGGGATCCTCTGCTGGAAGCTCGACCGTCTGGCAAGGAATCCAGTGGACGGCGGCGCGCTGATTTGGGCGCTCGACCAAGGCAAGCTTACGGACATCGTCACACGCGACAAGACCTTTTCGAACCGCGGAGACGAGAAGTTCTGGATGCAGCTCGAGTTCGGCATGGCCAAGAAGTACGTCGACGATCTCTCGGACAACGTGAAACGGGGGAACCGCGCGAAGCTGGAGCAGGGGTGGCTTCCTGGCATCCCGCCCTTGGGGTACGTCAACGATCTCGCGACAAAGACCATCATCCCGGACCCGGAGCGCTTTCGGATTGTGCGCGGAATGTGGGATTCGGTGCTCTCCGGTCGTTCACCCGCAGAGGTCGTCGCGACGGCAAACGGGGACTGGGGGCTCCGCACTCGCCGCGAGCACCGGCGTGGAGGGAAGCCGCTCACCGCCACGAACTTCTACCTCATGCTGTCGAACCCGTTCTACTACGGACTGATCGTCCGGAACGGAGAGAGTTACGCCGGGGCGCACACCCCGATGATCTCCCGCGACGAATTCGAACGCGTGCAGGAGCTCCTGGGCAGACCGAACCGCCGGCACCACAAACGCTATCTCTTCGCATTCACCGGGCTCATCCGCTGCGGCGAGTGCAGCGCCATGATCACGGCCGAGGAGAAGGTGAACCGTTACGGCAGTCGCTACGTGTACTACCGCTGTACGAAACGGAAGCGTGGCACGTCATGCGGTCAGCGCACGATTCGTGCCGAGCGCCTTGAGGACCGCATCTGCGCGCTTCTCGCGAACGTGGCGATCGACGACGATTACACCACTTGGGCCGTCGAGAATCTCCGACACATCCATCAACGCGAAAGCCACGTGCGCCACGAGACGGGCAAGTCCGTCCATTCAGCGCTGCTCGCCGTCGACGGACAGATTGCGAGCCTCCTTGACCTCCGGCTTCGAGGACTGGTGAGCGACGAAGAGTACGCGATGAAGAAGCAGGCTCTCGTTACCGAGCAGATTCGGCTGAAGGAGCACCGCACGGACACGGAGGGGCGGGCGGCACGATGGTTAGAACTTTGTGAGAGGGCGTTTCTCTTCGCAAATCAGGCCCCAAGACGATTCCGCGAGGGCGGACCGGAGGAAAAGCGTCAAATACTCGTCGCGCTTGGTTCGAACTTCGTTCTGCGTGATCGCGTTCTTACGCTGGAACCCCAGAAGCCCTTTCTGCTCATCGCGAAAGGCGCACAAACACTGGCTCGGAGCAAGCACTCCGGAATTGCCTCCGTGGCGAACACGCCTGCGAATCAAGCCTACCGAGCGGTGACCACCGTTTGGGGTGCCCTAGTTGACGGGATGCGCACCTTTTTCCAAGAGCATCCGGATCTCATCCAATGGCCACGGTTCTGTTTGCAGGGAAAGGACGTCAAAGAACACCGACCGCTTTCATGAGGCAGGATACCGGTGGCGACCGAGACCCGCTAGGTGGGGGGACGAGGTCGGCGTCCCAGGACATCCCGTGGATGCCCGCCTGACCCTATCTCATCGTCGGCTGCGGCCGCTGGCCGCGGGGACTCTTGAACGGCACGAACTCAAGGAGCGGCGGAACTCGCGCAGGTCCAGCAGTTCCTCGCTGAAGAGCGACCGTCAGGGCGGGGTTTCGGGATCTGCGAGCCAGCCCGGCCGACGGCACCGCCGCACCTGGCACTCGGCTACATAGGAGAGACCGGCACTGACTCCACATGCTCGATGCACTGGCGGTGGAGCGTATCGGTGTGATGCGAGAGCTGGCGGACGGTGGGTCCCCGGGAGGTTCCCGTAGGCCGAGGCCGTCAGGCATGGTAGACTTTTTCCGGCCCGAAGATGTCCGGCTTCATATGATCGAGGGGGAGGCTCGGCGGGAAGGAGATCCGAACATGAAATCGATCGCATGGCGTGCGCTCCTGGCCGGGTGCCTGCTCGCCGCCCTGCTGTCGGGTTCTGCGCTTGCCCTGTCGGTGAAGAATCTCGAGTTTTCTGTCGACGGCGTGCTGCCGTCCGCAGACGAGGACATCGAATTCTTCAACAACACCGGCTACCCGGAGACGGCCCTCTACTCAGTGAGCGACGGGTTCCTTCACCAGCGGACCCTTGCCGTGAATGGAAACGCGAGCTACTTCTATCCGCGGGTGGAACTCACCGGCGGAGCCTTTGATCCGCATCAGACAGTGACGGTCGAGGCGCGCGTCCGCGTGACGGCGATCACCACCGGGCAGAACGACACTGCCGGCGGGGCGTACTTTCAGGTGTTCGACGGTGCCAACAACTACGGCGTCTTTTTCCGTCCCGAAGGCGTGGAACTCCTCGACGGGCCGACGGGCCGCGTCATCCTCGACTCGCTTGACGTCGCCTCCTTCCACACCTACACGCTGGTTTCTCCGGGCGAGTCCACGGAGTACACGCTCCTTATCGACGGCGAGCCGGTCTTCACGGGGGAGGCGCCGCTGACGGCGTTGAACGGATTCGATTTCGGGGACGGATTCAGTGATGTGGGGGCCGGCGCGGACGCGGATTGGGACTACATCCGGGCGGAGCAGGATGCGGTCGATCCCACTCTCGTCGCGTACTGGCCCTTCGACGAGGGGGCGGGTGCGATCGCCGGTGACTGGTCGGGCAACGGGCACGACGGGAGCCTGGTGGGTGCCACGTGGACGGAAGGCGTCGCCGCCAGCGGCGTGGCCTTCGATGGCGTGGATGACTACGTCTTGGTCTCCGACGACGACGCGCTCGACGACACGGATGCGCTCACCCTTGCTCTCTGGGCGAACTTCCGAACCTTCGGCACGCCGGGATCCTGCGGCCCTGACTGCATGCCGCTCCTGACCAAGTGGTACTCGACCGGATGGCCGCCCCCGCGGAACTCCTATCATCTCGTGGAGAGCGGCGGGAGCCTCGGATTCTCCGTCGCTGATGCCGCGGACAATTACGGCGAACTCTCTGCGCCCCATGCCATGCTCTCCGGGCGATGGCACCACATCGCGGTGACCTTTGCGTCCGGACAGACCCGCATCTTCGTCGATGGCACGCCGATCGCCGATGCGATGCTCCCGGTTTCTTCCATCCGGAATTCCACCGAACCGCTTCGGATCGGCGACTGGTTCCACTCGTACAATCCCTCGTACCGGACCTTCGACGGCACGATGGACGAGATCCGGATCTACGACCGGGCGCTCACTCCCGATGAGATCGGCGAGCTGTATCGGTCCGTTGTTCCGGGCCTCGCGGCCTATTGGCCGTTCGATGAAGGCAGCGGCAGCATCGCGTCCGACGGGTCCGGGCACGGCCATGACGGCACCGTTACCGGAGCCGCGTGGATTCCCGGCGTCCGCGGGTCTGCCCTTGAGTTCGACGGCGACGACTTCGTCGATGTCGGCAGCATGCTCGTGCTCCCGGCGAACCCGGTCGCCTTCAGCATCACCGCCTGGATCCGGACCACGAAGGAACGCGGGACGGTCTTCGTCCAGACGACTCCCGGTGAGACGGGATCGGACGTCAACCATCACCTCATGGCGGCTCATTTCGACGAGTATCCGCCGACTGGCGGCGGGAGTTCATTCGCTGGCACCCTGTTGGACGACCAGTGGCACCATGTCGCGGTTGTCGTAGAGAACGGCGTGCGTCGGCTTTACGTCGACGGCGCCCCGGATGGGGAAGACCCCCAAGAGATCTACGCTGGAGCCACGCCCGACCACGTGCGGATCGGCGACCGGAACGGATGGATGCCGGAACTCTACGGCTTCGAGGGCGGGATCGATGAGGTCCGGATCTATGACCGGGCGTTGAGACTGGAGGAGGTCCACGATCTCTTTTCCTCCATCGAGCCACCGCCTCCCGACCCCGGCACTGTCTCGGGCGTCGTGCGCGATTCCCTCGGACAGGCGATCACGCAAGCTCTCGTTGAGGTTCTTCAGGATACCGAGGTCATTGCATCGACGACATCGGGCGAGGGTGGACGATATATGCTCACCGTGGCGCCAGGCGTGTATTCCCTTCGCGCTGAAGCCGCGGATCACCTCCGGGCGACGGTTCCCGATATCCTTGTCCGGAGCAACCAGGATACGCTTGTCAACCTAACGCTTGGCCGGATCCTCGCTGGCGACCCGGACCATCCGCCCGACCATCTGACCGCGTGGCGCCTCGGTGAGAGCCACGACACTTCCTGGGAATGCGAGTCCGATGAGGTCGACGCCGTCACGGTCGAATTCAGCGCCGATGGAGATAACTGGACCGTCCTCGCCACCAATCTCCCCTCAGACGGCACGCTGTCGTGGATCTTGACCCCCGCTGCCGAAGTGAGCACTACAGACGCCCGACTCCGCTTCACAGCCTACGATGTCAACGGGGTCACGCTTGGCCAGCGTCTTGGCGAGTCCTTCGCCCTCTATCACGACACCGATGTGCTGATCAGGCCGGATCGGCATGTGTTCGCCTGGCCCGAGGCACCAGTGCCGCCGGGGACGGCTAAGTACAGAATTGACTTTGCCACGGACGGGCAGAGTTCATGCCACCCCCCTCAGCAGCTTCACAAGTATACGAACGAACCGACGCCGTATTATCAGTTTCCACAGGCGGTCTGGGATGACTTGCAGGTTGACCGCTGGGGATATCGAGTGATGGCACTTGATGAGAATGGCGGCACGCTCGGCGAGGTGGTGTCGGACATCCCCTTCGTCCTTTGCGACATCCGGCAGATCGGATCTAGCAATCCGGATGACAGGCCGGTCCTCCTCATCCACGGACTCACCGCGGATGCTAGCACCTGGACAGATCCCGAGAACGAAATCGGTCAGATTCTCGAGCAAGATACCTTCGGCTTCGCTCCCTGGGTCTTCGAGTATCCCTCTATTGGCCACATTCCAGAAGCGGCAGCCGGACTCGGCCGTGCCCTGGAGTTCGCCCTGGCTCGGCAGGCGCCTGAGGCACGAGCAGACCTCATCGGCCACCGCAAGGGGCGGCCCGTTTGCCGCCGCCTCCTCCTAGAATTCGC
>CAZNRY010000057.1:0-20733 GCA_964575675.1 uncultured bacterium
GGAGGCGCAGACCGCCCGGACATTCGAGCGTTCCGAGAATCGCTTCCGGATCGTCGCGAACAAGTTTCAGACCGGCTTCGACCAGCCGCTGCTGCACACGATGTACGTCGACAAGAAGCTCGGCGGCGTGAACGCGGTTCAGACGCTCTCGCGGCTCAACCGCACGCTTTCCCCCGCGAAGAAGGGAACGATCGTCCTCGACTTCGCGAACGACTCGGACACGATCAAGGCCGCCTTCGAGCCGTACTACGAGACGACGCTGCTGTCGGAGGCGACCGATCCGAATCTCCTCTACGAGATCGAGACCCGCCTTGCCGCCTTCCCCGTCTACACGCCGACCGACGTGGACGCATTCGCCAAGGTCTACTTCGACCCCAAGGCGGGGCAGGACCAGATCTACGCCGCGCTCGCGCCGGTGGTCGGGCAGTTCCAGATGCTGTCGGAGGATGAGCGCAGCGATTTCAGGGGCCAGCTCACCGACTACGTCCGGCTCTACGCCTTCCTCGCGCAGGTGCTCACCTTCGCCGACGCCGGTCTCGAGAAGCTCTACGTCTTCGCGCGCTTTCTGCGGCGCCGGCTTCCCGCGGACCGCGCCGTCCTGCCGCGCGAGGTGCAGCAGAACATCGACATGGAGTCCTACCGCATTGCGGAGACGAGCAGCGGCAAGATCGGCCTCGATCGAAAGCCCGGCCTTCTTGACCCGATCAGCACCAAGGACAGGCACGGGACCTCGACGGAGGAGATGGAGACGCTCTCCCGCATCATCGCCGAGCTCAACGAGCGGTTCGGGCTCAACCTCGGGCCCGAGCACCGGATCACGCTCGAGCAGATGATGGGCAAACTCGATGGTGACGCGGCGCTCGATGCGGCGGCGCGGGCGAACACGAGGGAGAATGTGCGGCTCACCTTCGATCAGAAGGTTGAGCACGTGATCCAGGAGATCGTTGACTCGAACTTCGACCTCTACAAGCGCATCACCGACGACCGAGCCTTCGGAGAGGCGATCAAGAACTTCCTCTTCGACCAGTACGTCCGCGCACACCGCAACGCCGAGGAACTGATCAAGCGCGATGAGTCGAAGACGCTGGAGTTCAAGTCGACTCTGCGGTGGAGCCTGCGGGATGATCGGATGGACGACAAAGGGGTGACGCACGCGGTGCTGAAGGCGATCGCGGCGTTCCTCAACACCGAGGGCGGCGACCTCCTGATCGGCGTTGCCGACGACCGCTCGATCGTCGGGATCAAGCATGATCAGCTCGAGAATGACGACAAGTTCATGCGTCACCTGGCGCAGGTCGTCCGCAACGGTCTCGGCGATCGCGCCGGCACCTGCATCGACCCAAAGACCCAGGACGTGCAGGGCAAGACAGTGTGCGTGGTGAGCTGCCAGCGGAGCCCCGAGCCCGTGTTCCTCAAGTGGAAGGGGATGGAGACAACCCCGGATGGGGACTTCTACGTCCGGAGCGGACCGGGAAGCGTGAAGCTGCCACTGGAGAGCGCCAGGGAGTATATCCGGACACGGTTTGCGGGGGTGGGGAAGGCGAAGGGTGGTAGGTAGGCCGGATGCCCTCGCGATGCAAGATCCGGACCGCTTGCCGAAGGCGCATGTCGGCTTTAGACTCGCGGCGCGTCGGATCCAGCGATGATCATGCTGAGAGTCAGGGAGGATTCTTGAAGCGCATGTGGACCCGTCTCCGACCTAAGCGGCCACAAGTCTGGCTGCTCTTCATGATCTATCTCGGCCTGCTTTCAACCGCCTGCGCCTACAATCTCCGAATTCGCCCATTGCCATCAACGGAGAGACTTCCCTTACGCATCGATGCGGAAGATCTCACGGGTACCGGCGCAGACTCGCTTTTTGCTGCCGCGCTGCACGACTGCCTTCTCGGCGACTACATCTATGTCCTGCATTCCAAGCGCCCGACCCAGAGCAACGAAGGCCTGGAGCTCATTGTGGCTCAGAATCCGTTTCGTCCAACTGCTCCCAAAGAGGACCCCGATGTCGTGGCAAGAGCTGACATTGAGCGTGCGGACTATGGATCAGCGTCGGTGTTGGAAGATGCGTCGACAGGGCGAGCTTTCTTTGGTCACGGTGCAGAAGAGATAGGCATCAGCGATGTAGAGTGCGTCGCTATTCTCCAGCTCCGCTTTGACCCCGCCAAGGCCAGGGTTGGAGAGTCAAATATCGTGCACGTTGCCAGGTTCGGTAAGATTCGAGAGATTTCCAGAAGGAGGCTCGTCGACTTGGCAACTCAAGACGCTGTTCATGTCATTCTGATGGATCTTGCTAGGTCAGAGCGGGCGAAAGGCCATCTGAAGATGAAGGAGCAGGTCTATCCATCACTCGGCGAATACGACGCCAGGGATAGACTGTACAAGTGGACCAGGATCATAGCTCAATGAGTGACATCGACGGGTCCAACCACGCATGAACCCACTGGCTGCCGCTTCGCGTCGCTCACGCATTCTTGCTGGCGTTCGGCGCAACGGAGCGAGAACGACCGATTCTCTGAAACGGAGGCTTCCATGGCCGTCTGGTTGATCCGCGCCGGTTCACACGGCGAATACGAACTCAAGTTCGTCCAAGATAACCGAGTCTATGTGACGTGGGACGGCCTGGATGTCGACCTCGCCCGGCTCACTGAACGGGTCGAACTGACGGACGCTATGGCACAGCGCTATCCGGACGCCAAGGTCAAGGCCATCATAAACTGGGTCAGCCAGATATGGCCCTTCGCCCAGGAGATCAAGAAGGGTGATCTCGTGGTGTTGCCGCTGAAGACCCAGCGAGCCATTCAGATCGGTGAAGTGACCGGCGACTACCACTTCGAGCCAAGCGGTCCGGACCCATTCTTCCACTGGCGGCAGGTGAAGTGGATTGCTGAAGCGGTCCCACGAACCAACTTCGGAAAGGACCTGCTCTACACCTTCGGCGCCTTCATGACCATTTGCCGCGTGCAGCGCAACAACGCCGAGGCCCGCATCGCGGCCATGCGAGCCAGCGGCTGGAAGCCGGAGACGATCGCAACAGTCACGAAAGCAACCAAAGCCCCGGTCGCTGAGGTTGCAGAGGCGACCGAAGACACCAACCTGGAGGAGGCAGCTCACGATCAGATCGCCCAACTGATTGCCGCTCGCTTCAAAGGGCACGGTTTGACACGGCTGGTAGAGGCGATCCTCAAGGCACAGGGCTACATCACCTACCGCAGCGCCGAAGGGGCGGACGGTGGTGCCGACATTCTCGCGGGGGCCGGGCCACTCGGTTTCGGCGTGCCACGTCTCTGTGTCGAGGTGAAATCGGAGGATTCGCCCATCGACCGTCCAACGGTGGACAAACTGCTTGGCGCGGTCTCCAAGTTCGGAGCGCAGGAGGGACTGTTCGTTTCATGGAGCGGCTTCAAGACGAACGTGCAGAAGGAACTCGCGGCGAGTTTCTTCCGGGTACGCCTGTGGACGCAGAAGGAACTGCTCGAGGCACTGTTCGCCAACTACGACAACCTTGACGAGGACCTGAAGGCGGAGCTGCCACTCAAGCGCATATGGACTGTGGCTGCGCAGGACGAAGAATGAGGTAGCGAATCCATGCTGTCGTCCAACTCGCCCGCGCCTCCGCCGAGCGTTGCTTTCAACGTCCTGCCTCCCGGACGGGATAGGAGGATTCCACATGACGACGTTACGCCGGACCCTGATCCTCACCCTCTGCCTCCTCGCTCTCTCCCTCGCCTTCCCGCCCCTCTCCCACGCCGCCAACGGCTACGTCGGTCTGGGCTTCGGCAACGCCGCCACGACGGTCGACAAGGGGAGCGTGGAGTTCCACACGCAGGACTGGTCGCCGTCCGTCGTCGCCTGGCGCGTCTTTGCCGGGTACCAGGTGTGCGACTACTTCGGGGCTGAGGGTGGCTACATCCACCTCGGTAAGGCGCGTGTTGCGACCGAAGGCGGCGACTACTTCGAGACAACGATGACCGGGTTCGAAATCACGCCTGTCGCCTCGCTTCCGATCGGCAAGGCGTTCTCGGTGTTCGCAAGGGGCGGACTCGTCTTCTGGCAGTCCGACCTCAAGTATCGCTTCACGGCATTGGGCGAAGGCAGCAAAAAGAAGTCCGGCAACGACCTGATGGCGTCCCTCGGAGCCCGGTACGCGTTCAGCAAGCAGTTCGCGGCGCGCGCCGAGTACTCCTTGTATGCGATCGACAAGACCAAGGCGGGGGCGGGGGACTACAACGTCATCTCGCTCGCCGGCGTGTTCGCTTTCTGATATCGTTCGGGGCCGACGTCTCGAGCCGTCCTATTGCTCTTCCCGGGGCGAAGGGGCTTGTAGGGCGCTCAATCCGTTCGATTCCTTTGGGCCGCAGTGGGAGGGCATGTTGATGCGATGGGTGCTTCTCTGTCTGCTCTTGTTGCCAGCCTTCGCCGCTTCCGGCTGCAAGGACGCCGAGAAGCCGAACAGCGAGGACGACGACACCACCGATTTCAATGTCCCTATCGCCGCCATCACCATGGACGGCAGTGCGGACGACTGGGCGGGGATCGCTCCTGCCGCCATGGACGCGGAGGGGGATGATGCTTCGGCCCTCTCCGGAGCCGATGCGAAGGGGCTCTACTTCGCCCAGAGTCCCGATCACAGCATGATCTACGTGATGATGAACTTCTGGGACGGGCCGCCGAGCTCCGTCCTGGCGTCGGGCAGCACGTCCGACGGCGACGCCCAACATCCCGACGCCTTGATGGGATATCAGGTTTTCTTCGATGCCAACAACGACGGCACCCACGATGGCGAGATGTTCGTGCGTTACGACGAGCTGTCGGGCGGCTGGTATGCCTACAGCTTCGGTCCGGGGACGCCACATACCGTACTCGCTGTTGGAAGCGTTCTGGAGTTCGCGTTTCCCTGGACCACTCTTGGTTCCCCCGCGCAGACCTACGTCCTGGGGTGCGTCGATTACAGCGCCTGGAGCGACCGGCGTGAGTACGTGCCGGACCTCCCCACTTGGGTGCGCCTGCGCTTCGCCCCCTGACGGGCGAGCTTCGCAAGGCGCCATGCTTCTCAAGGAGGCCTATCCCATGTGCGAGTTCTGCCACAAGCACGGCGAGGGGAAGAAGTGGTACCTCCAGGCCAAGAACTACTCCGATGACCTGCTGAGCGATGCCCGCCGCCGCCGTTTCATCGAGCGGTTCTTCTCTCGCGTCGACGATCTCGCCCGGGATGCCGTGAGCCTCGATCGCCTCGAGAAGGCCCCGCGTCTCATCCGGAGCGTCGTTCGCCGCATCGTGACCGGAAGGTCCAAGCGCGACCACTTCGGCCAGGTCGTCCCGATCGAGGAGATCGAGCAGATCTTCGGCTTCGTGAACTCGATCGTCCGGGTCGCCTGCATCTGCCGCCGCGCCACGATCGGCAAAGAGAAGCGCTACTGCTACGGGATCAGCCTGTCGCCGGACGGCGGCGAGTTCGCGCGGATCCTCCAGGGCATCGACAAGAGCTACGCGGGCGGACCCAACACGTGGGGCCTCGAGAGGGTCACGCGGGAAGAGGCGGTCTCCGCCTTCCGCGCCTGCGAGAAGGAAGGCCTCTGCCACACGGTCTGGACCTTCAACACCCCCTTCATCGGCGGGATCTGCAACTGCGACCGCGCCGACTGCCTCGCCATGCGCTCGACCGTGACGCACGATCTGCCGGTCATGTTCCGTGCGGAGTACGTCGCGCGCATCGATCCCGACCTCTGCGCCGGCTGCCGGGATTGCCTGCGGTACTGCCAGTTCGGGGCGATCACCTACAGTCCTTCCCAGGAGAAGGCGGTCGTCGACCAGAGATTCTGCTACGGCTGCGGCGTATGCCGCGCGGCATGCAAGAAGGACGCGATCCGCCTCGATGACCGCGCCTCGGTCCCCGCGGTCGCGGGGGTGTGGTAGGGGACGGGGAGTCGGCCGAGGCATCGTCCCCGCTCCTGGAACAGATCCGGCTACCGACTTCTCACGTGGGCAGGCTGTCGATTCCCCGACGCGTGGGTCGGTATCTGGTCGAGGATTTGTCGTCCAGCGGAACCATGGTGCTACGATAAGAAGGCAGGGGGGCTGAATGCCCAGAGTCAGAGGGATTCCTGGACCCTAGCGCTGGTCTCGGACTACCGAACTTTGATTCTGGAGGTATGGCGTGAGCACTGCGGCCAGTAGCGACCCGCGCATTCAGGAAGTACGCGTCACCCGTGACCAGATCATCGCGCATCTGGTCGACGGGCGCGTGATCAGCGTTCCGATTGCTTGGTCCTGGCGCCTCTCAGAGGCTAGCCCGGCGCAGCGAGCGAACTACCGCATCATCGGCACGGGTCAGGGCATCCACTGGCCGGACGTGGACGAGGACATCAGCGTTGAAGGCATGCTTCATGGCACTCCCGCACCACGGTCCAGGTCCCGGATGCAGCCGGTAGTAAGGGATGCCACCAGCGGCATCGGAGATCCGAAGAAACGCGTGGGGCCGCCGGCCCGCAAGACCCGCCGCGGGTGATGCCGAGTGTGGTTACGCTCCACAAGAAGGACGCGAGCCGCCTCGATGACCGCGCCTCGGCCCCCCGCGGTCGCGGGGGTGTGGTAGGGGCGGGCGAGGGCTCCCGATCCGCCAGCCGCGCTCGCGGAACAGATCCGGCTACCGTCTTCTCCTGTGGGCAAGCTGTCGATTTTCTCGGGTGGGACCCTGTGGTTGCCATCTGGCGGCGTGCACTCATGTTCAGGTCCGTCGATTCCAAGCCGGCAATTCGTGTGATCGGTGGGGGAAGGCGGATGTGCACTGTGTCAGACGAGGATTTGGGCGCTTTAGGAATTCAGGTAGCCCGATTTCTTGTCTGGACAAGTGTTACCCTAGAAGGTAACATCTAGGCGTGTCCAAAGTCCGACGGGGAGGTTACGTCTTCCTAACGTGGACGGGGGACCACGCTCCGCGGCATGTGCATGTCTACCGCGACGGCAAGGCCGTTTTGAAGTGGGACATGGAAAACCAGAGACCCATGGCTGGCACTGCAACGCCCAGAGTCCTGGACTTGATTCGTCAACTGGATTCCGAAGGGTTGCTATGAAGATCAGGGCAGTAAGTCAGAACAACCGGAAGCGGGCATTCGAGGTGACCACCTGGAACCAGCAGTTGGTGTTCCCGTACGCCAAGGCCGACCCGCCACCAACACCGTCCGATCCCGTCCTCCATGTTTCTGTCGACGAGGAACTCGCCCGCGAGGGTTTCACGTACGCCCTGGCGTCCGGACGAGAGGGCTCCGTTCATATCGATCAGGTTCTCGAATACAATCAGGATCCCCGCTACATGCGCGATATGCTCCTTTACAGGCTGACCATCGAGGCTCAGAAGCGGGTCGAGAAGAGCTCCCTCTCAAAGCGCGAGATCATTCGGCGTCTCGGCACGTCTCCGGCTCAGTTCTACCGTCTGCTCGATTCGACGAACTATCGCAAGTCCGTCGATCGAGTGCTCTTCCTGTTGCATGTCCTTGATTGCGACGTCGATCTTGTCGTCCGTGCCAAGAGCGCTTGAGATGACTCTGGTTGTGTCTCTTTGGGGAGGTGCTTGACCGGTCCTCGGGTATGACGTATCGTCATACTAGGAGGTGGGGCATGGCTCGATCCAAAGTAGCAATCTCCCTCGATGAGGCCACGCTTGACCGGCTCGATCGTCTCGTCAAACGAGCCGTCTTCCCTAATCGCAGCCGAGCCATCCAGGCTGCCGTTGAGGAAAAACTGGAGCGAATCGAGCGGAGCCGACTCGCTCGAGAGTGCGCGAAGCTAGACCCCGCATTTGAGAGGGCGCTCGCCGAAGAGGGCATGACCGAGGACTCCTCCGAATGGCCAGAATACTAAGAGGCGAGGTCCGATGGGCTGATCTGAATCCCGTGCGGGGGAACGAACATGCCGGCCAGCGCCCGGTCCTCATCCTGAGTCACGACATATTCAACGAGCGCTCGGGCACTGTCATCGTCGTCGCACTGACCAGCCAGCCCCAGCGAGCCGACTTCCCATTAACACTTGAACTGGCGGCGAAGACCCTGCCCAAGCGGTCATGGGTAAAGATCAGCCAGATCCGCACCCTCGCGATCGAGCGCATGGGAAAACGCATCGGGCGGGCTACGCCCGAGGAGATCGTCCAGGTGATCGAGGGGCTGAATGAGATCATCGGGGCGTAACAGGGCGCTCATGCAGGCGAAGGCGGGCACCAGGCCGCCGCTGCTTGCCGCGGGCGCGTGGTATCACGCGAGGATCTGTCTTCATCCAGGTTTCTTTGTGCGACTCTAACGTATTTCAGGTGCATATATTAGCGGCGCGATGCCCTGAGTGCCGGACAACCGAAACGTAGGGACTTGCGCATAACCCCCGACGTTTTGTATCATGCACCTCGACATGACCACGCCTAGTGCCGACCACGTCCTGCAGCTCATCCAGCGGCTGGGCATCACGCGCCCGGCCGATCTGGAGGCACATGGAATTCCCAGGGGCCAGCTCTACCGCCTGGTGCGCGCGGGACTGGTCGAACGGCAGGCCCGCGGAATCTACGTGGCGGGGAAGCACCCGGTGACTGCCAAGCACACGCTCGCCCATGTGGCCAAGCGCATTCCGGGCGGCGTCTTCTGCCTGCTGACCGCGCTGCGTTTTCACGAACTCACGACGCAGGCGCCGGCGGAGGTGTGGATCGCCCTACCGGAGAAGGCGAGGAGACCACGGCTCGACTACCCTCGGCTGCGGGTCGCACGCTTTTCGGGAGCAGCTCTGACTGAAGGCATCGAAACACACCGGCTTGAGAAGGTCGACGTGCGGGTCTTTTCGGCAGCGAAGACGGTCGCCGACTGCTTCAAGTACCGCAACAAGGTTGGCATCGACGTCGCCGTCGAGGCCCTCCGCGACTTCAGTCGCCGCCGCGGTGGTGCGACTGAGCTGGCCCGCTTCGCTCGCATCTGTCGTGTCACGCGCGTCATGCAGCCCTACCTGGACGCGATCGCGTGACCGAGAAAAAGACCAATCTCGCGGCCTCGGTTACCGCGCGGCTGCTCAACCGTGCGAAGCAGACGGGCGACAACTACCAGAACCTGCTCACGAGCTATTGCTTTGAGCGCTTTCTCTACCGCCTGGGCATGTCCGAGGTCCGGGACCGCTTCGTGCTAAAGGGCGCGATGCTGCTTCGCCTGTGGTCCGAGCAGCCCTACCGCGCCACGCACGATCTGGACATGCTTCGTAAGGGGATTCCTACTATGACAACGTCAATGTGACCGCCACGGGTACCAAGGCACAACATTGACGCAAGGAGGCAATTCATGAGGCGCGCTTGGATCCTCGCTGTTCCGTTGCTGTTGTCGTTTCTGTTGACCGGCTGTCCGTTCGATGCGAAGACGCCGATCGGAGACCCTGTCGCCGGCTCGTTCGACCCGCGGTTGCTGGGCGCTTGGTTCTGGGCCAACTCGGGAAGTGGCCAGGTCACGGAGTTCAAGGTCTTCCGGTTCAACTCCTCCGAGTACTACCTCGAGATCCGGGATGAGGGTAAGGAGATAGAGCGCACTCGGATGTACATCGTCACGATCGGCGGCCAGCAGTTTCTGAGCATCAACGATCTGACGGATGACGAACCGACGATCTCCTACACGCTCGCTCGCTACTCGATCTCCGACGGCGGCGTGTTGACAATCCGGCTCGTCGGAGACAAGGCGATTCCTGAATCCCTGGCATCCAACCGGCAAGCCCTGATCGACTTTCTGGCGACTCACCTGGACGGCAACGCGCTGGACGACCCGGACGGGCCATATGTCCTGAGTCGTTCCAAGCCCGAGGGGAAGCCGCGCACGGGCGACGCAAAGTAAGATCGATGGATGGCCCCGCCGAACTCCCGGTGCACTGTGCCATCCAGACCAAGAGGAGCCAACGAACTTCAGCATCGTTCTCGGCATCGCGGCCATCGGGTATGGCGTAATCACAATCTATGCGCGCGTGACGCACCGGACGGCATTCGGCAAGCTCGACGCCATGAAGCAGAAGTGGGGCTCGCCGGTTGGAACCGTCATTCACGTCATCGCGTACACTGTGGCCCCGATTCTCGTCGGCGCTGTGCTCCTGATGCGCGGTTGGTTGGCGGAGTAGAGGATCTTGCGTTCGGGATGGCTCCCCGCTATAGTTCCATAATGGTTCCATTGTGGAACCGTATTGGAGGTACGCGCCATGCCTAGCTTGACGATCAAGGGTGTTCCCGACAGCCTCTTCCGCCGTCTCAAACGCCGCGCGACGCTTCATCGACGGAGCCTCAATAGCGAGGTCATCACCTGCTTGGAACAGGCGGCGAGCTTCCCAGCCATCGACCCCAAGGCTTGGCTCGCAGAGGTTGATCGGCTCCGCGTCCGCTTGGCACTGCGCCCGCTGACGGAGGCTAGCCTCACGAGAGCAAAGGCGAACGGTCGGCCATGATCGTCACGGATACGAACCTATTGGCCTACCTGCTCATCGGCGGCACAGGTCTTGTGGCCGCCCGCGAAGTCTTCGCTCGCGACCCGGAGTGGGCAGCCCCCCTCCTCTGGCGCAGCGAGTTTCGAAGCGTTCTGGCTCAGTACCTCCGTAAACGGGCGGTCTCTCTGTCCGGCGCCTTGGCGTTGCAGGCGAAGGCGGAGCAGTTGCTGGTTGGCCGGGAGTACCTTGTCAAGTCCGATCGCGTCCTGCGCCTCGTCAGTCAGTCTCCATGTTCGGCCTATGACTGCGAGTTCGTGGCTCTCGCGAAGCAGCTCAGCGTTCCCTTCATCACATCCGACCGACAGGTGCTCGCGGCGTTTCCAGACGTCGCGTTGAGTCCCAGTCGGTACGCCAGGAGGAACTCATAACATGCGATTACACCTGACGACCCGGCAGCTGCCGGTCGCTCTCGTTGCCTTCCTCGACGCGGACACCGCGGATGCCTCTGCGTCCGCCGGGGAAACAAGTCGATTGCCGGCCATCGCGCACGCGGCGGTTGTCGGACATGCGCCGACCATCGCCCGTGCTGCGGTTTTCGCGCTCCTTCTGTCCAGTGTTGTCGCGGGATGCGGGAGCAGCGGCAAGGAAGAAAACGGGTGCATTGTCGATTCCTCCTACAACCCGGCGATCCATCCGGGCGCGTTCGTGGCCGCGGTTGACAACCCGCTCTACCCGCTGACGCCCGGCGCCAGGTTCACCTACGCGGCGGGCATGGAAACCGTCGAAGTCGTCGTGCTTGCGGATCGACGGACCATTCTCGGCGTCTCGTGCACGATCGTGCACGACGTCGCGCGGGTGGGCCACGAGGTGATCGAGGACACCTACGACTGGTTCGCGCAGGACTCCTCGGGCACCGTCTGGTACTTCGGCGAGGACACGAAAGAGATGTCGGGCGGGGTCGTCGTGAGTACGGAGGGTTCCTGGGAAGCGGGCGTCGATGGCGCGAAGGCCGGGGTCATCATTCCCGGAGATCCTGCGGTGGGGCAAACGTACCGGCAGGAGTACTACGCGTGCGAGGCCGAGGACATGGGAGAGATCGTCGATCTGGACGCGACCGCCGACGTTCCCTTCGGTTCCTTCACGGGCTGCATGAAGACACGCGACTTCACGCCGCTCGACTTGGAAGTGAACGAGAACAAGTACTACAAGCCTGGCGTCGGGCTCGTCCTGTCGGTCGACGTCACGACCGGCGATAGAGAGGAGCTGATCGACGCGCGGTGATGGGACCCGGTCGCTGAACCTCGACGCTCTGCTGCATAGAGGACCGTCGATCCCCGGAGGAGCCGACGGTCCTTCGTTGACATCGGTCCCATAGGGCGCAATCCTCCCTCATCGATGCTCGAGTACATCATTCTCGGCGGCGGTCTGGCGTTCGCGGCGGGGGTCCAGCCGGGTCCCCTGCAGGCGTTTCTCTTCTCGCAGGTCGCGGAGAAGGGGTGGAAGCGGACGCTGCCGGCTTCGTTCGCGCCGCTCCTGAGCGACGGGCCGATCGCCCTGCTCGTCCTCCTCGTCCTGAAGAACCTCCCCCGAGAGATGGCGCGCGTTCTCCACGCGGCGGGCGGCGTCTTGCTTCTCTACCTCGCGTGGAGGAGCTTCCGGAGCTGGCGGCGGCAGATGGAAGACGCGCCTCCGAGCACGATCTCGGCCCCGCGCACGCTCTTCCAGGCCGCTCTGGTCAACATCCTGAACCCGAACCCCTACCTCGGTTGGAGCCTTGTGTTGGGGCCATCGGCGCTCGAGGCGTGGGGGAAGGGTCCCGCGAACGCGGTGGCGCTGGTCGTTGCCTTCTACGGCACGATGGTGGTCACGCTCGCGGCGACGATCGTTCTGTTCGGGACGACGCGGGCGATCGGACCCCGCGGGCGGCGGGCGATCCTTCTCGCCTCGGCCATCACGCTCGCCGTGCTGGGGGTGTACCAGCTCGCCGCGGCCGTGCGATCGTTGGGGTGAGTTCGCAGGGACGCGACCTGGGCGTGTGGACCGGTTCCGCGGCAGGTTGCGTTCCGGCGAGCAAGAGAGGGGAATCGCGATGATCCGTCCGATGCAGCCCGGCGAGGCCGAGACGTGCGAACAGATCCTCCGTTCTCTGCCCGATTGGTTCGGGATCGAGGAGGCGCTGATCCAGTATGTCCGGGACCTGGCGGGGCTCGAGGCGTTGGTGGCGGTTCATTTGGGGAACGTCGCCGGCTTCATTGCGATTCGGATCCACAATCCATCGAGCGCCGAGATCCACGTGATGGCCGTGCGGCCCGAGCTCCACGGCCACGGGATTGGCCGGGCGTTGGTTGCGGCAGCAGAGACCTCACTGCGAGAGCGCTCCTTCGCCTTCCTTCAGGTGAAGACGCTCGGCCCCTCGCGGCCGGACGGTCCCTATGAACGGACGCGGGGTTTCTACCAGCGCATGGGTTTTCAACCGCTGGAAGAGAACGAGTTGTGGGGCGCCGTGAATCCCTGCCTGATCATGGTCAAACACATCCGATGCGGGGGACCAGCCGGGCTCTGAGCGCGCCCCGATTCCCCCCAAAACACCGACCCCCTCCCGGGGCTAACCGGAGGGGGGGGAGGGAAGGGGTCGGCTGCAGAGCGAGCTAGGCTTCGGGCATCTTGAAGTTGAAGTGCGGATCGAGGCTGCGGATCTCTTTGATCAACTCGTTGATCCGTGTGCGGAGATCGGCCTCTCCCGTCTTTTTCCAGTCCAGATAGAGGTCGAGGACGCGGTCCTGCTTCTCGCGAAGCGAGTCCTGCCGCTGCTCGTCGTTTGCCACGCGCTCGAGGTGATAGACCTCGCCGCTCGAGAGCCGCTTCAGCATGTCCAGGTATTCGCCACGCATGTGCGCCAGAATTCGGAGGTACTTGTCGAATCCCATGCTCAGCTTCTCGAGCACTTCCGAGATCCCCGCGTTCCGCCCGTGGACCATCTGGCTGTATGTGTAGGCGAAGCGGTAGTAGGTTCGCCCGCGGCCGATCGACGCCTCCTCCGTGGGACGGAAGAAGTCCTGCTCCGGCCGCTGCAGCCCGCTCACCGCGGTGACGATCCCCTCGGGACTGTCGAAGATCCCAAGCGAGATCAAGAGGAAGTCGGCGTTGGTCTTGTAGATCGTGTACTTCAGGCGCGCGTCCTTGCTCTGCGAGAGCTTCTGGAAGACCTCCGTGTCGTAGGGCGAGAGGTAGCGCCGCGCGCGCTCCATGTTCTCGGGCTGGATCAGCGAGTCGAGCAGATGGGCGAGGTAGACGTTCACGTCCTCGTCGTAGAAGTCCTGGTTCGAGAGGAGCCCCGTCTCCATCCTCGAGTAGAGGAGGCACTTCATCATGAAGTGGTAGGTCGGCCGCGGGTTGACGCGGCTCGCCGGGAGCTCGACGTACTGGCTTCTGGTGTCCATCCTGCTCCTTCGACCCGGAAAAACCCCGGGAAATGCCGCCGAGAAACCGATTTGCAGTCTCGGACCCCGGCGTGGTATCGTTTCCTGGCTGGAAGAGGGTGCAAGGCACGTGCCATCTTCCGCTCCCGAGGGACGCACCGAGGATCCAACCTGTCGAAGTAGCCGGGGGGCCCGACGGGAACAGGGATGGCGGATCTACTCGATCTCCCGATGATCAAAGCGGCGCTGGGACTTGGAGTACCACGGCCGGACTGAGAGACGGGACGCCGATTCCTGAGGCTCGGTTCTTTCCAACGGGGCATCCCCGTTCCGCCGACGGTTTCTCCTCTTCCGACGTCCGGAACGTTCCCTGGGAGCGGTTCCCGGTCTGATCGTCCGTGCAGGTTGCAATCGACGCGCTCCCCTTCCGTGCATGGTGCAGGCGCCGCCTGGAGGGACCTGTTGGAAGAGTTCCGCGACATGCCCCGCAAGCCCGGCGCCGCAAGCTCGGTCCGAAGGCGTGTGCTCTTGCTGTGCGTCTTGCCGACGCTCCTCCTCGGCGCCACCTATTTTCTCCTCGTCGAGTTCGCCCTTCGCGAGATCTTGAGGACCGTGGACGTCCCGCCCCTGCTCCGCTACGGCGGCGCCGCGCTTGGCCTTCTCTTCACGCTGGTCGCCCTGGGTGTCGGGTCGATGCTGGCCGACGGTTTCCTCCGGCCCCTGCGCGCTCTCTTGCGCGTGGCCGAAGCGCAGGAGGCGAGCCCTGGGCCGACGGCCTATCTCTCCGATCCCGATCCACACCTGAGGCGATTGTTCCTGCGCGTGTTCACGCTCGTTCAGCAGAACCGCTCCGGCGCGCAGACTCTGAAGGAGTTGGAGTCGCTGCGCGGCGAGGTCTCGGCCTTGCGTGACAGGATTCGTCTCGCGGCGGCCGTCTCGACGCTCCCCGAACCGCGCGCCGCCGTCGAGCTGACCGGCGATCTCGTGGTCGAAATGGAGCGTTTCTGGACGCGGCTCCGCGCGGATCTCGCCTCGGTCGAGGGGAAGCTCACGCACCTCGTCCGCTCCCTCGGCGAACATGAAACCGAACGAATGAAGACGATTGCGCAGATCGACGACGCGCTCGGCGACATCGAGCGCCTCGGCACGGTCTGGTCGCTAGAGATCGAGCGGGCCCGACGGGACGTTCCGGCGCTGCCGGGCGCGTTGGGATCCTGCTTCAGAGAGTTTGCCGCAGCCATCGAGAAGCTCCGCGATGCGACCCGCACGAACGGCGCCGGCGTCCACACGATCGAGGATGCGAGGAGCGAGGTCCTGAAGTTGCGCGGGACGATGGGGGAATGGCTGCGCGGGGAAGTTCAGATCGAGAGGGAAGAAGAACCCTCCCGCACACCGAATCGATCGGAGAGTTGAGGAAATGATGGAGGAGAACAGGGGATCGGAGGACAGGGACTCCGGCGGGCCCAGCGCGGCGGGCATCGTCCGGTCGCTCGTCAAGGATCTCGCGGAGCTCGCGCAAGCGCAGGCGAGTCTGACCAGGGACATGGTCCGGCTCCTCGACTTGTTGAACGAGGAGAAGCCGCAGCCGCCTCGGGAAGAGAAACGGGAGGTCGTCGGCGCGGCGCCTCCAGCTACGGTGGAGGCAGTGCCTCCAGCGCCGGTGCCAGCGCCAGCGCCCGTCGCGGTTGTGTCGGCTGCGCCGCCAGCGCCAGCCCCCGTCGCGCCTGTGCCGGCTGCGCCGCCCGCTCCGTCCGCACCCGAGCCGGTCGAGTATGCGGTCGCCTCGGATGAAGAAGGTCTCGCTGCGCTCTCCGTCACGGCCGGCCCGGTGGGCGAGCACGCGGACGATTCCGCGGACCTCGTCTCCGAGGGCCCGGACGAGATGGAGGGCACGGAAGCGCCCGACGCCACGGTTCTCGTCCTAGAATCGGGCGACGCACGCGTCGGGGTGCTGTGGGACCAGGTCGTTCAGGTCGGTTCCCTGACGGCATCGATCGTTCCCCCCCGGATCGAAACCGAGCGCGGACAGACCAACCTCGTCAGCCTGGGTCTTCTCTTACACGGCGTCTCCCGCGAGGAGAAGTATTTCGTCGTGCTCGAGGAGGAAGGGGACCGCGCCGCGGTCGCCTGCGAGCGGATGCTGGGGCCCGGGCCCCTGAACTCCGCTTCGAAGGACGACACGGAGACTCGGATCCAGGTCCTCCGCGTGCCGCTTCTCAAGACGTTCGCCAAGGGCGCGCAGGTCGGGGCCTCGCGAGGCCACCACGTGCGGCCCGGCGGGTTCGGTTCGCGCCCCGACGAAGAGGAGCGGGATCGCAACGGTCCCCTACGGGCCCTCGTCGCGGTTCGCTATCTCCCTGCGAGGGTTGCGATTTGCCGCCACCTGAGGGGATGCGGATGGCAGGTCGGGGAGGCCGCGGGGCTGGAGGCTGCGAACATCTCGCTCGACCTCGGACGATGGGACGTCCTCTTCCTCGAGGTCCGCAGCAATGGGGAAGTCGATGAGACCGAGACCACGATTCTGAAGAGGGTCGCGGAGCGTGGGATTCCCGTGATCCGCGTCGGCTCTCGAATCTCCGGGTTTCCGCAACAGGAAGGCCCGTCGGTCATGTTTCCCTTTCCCGAAGCGGAGCTTGACGCCATCCTGGTCCAGGTCGGCGAACGCGCCAACCGTAAGTAACCGGGGCCGATCCGCCGATAGATAGGTGGGCCTGTCGAATCGGCGCGCGCAGGCGCGCACGCGAGGCCGGCGCCCTGCTCGTTTAGCCGGCCGAGCGGGATGCGCCTGGTTAGCGCGCGAACAAATCGCACGGACGAGCACGAGAGGGAGCACGCATGGAGCGCGTCACGCCGCAGAATCCCGAGGCAGGATCGGCGCAGGAAGGCCGGCCGCCCACCGTCCTCGTCGTCGATGATGATTCCCGTGTGGTCGAGCTCTTGCAGATCACCCTTGGAGGCCGCGGCTTCCGCGTTCTGACTGCGGGGGACGGCGACGAGGCGATCGAATCGATCCACGCGAACCGGCCCGACTTCCTCGTCCTCGACGTGAGGCTTCCCCGGCGCAGCGGTTTGGACGTGTGCGAGGCCGTTCGCAAGGACCCCGATCACCGGCAGCTCCCGATCATCCTGATCTCCGGGAACACGACCACCGAGAGCCGGCTCCAGGGACTCCGCGTCGGCGCGGACGACTACCTCACGAAACCCTTCTCGCCGCGGGAGCTGCTCCTCAAGATGCAGCGGATCCTCGACCGTAACCGGGATCAGGAAGTGCTCGCCCTCAAGACCGAGGTCCTCGAGGAGGAGGTCCGACGGCAGCGCGACCGGCTGCGCGAGATCCACACCGATTTTCAGAACCACCTGAGCCGCATGAGCGCGATCCTCGAGCGGATCCAGGACCTGAACCGCCACCGCGTGATCGCGGAGATCCTGGACGGCCTGGTCCTGACCACCGTGGGGATTCTCGACTTCGATGCGGTCGCCCTGCTCGCTCTCGAGGACGAGCGCCTGCGGCCGCGGGTCCATCGAGGGCTCCATCTGCGCGACCCGCGGACCCTCGTGATCGATCCCTCGTCGCCGGCCGCTCTGATCCTGGGACAATCCAGCCACGCGATGGCTACCGAGGACCTGGCGCTGCGTCCCGATTGCCGCAAGGAAGTGGGGATCCTCTCCGCGTCAGGCCTTCTCTGGTCGGTCGGAATCCAGGTCGACGGGAAGCTGCGCGGAATTCTCTGCGTCGGGGAACGTGCGGACAGGCAGCCGTTGGACCGCTTCGATCTTCGTCTCGTCGAGGCGCTCGCCGCCTCGGTGGGGACGGCCCTGGCCAACACCGAGGTATTCGATCGGACGCAGGCCGCCTTCCTGAACACCATCACCTCGCTCTTGATGGTCTTCGAGAGCCGCTATCCGTGGCTCTTCGGGCACTCCGAGCGGGTGTGCAAGTGGGCTCTCTGCATCGGCAAGGCCGTGGGGCAGGATCAAGAAGCGCTCGATTGCCTCGCAGCCGCGGCGCTGCTCCACAACATCGGGGCCATGGAGCGAAACGAGTCGCTTCTGCGCGAGGCGATCGTTCTCTCTCCGACGGAGCGGAAGATCCGTCTCACCGAGGCGAGCCAGATCGTCGGGCGTCTGCTGTCCTCGGTGGCGCAGGACGGGATCGTCCAGACGCTCCGCCATCAGGCCGAGTACTGGGAAGGCTCCGGCGTTCCGGACGGCTTGAGGGGCGAGCAGATCCCGATGGGGTCGAGGATCCTTTCGATCGCGAACGCCTACGATGCGCTCCAGCATGAGCGGCCCCACCGGGCGGCCTACACGCCCGAACAGGCGCGCGAGCTGATCCATGCCCGGGCCGGCACGCAGTTCGACCCGCAGCTCGTGGACGTTTTCCTCCGTTGCCTCGAGACGGCCGGGGTTGAAACGGAATAGGCTCGGCAGAGCTACCGCGCCTAGCAACTCACTCGGGGATCGCCTCAGCTCGGCCCAAGGCGCGGACTGATTCACACACCGCAACACCGCCCGTTGACTTCGCCCCCCGCAGCCCTTCTAATTCGGTGACCTGAGGGCTACGCGTCCGCACAACCTTCGCGCCGCCTGGGGAGGAGGGTCGATGAACTACCCCCTTTGGGAAGTTCCGCTGCTGGGTGGAGGAATGGTGATCGCCATGATCGCCATCGTCCACGTATTCGTCTCCCATTTCGCCGTCGGGGGAGGGCTCTTCCTCGTCCTGACGGAGCGCAAGGCGCATCGCGAAGGGAACCGCGAGCTTCTCGCTTACGTGAAGGGGCACGCCCGGTTCTTCGTCCTGCTGACGCTGGTCTTCGGCGCGGTCACGGGCGTGGGCATCTGGTTCGCGATTGCCCTCGCGCACCCGGCGGGGACGAGCCTCCTGATCCACGGCTTCGTGTGGGGATGGGCGATCGAGTGGTGCTTCTTCCTGGTCGAGATCGCGGCGGCGATGATCTACTACTACGGCTGGGACAAGCTTTCCCCGAAGACGCACGCCCGGGTCGGGTGGATCTACTTCGTCGCTGCCTACATGAGTTTGGTCGTGATCAACGGGATCCTTTCGTTCATGTTGACCCCGGGGCGATGGATCGAGACGGGGAACTTCTGGCACGGCGTTCTGAACCCAAGCTACTTCCCCTCGCTCTTCCTTCGGACGGGCGTGGCGCTTTCGCTGACGGGGCTCTACGCCCTTTTGACCGCCTCGATGATCCAGGCCGAAACCTTCCGTGCGCGGATGGTCCGCTACACGTCGAAGTGGGTCTTTGCCGGAATCGGAATCATGCCATTGGCGGGGCTTTGGTACCTCTTCTCGATCCCCCCAGCCGCGCGCGCGATCGCCTTCGGAGGGGCGCCGGCGGTCACGATCTTTCTGGGGCTGTCCCTCGGGATCTCGGTCTTCCTGCTCGTCTTCACATGGTGGGCAGCGTGGCGCACCCCCGCGCGGTTCAGTCCTGCGTTGGCCTCGCTCTTTTTGGTCGTCGGGTTCACCGTGACGGCGACCTCCGAGTGGGTGAGGGAAGCAGTCCGCAAACCCTACGTGATCTACAACGTCATGTACTCGAACGGACTGCGTCCCGCGGAGGTCGAGACGATCTCGCAGGCGGGGTTCTTGCCGGGCGCGCGTTGGGCGTCGGTCCATGAGATCACGCAGATGAACCGGCTGGACGCGGGCAAGGAGATTTTCCGGTTCCAGTGCGCCAACTGCCATACGGTGGACGGCTACAACGCGATCCGCCCCCTCATTCAAGGTTGGCGCGAGAGCTTCATCGCGGGGCAGTTGAAGAACCTGAGCGAGCTGAAGGGCTTCATGCCCCCCTTCGCGGGGACCGATGAGGAGCGCCGCGTCCTTGCGCACTACCTCGCGAGCCTCTGGGGGTTTCCGCCCGAGAATCAGCCGATGCCAAGTCAGGAGGCGACCCGATGAACCCGATCATCCCCCTCGCGGATCCCCTGCCCCTTCCGGGGCCGGTCTGGCTGTTCCGGGTTCTCCTGCTCGGCACCTTCTTCCTGCACGTGATCGCGATGAACTTTCTGCTCGGTGGCGGGCTCGTCGGGGCGCTGTCGGGGGCGCGCGGACGCGCGAACGTCCCGCACCACCGCCGCCTGTCCGAGCAGATCTTCCGACTCTTGCCGGTCGCGACCGCGGCGACCGTGACGCTCGGGGTCGCGCCGCTTCTATTCCTCCAGGTCCTCTACGGCCGTTTCTTCTACACGTCGAGCATCCTGATGGCCGTGCCCTGGTTCTCGGTGATCGCGCTTCTCTGCATCGCCTACTACGGCCATTACTTCATGGCCCTCTCCGACACGGTCCGCCGCGAACGGTTCCTCTGGGTCGCGTGGGTCTCGAGCGTGTTCATCGCCGCGATCGGGTTCATCTACGTGAACAACATGACGCTGATGCAGGACCCCGCGCGGTTCAAGGATCTTTACGTTTCGGGCCGGAGCGGCCTGCGGCTGAACCTGGCCGAGCCGACGTTGATCCCGCGCTTCCTCCACATGCTCGTCGGCGCGATCGCGGTGACCGGACTCGGCGTCGTGGCGCTGGGGCAGCGGATCCGTCGAAAGGAGGACGGTCCCTTCGGACCTTGGGCGATCCGATACGGGAGGAACTGGTTCGCGATCGGAACGCTTGTTCAGATCCTGATCGGCGTCTGGTTTCTCCTCAGCCAGCCGGCCGCCGTGCGCGCCGCCTTCCTCGGCGGGAACGTGGTCTGGACGGCGCACCTCTTCGGCGGGGCATTTCTGGCCCTCTGCGCGCTTGCGCTCATGCTGGTGAAGCCGGACTCGGGGAAGATCCTCGGTCTCTCGGGGGGGCTGATCGCGCTGACGATTCTTGCGATCCCCCCCGTCCGCCCGTTGATCCGCCACATGTTGATCGGCGGATACGCCGACCTCC
>CAZNRY010000058.1:0-20155 GCA_964575675.1 uncultured bacterium
TTGGCAACATGGGGGCCCGCTCGGCGACCGGCGTGGGGTTCACGCGCGACCCTGCGACGGGCGCGAGGGAGTTCTACGGCGAGTACCTCATGAACGCCCAGGGAGAGGACGTCGTCGCCGGGATTCGCACACCGGAGCCGATCCACCGCCTCGAGGAGCAGATGAAGGAGGTCTACGCGCAGCTCCGCTCCTTCACCGACCGGCTCGAATGTCATTACCGCGACGTGCAGGACTTCGAGTTCACCGTCGAGGAGGGAACCCTCTACATGCTCCAGACCCGCCGGGGGCAGCGCACGGCCCAGGCGGCGGTCAAGATTGCGGTCGACATGGTCCGCGAGGGACTGATCACGAAGGAAGAGGCTCTGATGCGTCTTGAGCCCGCGCAGCTCGACCACCTTCTCCATCCGCGCGTCGATCCCTCGGCGAAGGTCACGGTTCTGGCGAAGGGGCTCGCCGCGTCGCCGGGCGCCGCGGTGGGAAAGATCGTCTTCGAGCCGAACGAAGCCGTGGAGGCGCACGCTCGCAAGGAGAAGGTGATTCTCGTCCGCTCCGAGACCAACCCGGACGACATCCACGGCATGGATGCCGCGGCGGGCATACTCACCGCGACCGGCGGCATGACAAGCCATGCTGCGGTCGTCGCGCGCGGCATGGGGAAGTGTTGCGTGGCCGGTTGCTCCGCGATCCGCGTCCATGAGGCCGAGGGGTACTTCGAGGTCGGCGGCCGGCGCTTCGTGAGAGGCGAAACGATCAGCCTGAACGGCTCGACGGGGGATGTACTCGAAGGGGCGGTCGCAACCTTGGAGCCTGAGGTGGCCGACGAGTTCAAGGTGTTCATGGAGTGGGCCGACGCGACGCGAAAGCTCGGCGTGAGGGCCAACGCTGATGTTCCGCGCGACGCGCAGCAGGCCCGGAAGTTCGGCGCCGAAGGGATCGGTCTCTGCCGCACCGAGCACATGTTCTTCGCCTCCGAGCGTCTTCCCTACGTCCAGCAGATGATTCTCTTCGCGCCGATCGCCAAACAACTGCGCGGGGAGCTGGCCAGGCTGGAAGCCGATGCGGCCGCGGCTGGGGCGGCCGATCGTGAACCCTGGGCGTCGAGGTTGAGCGCGAAGCGCGTGGAGCTTGCGGGGCCGCAGGCGAAGCTCGATGAGGCGTTGGGAAAGATCCTCCCGTTCCAGCGGGACGACTTCTATGGGCTCCTGAAGGCGATGGCGGGACTTCCCGTCACGATCCGGACCCTCGATCCGCCCCTCCACGAGTTCCTCCCGAGCCGCGAGGAGCTGCTGGTCGACATCGCGCGGATGGAGGAGAGGAAAGAGAAGGGAACGGCCCTTGAAGAGAAGAAGTCGCTCCTGGCCCAGGTCGAGCAGCTCCATGAGTTCAATCCGATGCTCGGACACCGCGGCTGCCGTCTGGGGATCACGTATCCCGAGATCACCGCGATGCAGGCGCGGGCGATCCTGGAGGCCGCCTGCCGGCTGAAGAAGGAGGGAGTCGAGGTTTTGCCTGAGATCATGATTCCGCTCGTCGGAGACGTTCGGGAGTTCCGCCACCAGGCGGCGGTGGTCCGGCGGACCGCCGATCTAGTTCAGAAGGCGGAGGGGGTGACGGTTCCCTACCTCGTCGGCACGATGATCGAGGTGCCGCGCGCCGCGCTGATGGCCGCCGAGATCGCCTCCGAGGCGGAGTTCTTCTCGTTCGGAACGAACGACCTGACGCAGATGACTTACGGTTTCTCCCGCGACGACGCGGGGAAGTTCCTGAGGGAGTATCTGGATGTTGGGCTGCTCGAGCGGGACCCGTTCGTGAGCATCGATCAGGCCGGGGTGGGCCAGCTCGTCGCGATGGCTACAACAAACGGTCGCGGGGCGCGTCCGACTCTGAAGGTCGGGATCTGCGGAGAGCATGGCGGGGACCCGTCCTCGATCGACTTCTGCTATCGGATGGGATTGAACTACGTCAGCTGCTCGCCGTTTAGGGTTCCGATCGCGCGTCTCGCCGCGGCCCAAGCGACGCTCATGGACCGGGGCGGGGTTGCCGAAGCGCGGACGGCCTGACAGGGGAATTTGAACGCCGAACAGCATCGCGTGCGCCTGAGGGGGATTCTCAAGCGCCTCGGGATCGCGCAGCTGACGGACTTCGTTTGGGAACGGAGCTCCGTCAGCCTTCATCACAATCACGAGGGAATGCGGGCGGTCGTGCGGACCGGGTTCTTCCTGACCGGCGCCGCCTGGATCCTCGATTTCTCGATCGCCGCGCTCCTCGGGTTGCGCGGGACTGCCCTGATCTTTCTGGCCCAGGGACTTTGGATCGCAGCGGTCACCGGCGTCATCCTCCTCAATATCGGCTTCCTCACGCGGCTCGACGGGACCGTGGTCACTCGGATGGGTCTCGCCAACCAACTGACCCTGGCGCGCGTCGCGCTGCTCCCGCTGCTGGCAGTACTGATCCTTCAGGAGCGATGGGCCGCGGCCCTCGCCGGCTATCTCCTGATCGCTTCGACCGACATCGTGGACGGGATCGTCGCCCGCCGCAGGCACGAGGAGACGCGCCTGGGATTCGTCCTCGATCCGCTCGGCGACATCCTGTTTCAGATCACTGTGTTCGCGGGCCTCTTCCTGCGCGACCGCGTGGGCCCGTGGACTCTGGCCGCCGTTCTGGTCCGCTATGGTCTGCTCATCTTCGGGTGCATCGCGCTCTACCTGTTGCAGGGACGGATCTGGATCCGGCCCACGCCGTTCGGCAGGACGACGGGGGTCGCGTTGGGGGCCGCAACGGTGCTCCTCATGTACGCCCCGTTGAGCGGCTGGACGGGGTCGTCCCTCGGCGTGATCGAGGATGTCATTGCGATTCTCTTCGCGGCGGGGGCGGTTCATGTTCTCATGCTCGGTTGGGTGAACTTCCGGCGGCCTGCAGCGGAGGGATACGGCGATTGGCGGAGATGGGGGATTCGCATATCACGGGACCGGGATCGATGAGATCCGGGCTCCTGCTGCGCGATTCGGCTCGAGACCGGCTCCGCCGGGGAGGGCGGTGGATCGTTCTGACCGGCGCCGGGATCTCGGCCGAGAGCGGCGTGCCGACCTTCCGCGGCCCGGGCGGGCTTTGGGAGGGATCGAGACCCGAGGAGCTTGCCTCCGTGCAGGGCTTCAGAAAGGATCCGGCCCAGGTTTGGCGTTGGTATCGTTGGCGCCGGGGGATCATCGAGAGCGTCTCGCCGAACGAGGGGCATCGCGCCCTCGCGCGCATCGAGGGGGTAGCCCGTTCATTCTGTCTGGCGACGCAGAATGTCGATGGCCTGCATGCGCGCGCGGGAAGCCGGCAGGTGCTGGAGCTCCACGGCAATATCCTCCGCTCCCGGTGTATCGAGGATTGCGGACAGCAAACCGAGGAGGATCCGCGTGAAGCGGTTCCGCGCTGCGTGTGCGGGGCGCCGCTTCGCCCCGATGTCGTCTGGTTCGGAGAGATGTTGTCACCCGACATTCTGGAGCGGGCGTTCGCGGATGCAGCCCGCGCCGAGGTCTGCCTGATCGTGGGGACCTCGGGGATCGTCTACCCGGCTGCCGCGCTTCCCGAGGCTGCCCGCCGCGCGGGGGCGATCCTGATCGAGGTGAACCCTGAGGAGACTTCCCTGACCCCCTTGTGCGACGCTGTCCTGCGCGGTCCCGCGGCCGAGCTATTGCCCGCGCTCGCGATGGAAATCGGTCTCGGCGAGGAACCCGCGGACCGGCCGGGTGTGTAGGGCCCAAGGAACCACATGAAGCAGATCTCCCTCGAGTTACTCTCCGCGCATCGAACCCTCTGGATCCTGCTCGCGCCGGCGATGCTCGCTCTTGCCGTTTGGGTCTACTACGGGACCGTCGCCCCGCTCGCGCGCCCGGCCCGGAACATCTTGCGCCTCCTCCGCGGGCTGGCCTTCCTGATCGTCCTCTTCGCCCTTGCGGAGCCGGTGCTGACCCTCGTCTTGCCGGAGCCAGGGAAGCCGGGACTCGCGATCCTCGTGGACGGATCCGCCAGCATGCGGTTCCCGGGAGCCGAGGGAACGAACGCTTCCCGCGCGGATGAGGAAGCGGATCTCGCGCGGCGCATCGAGGAGCGGCTGGGCGGTCGTTTCCGTCTCGATCGGTTTGATTTCGATGCTGGCCTCCGTGTGCGGGAGGGTGGCAAGTCCGGAAGTCTCGATGGTGCGGCCGGCGTCAACGCGGCCGGTCCGGGACCCGCTCGCGGGAACACCGGGATTGGGGAGGCGATCGATGCGATCGCGGGCAGGCAGGGAGCGAGGCCGGTCGGGGCGATCCTCCTGCTGAGTGACGGGACGAATACGGTCGGGAATGACCCCGTCGGCGCGGCGCGAAATGCGGGGGTCCCGGTCTTCTCGGTCAAGATCGGCGGAACGCTCGCCCCGCCCGACGCGCGAATCTTGCAAGTTAGGGCGAATCCGATCGCCTTTGCGGGCGAGCCGGCGCCGATCGAGGTGGAGATCGCCGCCAACGGACTGGCGGGGCGAGCGCTGGAGCTGCGTGTCGAGGATCAAGGGAAGGTCTTGGCGACCCGTACCATCTCGCTGACGAGCGGAGAGGATGTCGAGCAGTCGATTCGGCTCGACGTCCGCCCGCAGGCGAGCGGCTTGCGCCGCTGGGAGGTCCGTTTGACCGGCGCGGATGATGCGGTCACCGAGAACGACGTTCGCTCGATCGCCGTTCGCGTGATGGAACGCAGGACGCGCATCCTTTTCGCGGAGGGGCGGCTCGATTGGGACTACGCGTTCCTGCACAGGGTCCTGTCGGCGGACAGCACCTTCGGCTACCGGTTCCTCCTCGCCGACCGGAATGGACGATGGCTGCCCGATCGTGCGGGGTCCCAGCCGCAGAGAATCGGCGACCTGATGGACTACGCCGCCGTGATTCTCGGTGAGCCGCCGGTCGCCGCGGTGGGCGACGGGTTCTATTCCCAACTCGCCCGCTACGTCGAGCAGGGCGGCGGGCTCTTGATCCTCGGCGGCCGCACGGGACTCTCGCGCCTTCGCGGCACCGCAATCGAGCGCCTCCTGCCGGCCGATGTCATCCCGGCTCCAAAGATCGACCGACCGCTTTCCGTGCGGCTCGAGACCGCCGGCCTCACCCATCCGATCACGGCGATCGAAGACAATCCTGCCAGGGCCGAGGCGGCGTGGAACGGCCTGCCGCCTGTCTGGCCGAGCCCCGATCGCGTGCGGCCGCGGCCCGGGGCGCTGTCGCTCCTGCGCTTCGGCTCGACGGCAGGGGCCGACCCGGCCCTGGTCGCCGGTTTCTCCGGCGAGGGGAAGATCGCGCTGCTCGCCGCCCACGATTTCTGGCGCTGGGACTTCCTTCCCAGCGGAACGGGGACCGAGGCGGCCAGGCAGCTCTTCCCCGAGTTTGCGCTGAGCCTCGTGCGGTGGCTTGCCGAGCCGACGATGCGGGAGCGGTTCCTCGCTGAACCGGTGCACGGGGTCTTCCAGAACGGCGAGGCGGTCGAGTTCAGCGCGCGCGCATGGAACGAGCAGTATGCGCCGATTCCCGACGCGCGGGTCAGCGTGCAAGTCTTCCCCGGGCTGGACGATGGCGCGGGGGCGCCCGTACGCAGGATCGAGCTTCGCCCCCGCGGGGCGGAGGGGATCTTTGGCGGGCGGGGCGATCCCCTTCCTCCGGGCGAGTACCGCTACCGGGCCGAGGCGCGCAGCGCCGACGGCAATACCCTTCTCGGGCAGAGCGAGTCGCGCTTCTGGGTCGATGTCAACGGACCCGAGTACGTGCGCCTCCGTCCCGATGCCGGGACGCTCGATCAGATCGCCCGTGTGAGCGGTGGGGCCGCGACGGACCGCGGCGGGCTCGATGATCTGCTCTCCCGTCTTCCAGACGTCGTGCGCCGCGTGGGACGCGTGCGGGAGATCGAACTCTGGAACCACCTCGCGCTCTTCATCTCGTTCGTCGTTCTTCTGTCGGTCGAGTGGTTCCTGCGCAGGCGCAGAGGACTCGCATAGGAGCGAGCGCGGTCTAGCCTCGATTCCGGCACCGATCCTGCCTCCCATCCCTTCCCGTTCACCATCGCCCGTGATGCGACATCGACGGAGGGGGAAGCGTGCAGGGGAATCTTCGGTTTCGCTTGGGCGTCTGGCTGCTTCTTGCGGGATCTACCGCCGGGATCGGCCGCGCGGCCCTCGTGATCAATGAGGTGCTTTACGATCCACCCGGGCCGGACGACGGGCGCGAGTTCGTGGAGATCGCGAACACGGGTCCCTTCGCGGCCCCGTTGGACGGCGTCGTCTTGGAGTCGGGGAACGGCGGAAAACCCGACGACTGGAAGGAAGTCTGGCGGGGAGGGGCCGATGCATGGATTCCGCCGGACGGACTCTATCGGGTCGGGCTCGACGGTCCCGGGAGCGGAGAGCCTGCGCGGCTCGACCTGCAAAACGGCCCCGACGGCGTGCGTCTTCTCAAACAGGGATTCGAGCTCGATCGCCTCGGATGGGGGGAGCACGAGCGCGCGGAGTACTACGAGGGCCGCGCCGCGCCCCTGACACGGAGCGGACACTCCCTCTCGCGCCGGGTCGATGGGTTCGATACGGACGACAACGCCGCGGATTTCGAGCAGGCGGCTCCCACGCCGGGTCGTCTCAATCATCCGTCGGTCGATTGGGCCGTCCGCTTCGGGCCTGCCGACCCCGAGCTGCCCCGTCCGGCGGAGTCTCTCGTTGCCCGTCTGACGATCGTCAATCACGGCGTCGAGACGGTGACGCCGCCTCCGGTCGAGATCTCCGATGTCCGGCGCTCGATTCAGGTGGAATGGGGCGGGATCCTAGCGCCGCAGGAATCGGAGACGCAGGCGATCGTCCTCGATGCCCCGCCCGACACGGGCAGGGCGGTTTGGCGCGCACGATTGATCGGCGTTGATCAGGTCCCTGAAAACAACTCCGATTCCCTCACCCTGCGCGTCGGCGCCGGTCCGGTCCGTGTGAGCGAGATCATGGCGGCCCCTGCGCCCGGCGAGTGCGAGTGGATCGAGGTCTGCGCCGCCGTTTCCGATGGCCGGGTCCTCACCGGCTACTCGATCGACGTTCGCGGGCACAGCGTGAGCCTCATGCCCCGCGCCATCGATCCATTGAACCGTCTCGGTCTCGTCGTCGAGGATTCGACGCTGATGCGGGCGCGCTACCCGGACCTCGTCCCTGCTCAGCTCTGGCCCTATCAGGGGTCGTGGCCGCGTCTTCGAAACGGTGAGCGCACGGGAGGCGTGTCCGACACGATACGGCTGCTCGGTCCGGACCGGCTTCTCTCGGACCTGGCGCTCCCCGGGCCCGCTCCCGCGCAGGGGGTTTCGCTCGAGCGAGTCGGTTTCGATCTGCCCGAGGGTCCAGCCGCTTGGGTTCCCTGCGGGGCGTCCGATCGTGCGAGCCCGGGCAGCGCCGGACCGGAGGGGATCTCAGGCGCGCCGGAGGATCCACTCGTCGTAAGTCCGAGGATCATCCATCCGGGATACTCAACGTGCGTTTTCGAGGGAAGGCTCGGGTCCCACCCGGGCGAGGTCCGTCTGGAGATCTCGGACCTCGAAGGGAGGCCCGTGCGCTGTCTGCTTCGCGGCTTCTGGGCCGTGGGAAAGGTCATCGCTTTCTGGGACGGCCGCGATGAGTCGCAACGGACGGTGGAGCCGGGCGTCTACATCGCCGTTCTGGAGGTGAGCCGGAAGGCGAAGGGTACTGCGCGGTGGCGGGCCGCGGTCGCGGTGGCCCCGGGGCCTGCGCGATGAGGAGGCTCATCGCGTGGCTGTTGCCCGCTCTCTTGGTGGCCGGGCCCACACAGGCGGCGTTCGAGTGCCTCCCGGGTCCCGCTCCGGGCGGCCTCGGCGACTGGGCCTGGCCGGACCGCGGAGGGCGCCGTGGCGTCCACGGATCCATCGCGCTCGGCCGTCCCGTGTCGATAGAGAATCTCTTCTGGTCCCAAGCCCTCGCGGGCTGGCGCGGCCGCCGATTCGCGCTGTCTGGAGACGTCTATTCCCTCGGGCTACAAAATCTGTATCGCGAGAGCTCAGCCGGTTTGTGGCTTGGATTCCGCTCAATCGGCGCTGGGATTCGCGCTTGGCGCACCGCGTGGGAGGATGGGACGAGCCGCGCGGGGTGGACCTGCGAGGGGGAGGTCCGGCGCTCGCGAGGGCCGTTCGCCGTCCGGTTCGCGTTGCAGGGATTGACGCTGGGAGAGCGCGATCCCTCCGCGCCCGAAGAGAGGTTCTGCCTGGGCGCGGATCTTCGCGCGGGCGCGGATCTCCTCATCGGGGTGGCCACGATCCGCTCGACCACGCGATCCGCGATGCTCGGACGCCTCGAATGGTCGCCGCTTCCTGGATTCTCCCTGAGCGAGACGATCATCTTCCCCGGTTCGACGGCGAGGTCGGGAATCGAGATCGGGACGGAAGCTCTCTCTGTGGGGCTGTGGGCCGAACCGTCCGAACGGCTAGGGCTTCGAACGGGAGTCTTGTGCTCGGTGCGATAGCACGCGGCATCGGCATCCTGCTGCTTCTGATCGGGGGCGCGGCCCGATCAGAGGACTGGATCGGATGGCCAAGCCTCCGGATCGATCTGTCCGACGCGGATCCAATTCTCATCGATGAGCTTCCCGGAATACTGGAGGACGAGGTCGAAGCGCTGCGGGCCGTCGCGGGGCCCGGCACGCGGGACCTCGCGGAGCGCTTGTCTCGCACCGGAATCCCGCCCGATCGCCTGCGCGAGTGGGTCCCATACATGGATCTTCCACTCGCCGGGCCGGGGAGATCGGGGTGGTCGACCCGGGCCGGTGCGGAGACGCGGGGAACCTCCGATGTCCGCGGGCGCATCGATCTCCGCCTCGCACACCCCGTCGTGAGCGGCGAACTCGCAGCGCGCATCACGGGAAACCCCGCTAGCGATGGAGGCGCGAAGGGCGCCTCCGTCGATGGGCGCGGGCGCGTGCGCCTCGCGTCCTCCACGTTCCTTTGGGGCGGTTGCCTCGCGGGGTCATCGGGGGGCATCGATCCTTGGAGCGATCCCCTCCGCGAGGGTCGCGCCCTGTCGGCTTCTTCACCCAGGGCCGGAATAACGGCGCGCTCCGCGAGCCGCGGGCTCTACCTCGAGCGGGGTGGCCTCGCCGTCTCGGGTTGGCGCGAGGATGGAAGCCGTTGCGGGGGACTCGTCGCGCTGCGGAGTACCGCGGGCGCCATGTGGCTCGGGCGCCGAGAGGGAGACGGTGGCGGGGGAGGGACGGCGATCCGCATCCGCAAGATAGGTCTCACGGCCGCACTCCACAAGGTGAACGGGGTTCCGCCGATTCTTCGATTCGGCGCGTCCGATGACGCGCAACGGATCCGACTCGCCACCGCATGGTCGTTGGGAGAGCGGGGCGACGGACGAACGGTTGTCGTCGATGGGTCGATCACGCGGACGGCCGGAGCGTGCCGCATCAGCCTGCACAGCACACTGCTCGGCAAGTCCCGGTCCGCTCCATCTCGCGGCCGCGGAGGGTTTGGAGTTGCGTGGAGGCAGGGGTCCGCTTCGAGCGTCTGTGAGGCGACGTGGAGCGGGACGCAGCGGAAACTCCGGGCCGAGATCGGCAGGGAGATCCGGCCGGGTCTGCACTTTCGCCTCGAGACCCGGGGCCGTCTTGCGGGACCGTCGCGCGAAGGTTCGATCGATGGTTCGGCATCGGCATCGAGCCCCCGCTTCCGTTGCTCCGCGGGGTTCGTCCTCCGCACGGCCGACGTCATTCCCTTCCCCTCGTATGCCGGAGCAGGGGGCGCGGAGCGGGTTGCTCTTCACGCGCGGGGTTCGCTGCGCCGCGGGTCTTCTCGCATCGATTTCGTCCTCGTTGCACCCCTCTCGGCGCGCGAGAGCGTGCGATTCGGAGAACCATCCTGCAGAATCGCGATCGAGCAGGGAGCGCCTCAGCCGCGGTGATGGATTCGGGCGGGGTGGTGTTCTCGCGACGGGAGGAGATCGGCGGCCTTGAGGTCGCGTTGCCGGCCGTCGCCGGGCAGGTTGACAGTCGGGAAGGTCCAATCTAGCCTGCCCATTGATGACGCGCATCGGGGCCCGAGCCGCCCCGCGCAAGGGCTCGTTGCACAATTGGGCGGAGGAAGCGCGGACTCTCCCAGGCGGGTGATCGAGGCGATGCAACGATCTCGGAGACGGGGGACCCCATGAGCATGCAACGGGATCTCCGTGACTCGCTCCACCGGGAGATGCTCGCGTCGGGGAGGGCGTGGTCTTCCGAAGAGATCGCGCGGACCACCCTGAAGATCGTCTCCGATCCCGCCCGGGCGGATAGGCTGGTCCGCGCGATCCTCGCGGGCGACCCGAGATTCCTGCGGCGCGGGTCCGCCTGGCATGCGGGCAGCGACCGCCACCCGGGACTGGGGCGATATTCCTTCCTCCTCGCCGAGACCCTGCGTAGGCCTGAGCAATCGGCGGTTGCGCCGCTCTTCTTCTGCCTTCACGACCCGGCATCGCTCCGGTTACCGGAGATTGTGCGGGTCATGCCGGACGGAGAGGGATTGGATCGGGCGGCCGCCCTTCTGGAGGGGCGATTGCCGGTGAGCCTGACGGCCCAGGCCACCCGCAGCGCTCTCCATCGCTTCGAGCAAACCCATGCCCTGCCGGCATCGGCCGATCGTCTCCTCGATCTGAGCGCACTCGCCTCGCTTCTCGATGGCGGCCAAACCGGCCTGTCTGGCGGGACTGGTCGAGATGGCGGGTCCGGCGGGGCCGCTTCGGAAATCCGGGCGAACGGCCTCCCCGTTGAGCAAGACCGCGGGGATGGCGATTCCGAGGACGGCCGGGAGCAGCTCATCGACTGCCGCAGCGCCCTCGAAAGACTGCTCGAACAGCGCGGCGAGATGAGCCTCGGGGAAATCGAGGAGGAGCTGGAACGATCGCGGCGAGCCGAGGCGGTCGATTTCTCCCGGTTCCGTTTCGGACGCGCGGAGATGTCGCACATCCCCGCGCGGCCTGGAATCTACAGGTTCATCGACGAGGCCGGGCGGCTCCTCTATGTGGGGAAGTCACGCGATCTTGGCCGGAGGGTGGCGAGCTACTTCCGGCCGCTGGGTGCCGGTCACATCCGTCGCGCCGATCTCCTCGCCGAGATGCGTGGTCTCGAGTGGGAGACGACCCCCTCCGAGCTCGAGGCGTTGATTCTCGAGGGGGAGACGATCCGTCGTGAACGTCCACCTTTCAACCAGCAAATCGAAATCCACGCGGCAGGGGAGAGCGTGGCGGCGCGGGAGGCGAATCTTGCCTTCGTTCTCTGCGAGGGCGACCCAGATCAAGTCTCGGTCTTCTTCCTGCGCGACGGAAAAGCATGGGGACGGGCCCGGCTCTCTCGAGTGCCGGGCGAGGAGTCCGAGATGCGGGCGGGTGCGATGGCCAGAGCGTGGCTTGCCGACCAGCCGGAGGAGTCCTCTGGGTGCGAGCCGCTCGAGGAAATCGATGGAATCCTCGTCGTCCGCTACTTTCGGCTTCATCGCGACCGGATCGACCGTCTTCATGCCGACGAGTTCCCGAGTGTGGAGGAGGCGGGCAGGGGGCTCGCACGGCTCGCCGCCCGCGAGCGTCCCGTGTGGGAGCCGTGGGTGTTTCGTTCGCCGATCGACGAATTGCTGTAACGACATGATACCACTATACTTACACGTTGCGATGAAGAGACTCTGAAGAGACTAGGCAACGAAGACTAATCCGAGGATCCGTTCGGGTCGATGGATATGGTGGAGGCGGGCGATCCTCCCGCCTCCAGGAGCCGAAGTCAGACCCCTCTCCAAGCCATCCTACCCGCAAGGGTAGGATGGTCTTTTGCGGCGGCGAAGATGTGAACCGCCGCCGCTCTCGCGACCTGCTCCCGCCGCTCGCCTCTTCACGGTTACGGCGCCTTGATGGATACGTGCGTCGCTTCGCGCGTCGATCTCACGTCGCGCCGCGGCGTCCGAACCTCGACGTCGCTGCACTCCGAGGCGAATGCTGACACGCAAGGCGAAGCTCGATCGATCAATCTGCCTTTTCTGCCGCTGATCGAGCGCCTGCTCAATGCGTCGGCCCGTCCCTTGCTATTGGACGCTCCTCCAACAGATCGGCCTCGCGACGAAATCCGATCCGCGATCATCGAGATCGAGCGGGTGGCCGGCTGCAGATGTGGCAGCGGGCTTTGGGTGGCGGGGCCGGTGCGTCGCGCCGTTCATGGGGAGTGGCGCGCATCGCCGCGGAACGCGGCAGGGAGGTCACATGCGGATCCTCTTGTATCTGTTTTTCGGGTGTATCGCCTTGGGCGGCACGGCCGGCACGGGAAACTGCGGCCCCGTCCTGAACGAGTTGATGGCCGATCCGGCCGGTGACTGGGACGGAAGCGGGGCGTACAGCTCCCGCGACGATGAGTGGGTCGAGGTCTACAACCCCGGCTCCTCGAGTCTCACGCTCGACGGGTATCTGATCGGTGACGCCGATCGCTCGCCGCTGTTCGGGTTCAGCGGCACGCTCGCCGCGGGCGGGCACAAGGTCGTCTACGGCGGCGAAGCGGTCGCCTACCAGCAGACCCATGCGTTGGGTGCCTACGGCCTTCGTCTGGGAAACGACGGCGATACCGTGACGCTCCTTCAGGTCGTGGGCGCCGACACGCTGCTGGTCGACAGCTACACCTACAACACCTACGAGGCCGAGGACGATCGTTCGTCAGGCCGCCGTCCCGATGGGACCGCAACGTGGCAGCTCTTCGACTCGCTGAATCCGTACACCGGGACCGTGCAGCCGGTGGGGACGGGTCTCCCGCCGACGCCGGGGGAATCGAACGGCGGCCCGCCCGTGCCGGCCGTCCCAACGACCTGGGGAACGATCCGGGCAGTTTACCGGTAGGTTAGCGAGGGGGGCGGGGGGAGTCTGCCCCCCGCCCTCGCCCTCGTACGCTCGAGATCAGGCGGTCTCGATGTGCCCGCGCAACGCCGCGCGGCTCCTCAGGCCGAGCCAGATGATCTGTGCCGCGTTTCCAATTGTGATGGCCGCCAGGGCGACGAAGAGGCCGGTGATGCGCTCCAGGTGGATGCCGATCCCTAATAGAACAGCATTCACCAGCAGATAAAGGACGACCGCCTCCGTGATCGCGCGCGTGCGGCGAGTGTGCACCAAGATTCCCTGGCGCCAGCTCTGCAGCACGCCCAGCCCCGGCATCAGGATCGACAGCCAGATCCCCTGCGTCGCGAGCAGCGTGAGCGTGGGGGGAAGCGCCGAGAGCCGGCCGAAGTAGTAGCCCGCGATCGGTGTCGCCGCCACGAGCAAGAGGATCGCCGAGGTTGTCGTTCCGAGCATCAGCGCGAATCGTTTCAATGCCCGGAGCGCCCCCGGGCGATCGAGGAGCGCGACGACGACCTCGTTGTACGCGATCCCGACGCTGCGGAGCATAAAGCCGAGACCGCTGATCACCGGCCAGACGGCGAGCGAGTCCAGGGCGCGCGGCATCCTGCTGATCGACGCGCTTCCGATCGGCGCGGAGAGGAGCGCGATCAGGGGCGTCATCGCGAGTGGTATGTAGAAGTGGAGGAAGCGGCCCATCGTGAGGGGCGTCTCCTGCGCGGCGGCCGCACTCACCGGACCTCTCAGCACCGGCCTGACGGTGATCCCCGCATAGATCGCTTCGGCGACCACACCCGATGCGACCGCGGTCGAACCCACCACGATCCCCGGCAAGGTTCCGAGCGCATAGCCGGCCGCAAGGACGAGGACGTTCGTTCCAAGACGAATCGCCGTCCCGATACCGACGAGATGCGAACGGCCGAAGCGGATCAGAACGCCCTGCTGGAGCCGGCGATAGGCGATCGACCAGGTCCAGGGGGTCATGATGATGAGGCCGATCCGCGCCGGCTCGCGGATCTCCTCCGGTGCGCCGATCAGCCCGCCAATGACGAGCCCGTAGAGGGGCGTGAGGACGATGAGCAGATGGGTCGCGGTCAAACCCACCCCCATGATGATCATGAAGCGCCGGAGAAGTTGGTAAGACTGCCGGTCCTTGCACAGCGCGGTCGACGCGGAGAGGAGCATGATAATCGGCGCCTCGACGATCATCGACAGGGGGAAAACGATCCCGCCGTAAGCGGCCAAGCTGATCTCCGGATCGGCCAGACGGGCCATGATCGCACTGACCGTGGGCAGCTCGAGCCCCATCAGGATCCAGCTCGCGGCCAGAGGCCACCAGGTCCGCCAAACCTGGCGCAGGGTCAGATCGTTCGCACTCCCGGGCCCAGCCGTTTGGTCTGCGTTCGAGAGCATACGCGATTCTATCGACTCGACGCCCCGATGGCGATAGCCTCTCTCGTAAGCCTCATTGCGGCACTCATCCATCACAGGACAAGCAGGAGGGAAACGCGCGATGCACCATACACGATTGGGACGAACGGGTCTCAAAGTCAGCCGCCTCTGTCTGGGGACAATGAACTTCGGCCCCTTGACCGCCGAATCCGACAGCTTCGCGATCATGGATCGGGCACTGGATCTGGGGATCAACTTCTTCGACACCGCCAACGTCTATGGATGGCGGAAGGGAGAGGGAATCACCGAACAGATCGTCGGGCGCTGGCTGGCCCAAGGGGGTGGCAGGCGCGAGAGGATCGTCCTGGCCACCAAGGCCTACGGCTCGATGGGGGACGGACCCAACGACCGCCGGCTCTCCGCCTATCACATTCGGCGAGCGTGCGACGAATCGCTTCGCCGCTTGAAGACCGACCGGATCGATCTCTTCCAGATGCATCACATCGATCGCGAGACCCCATGGGAGGAGATCTGGGAGGCAATGGAGATCCTGGTCCGGCAGGGGAAGGTGATCTACGTCGGAAGCAGCAACTTCGCCGGATGGAACCTCGCGCAGGCGCAGGGCGTGGCCTCCGCGCGGCACTTCCTCGGTCTTGTCTCCGAGCAGAGTTTGTATAACCTGAAGGATCGCAAGATCGAGCTCGAGGTGATCCCCGCCTGCCGGGCGCTCGGTCTGGGGCTGATTCCCTGGAGCCCGCTCGCCGGAGGGCTTCTCGCCGGGGGGCTGCGCGATGCGGACGGCGGGCGGCGCGGGTCGGAGGGGGTGCGGAAGAACATCGAGAAGTTCCAGACGCAGGTTGCGGCCTATGAAGCAGTCTGCGCCGAGATCGCCCAGAGACCCGCCGACGTGGCGATCGCGTGGCTCTTGCGCAATCCGGTCGTGACCGCCCCGATCATCGGCCCGCGGACGATGGAGCAGCTCGAGGGGACCGTGGGCGCGCTCGACCTCGCCTTGCCGGACGAGGTCGTGCACCGCCTCGAGCAGATCTGGCCCGGTCCGGGAGGCGAGGCGCCCGAGGCCTACGCCTGGTGAGCCGGGCGATGCGCCGCGGCAGAAAGGGTCTCGCGATGAATCGGTGGTCGGCGTTCATCCTTGCCGCGCTCTCCGCGATGGCACCGCTCGCTGGAGGATCGGGTTCCTCGGCGCAAAGCGGGCGTGATGCCTCGCGGCCGGCCTCGCCGCCGGTTCGAACGGCTCCGCCGCACGCCCTGCCGGCCGCGGGGGCCGAGTCCGGCATGATTCCCGGGCTCGATTCTCTGACCTCGATCGTGCTGCGGGGCGCGCTTGACGACATCGAGGTCCGACCCGAGGAGCTCGGGTTCGACAAGCTCTACGCCGAGGACGATACCTTCCGGCTTGCGATCGTCGAGGAGATCCTGAACGACCCGCTCCGCCTTCCGGGCTGGCAGACCAAGACCGTCGCCGATCTTGCGGACTTGGCGGACGACCTCTCCGGCCTCGCGGGCTATCTCGGAAATCTGTGCGAGGCCGCCGCCGATGCCGGAGCGGGGGATGGGATCGCGGGGTGGGACGGCGCGCCCGCCGGGCAACGCAGGCGCGGGGAAAGGGCCATCCGGGAAGCCGTTCAACGGTTCGTCCGGCGTTGTCTCGTTGCCGAGCAATCGCTCACGCAAGCCTTCGCGCGGCTCGACGAGCGAGACCGCGCCGTGATTCTGTCGCTCGCCCCCGCCTTCTGGGCAGATTGGGAAGACCCCGACTCGCCGGACAAGGAGGGAAGGGGAGCTTTCCAGAGGGAACTGGGTGAGGGTCGGCGACGAGCGACATCGAGCCTGGGCGCTTCCGAGGAGATCACGGCCGGTCCCGTGTTGAACGCGGCCGTGAAGCTCGACCGCCCGGCGCTAACGCGCGCCTCGCGGGAGTTCATCGGGGCGCTTCTCGAACTCTCCGAGCGCGTAAATGCAGACGGCATCCCCGCTCGCGCGTCCGCGAAGATGAAGGGCGTGGACGGCCCGATCACGGCATCCTTCGAGACGCCGTGGGGCCTTCTTCTGGTCGGCGGTCCCGGGTCGAATGTCTACTCCGAGGAGGCGCTCGCGCGAATCTCCTTCCTGATCGATCCGGGCGGGGACGACCTCTACCGGGGGCGCGCGGCCTCCGCGATCGGCGGGCTCCTGCGTCCATTCGCCGCCCTCATCGACGACTCGGGCGACGACATCTACGAGGCAGGCGGCCGCGCCTTCTGCTTGGGCGGGGCGGTCCTCGGCGTCGCCGTACTGATCGACCGCTCGGGCAACGATTCGTATCGCGGGGGCGATGGCGTGGAGGGGGCGGGGTTCTTCGGGGCAGGCTTCCTCCTCGACGGCGGAGGAACCGACTACTTCGAGGGTCGGAACTTCTGCCAGGGCGCAGGCGGATTCGGACTGGGCGCCCTGATCTCCTGGGCTCCGAAGGACGCGCCCCCGGGCCCGCCCCCGGAGAAGGACATCGCCTTCGCGCGCGGGATCACCATGGCCCCCGGGACCGGCTCCCTTCCGGTCCGCTACGACGACAACGACATCTACCAGTGCGCGCGGCAGTCGCAGGGTTTCGCCTCGACCTACGGCGCGGGTCTCCTCCACGACCGGGCCGGTAGCGACGTTTACCGCGCCGGCGGGCGCTACCTCCATCGGCCGCTGCGGCCGAACGACTTCCAGTCTCTTTCGCAAGGGTTCTCGATCGGTTTCCGCCCGCGTGCCGGTGGCGGAATCGGACTCTTGATCGACGACGAGGGGAACGACTTCTACAATGGGGAGATCTACGCGCAGGGCTCGAGCTACTGGTACTCGATCGGGCTCCTCTGCGACCGGGGCGGCAACGACCGTTATCATGCCACGCAGTACTCGCAGGGCGCGGGGATCCACCTCTCGATCGGTTCGCTGTGGGATTGGGGGGGCGACGATCAGTACGTCTCGCAGCTCGGCGTCACCCAGGGGACGGCGCACGATCTGTCGGTCGGATACCTGATCGACGAGAGCGGCGACGACTACTACATCGTGGACGGCGGCCAGGGCTTCAGCATCACGAACTCCGTCGCGATCTTCATCGACAAGATGGGCAACGACATCTACTCGACCCAACGCTACGGACAGGGATCGCTGATCTGGTCGCGCGGGTTCTGCGCTCCGGGCATATTCCTCGATCTCGAGGGGAGGGATTACTACCCCGCGATCGGCGCGGCGCGCGACAGCACCGCCTGGACGAATGATCTCTACGGCGTCGGAATCGATCTGGATCGCGACGTCAAACTGCCCGGCGAGGTCCTTCCCGAAATCGTTCTCACCGCCGTGGACTCGGCCCGCTCCATCCCCGATCTCTTCAAGGATGCCGCCCTCTGGGAGGTCGGAAGCGCCGTCGAGAAGGTCCGCCGCGCGCGGAAGGCGCTGATGACGAAGGGCATCGCCGCGGTCGAGTATGCCGCCCGGGAGAAGCTCGCGGGCGATGACGGCCTCGAGTACCGGGCGCTCGTTGATCTCGGCAAGGCATACCCCGACTCCTTCGCGGCGAGAATCATCCCGCGGCTGCTCGATCCGAATCCACAGGTGCAGCGCAACGTGATCTCGCTCCTCGGCGAGATCAAATGGAGCGACGCGCGCGATCCGTTGATCGCCCTGCTCGCCAGGACGGACCAGAAGAGGCACTGGACGAGGACCATCCAGGCGCTGGGGACGCTCGGGGACCCGGCCGCGGCGTCCTCGATCCGGCCGTTTCTCGCAGACTCGCTCGAGAGGCGACGGATCGTGGCCTGCGTCGCGCTGGCCGCGCTCAAGGACACGACCTCCGTCGGAAGAATCGCCGCGCTCCTCGATGATCCGCTATTGACGGTTCGGTCTGCTGCCTTGGCCGCGGTCGTCTCGTTCGGGGCCGCCGCGGTCGATCCCCTGGTCGCGCGCTCCGCCGTGCAGCCAACGCATCGGGCGATTCTGACGCAGACTCTCGGGAGGATCGCGGCGGCGCTTCGCGATCAAACGGATGCCCCCTCGCGCAAGGCCTTCGTCGCCTCCAGAACCGCGCTCCTCGCGGAACTCGATCGATCGACCGGCGAAGCGGATGCGCCGGCTCGGGCCGCCGCGGTTTCCTTCCTGATGGGGCTCGGGGAGCCCGCACTGCTCGATCGCGTGGCCCGAAAGATGAGTGACGAGAAAGACCCGCTCGTACGGCGCGCCTACGAGCGGGCGCGAAGCGATCCCGGCCGCGGGACTCCTTGACTTCGTCCCATCCGCTCGATGTATTCTTCAATCGTCTCTCATGGGGGAGCCCCGGAAACGGGGCTGAGAACCCGTCACGGATGGGGTGCGGCGCGCCCCTCGAATCCGACGGGGACCCTTTGAACCTGAGGTGGGTCATCCCAACGTAGGGAATGGGAGTGTGATTTCGAAATGACGCAGATGAGCCTCGCCCGTCAAGGGATCATCACCGACAGGATGGAGCGCGTTGGCGAGCGGGAATGCCTGCCCGCCGAGCAAGTCCGCGATGAGGTCGCCCGCGGGCAGATGATCCTCCCCTCCAACGCGAACCACCCCGAATGCGAGCCGATGGGCATCGGCATCGCCTCGAGATGCAAGATCAATGCGAACATCGGCACCTCCTCCGTCGCCGGATGCGTCCAAGAGGAGCTCGAGAAGCTCCGCCTCTGCCTCGAGCTCGGGGCCGACACGGTCATGGATCTCTCCACGGGGGAGCGAACGCGCGAGATCCGCGAAGCCCTCCTGCGCGCATCGCCGATCCCGCTCGGCACGGTCCCGCTCTACGAGGCGGTGGAGAGGGTCGAGGACGTTGTGGATCTCACGATCGACGACATCCTCGAGGTGATCGAGTTCCAGGCGCGGCAGGGGGTGGACTACATGACCCTCCACTGCGGCCTTCTCCGCGAGTTCGTCCCGATGACGGTCGGACGCGTGACGGGGATCGTGAGTCGCGGCGGAAGCCTGATCGCCAGGTGGATGCAGTTCCACGGCCGGCAGAACCCTCTGTACGAGCAGTTCGACCGCATCCTCGAGATCTGCGCGCGCCACGACGTCGGGATCTCGCTGGGCGACGGCCTGCGCCCCGGATGCCAGGCCGACGCCTCGGACGAGGCGCAGTTCGCGGAGCTGAAGACCCTCGGCGATCTCACCCGACGCGCCTGGGCCCGCAGCGTGCAGGTGATGATCGAGGGACCCGGCCACGTTCCGATCGACCAGATCGAGATGAACGTCCAGAAGGAAATCGAGTGGTGCCACGGGGCGCCGTTCTACGTCCTGGGCCCGATCGTGACCGACGTGGCGCCGGGCTATGACCACATCACGAGCGCGATCGGGGGAGCCCTGGCGGGCTACTACGGCGCCTCGATGATCTGCTACGTGACGCCGGCCGAGCACCTCGGGCTTCCCGACGCGGAGGACGTCCGGGCGGGTCTCGTCGCGCACAGGATCGCCGCCCATGCTGCCGACATCGCCCGCCGGCGTCCAGGCGCACGCGAGCGGGACGATGCGATCTCGCGCGCACGGTATGCCTTCGACTGGGATCGGCAGTTTTCCCTCGCGCTCGATCCCCAAACGGCCCGGGCTAAGCGCGAGAAGACCCTGCCTCAGGACCGGTTCAAGACGGCCGAGTACTGCTCGATGTGCGGGCCGAAGTTCTGCGCGATGAGGATCAGCCGGGATCTCCGGGCGGAGGTTCCGGACTAGCCGCGCCGCCGTCTCGAGGGCGGCGAACGGTGTCCATTTGGGGTCACCCGGAGAGCACGCAAGAGAATCGGGGCGGGCGCCGTGTGACGCCCGCCCCGTCATCATGGTGCGGAAGGGGGGACTTGAACCCCCACGAGGGAACCCTCACTGGACCCTGAA
>CAZNRY010000059.1:0-20065 GCA_964575675.1 uncultured bacterium
TCTACGGCCATCTGACGCCGTTTCGCGACGAACGGTGGTGAGAAACGCGGGCTAGAAGCTGTATTTCCCGAAGTCCTTCGGGTTCTGGTTCTCGATGAAGCGGCGGAGCTCCTCGGCCCGCTGTTCATCGCTCTGCTCGGGGGCCTTAGCGGGCCCCTCGGACTGGATCAAGCGGTCGAGTTCGTCGGTCAAGAGCTCCTCGGCGGCATAGATCTTCGCCTTGGTCTTCAGCGCAAGGGCGATCGAATCGCTCGGCCGCGCATCGATCGAGAGGATCTGCCCCGCTGCTTCGATCGTGATCTTGGCGTAAAAGGTGTTTTGCTTCATGTCCGAGATCTCGACACGCCGCACCTTCGCCTGAAGTCCCTTCAGGACGCTCGCCAGCAGGTCGTGTGTCAGCGGGCGCTGAAACTTCTTGCCGGCGATCTCCATGGCGATCGCGCTCGCCTCCGGAGGGCCTATCCAGATCGGAAGACGGCGTCCTCCGTCCAGGGTCTGGAGGATGACGACCGGGTATTGGTTCTTCTCGTCAATCGCAAGACTCAGGACTTCTACTTCGACCATGCCCATGGCGGATCCAAATCTGCGCTTAGCGCTTTGAAACCTGCCGGCGTATCTGCCTGAGCTCCTCGATCGCGATGTTCTGCTTCTCCATGTTCTCAGTCATCCACCGCGCCGATTGCGCGAGCTCATGGTCGGGGTAGTCTTTCAGGAACTTCTCGAAGGCCTCGCGGGCGGCGGCGAAATTCTTGTTCTCGTCGGCCTGCACGAATCCAACCATGAATTGCGCCTGCGCGGAGCGCAGTCCGCTTGCGGTTCTTCGGACGATCTCCTGATAGAATGTGACTTCTCTCGCCGAGTCCTTCTCGACCTGCGCCGCGTTCCAGAGATCGTCTTCCGTCATCAGCGTCAGCGCGTAGCGGTCGAAGTTCTCTTCGTAGAGCTTCACGCCGTACTCACTTCGCAGGCGCTCCATCAGGCCTCGATAGAGCTCGTTGTGCTTGCGCGTCTGCACCTTCTGCGCGACCGCGTCCTTCGCGTCGGGATCGAGTCCGCGGGGCGTGGGCTCGGTCCGGTCGATCGCGTAGAGGACGGTCCATTCGTCCCCTATCTGGACCGGCGGGCTGACGGCGCCCTTGCGGAGCATCATCGCGGCCGCGTTGATCTCGGGGATCCTGCCCAGATGCCCCGCGCCGGAGGTCGCGGTCATCCATCCCAACACCCCTCCGACCTTCTTCGAGGGCTCGTCGATGGACATCCGCCGCGCAATGTCCCCGACCAATTCTCCTGCAAGGATCCGCGCGTGCGCGGTCTCGGCCTCCGCCTTCGTCTTGACGAGGACATGGGCCACCTGGACGCGGGCCGGTATCATGAACTCGCCGGTATGCTCCTCGTAGTACTTCGCGATTTCCTCTTCCGTCGGGATCGCCTTGTCGCGCACCTCCTTCTGAACCGTTCGGTCGGAGAGGATGTACCGGCGCGACAGCTCCCAAACGTCCTTGAACTCCTGCTCTTTGTCGTACCCCTTCTTCTCCGCGAGGCCACGAGGCAGAGCTGGTCGACCGCGTCGCGGAAGACGTCCATCTGCTGGCGGACCATATGGGTACCGGTCCCCTGCCCGAGCTGCTTGAACTGCCACTTGATCTTCAACTTCAGGTCGGCGACCGTGAACTCCTTCCCCGCAATCCTGGCGAGCACGAGCCCGTCACACTCCTCCGCATCGCCCTTGGGCGCTCCGCCGGAACACTGCAGGAAACCGATGACGGCACCTGCCCCGACCGCGAGACCCAATAGGAACCCGGCGCGCGCCCTGCGCACCGTCCAGAAACCGATCAAGGGCAGCTTATTCATGACGGTCAGGCAAGCCCCTCTTTCTTCACCCAAACGCGGACCTTCGCCTCGACGTCGTGGTGGAGCTTCACGTGAACGTTGTAGGCGCCGAGCGCCTTCAGCGGCTCATCGAGGTGGATCGACCGCTTGTCGACCTCGAAACCCTCGGCCGACAGTTTCTCGGCGATGTCGGAGGCCGTGACCGATCCGAAGAGACGATCGTCCTCGCCCGCCTGCATCAGCACGGTGACCGACACCTTGTTCAACTTCGTCGCGAGCTTCTCGGCAACCGCGCGCATCCGGTCGGACCGCAGGATCTTGGTTCTCTCGCTTTCCATGAAGATCCTCGCGCCCGCGCCGGTCGCCTCGAGGGCGAGCTTGTTGGGGAGCAAGTAGTTTCGGGCGTAACCGCGCGAGACGTTCACCTTGTCGCCGCGCCGCCCGAGCCCGTCGATTTCATCGAGAAGAATGATCTCCATCGGATCGTTCCTTTCCTTTGCTTCGGGTCGGTTACTTGTACGACTCCGATGTGAAGGGGATCAGCGCCAGGACCCGGGCGCGCTTCACGGCACGGGTAATCTGCGCCTGGTGCCTCGCGCAATTGCCCGAGATCCGGCGCGGCACGATCTTTCCCCGCTCGGTAATCGCCCTCTGGAGGCGCTTTTCATCCTTGTAGTCAACGTACGCAACGCGGTCCACGCAGAGCTTGCAGACCTTCTTGCGCTGCCCACGGGGTTCTCCTCTCGGCATTCTTCAATCCTCCCGTCGCCCGTTCAGATACTCGCCGTTCCCGTGCATCTAGAGCGGCAAGGTGTCTTCGTGTGAACCTTCCTCGTTGTGGGGAAGGGCTTCCTCATGGTGTTCATGGTGTTCGGTCGCGGAGGCGGCGTCAGGGGCCGCTTCCCCGGCATGTTCTTCATGGCCGGCTTCTTGGCCAGCATCATGGCCAGCATCTTCGTGCTTGGGCTCCGCCGCGCCACGCCGTCCGCCCCGGTTGCCACCGGCGCGGGATTCCGCCTGGGGAGCGTCCGCGGGACCCTCACCCTCGGTGAAGGGACCGAGGATCTGGATCTGCTCGGCGTAGATCTCGACGGCCGTCCGCTTCTCGCCCCGGGCGGTTGTGAAGGAACGGCTGCTCACGTACCCCTCGACATAAACGGCCTGCCCCTTCTTGAGATCCCGGGACATACGCTGGGCCGCCTCCTGCCACGCGACCACGGTCAGGTAGGCAGCGACTTCGCGCGAACCGCCTGTGCGGTCGCGGAGGATCCTCCCGACTTGAACGCGGAATGAACAGACCGTAACCCCTGAGGGCGTATACCGGAGCTCAGGCGCTTCCTGAGCGACTCCCGTCAGAACGACCCGGTTCATGCGCGGGTACGTCGTGCCTTCCATTGGAACTCCTCCCACCCGGTCGTATCCGGGCTAGAAAGCTTGTGTGTCGGCTTTCGTCTCGGGTTCCGTGGGGGCCGCATCCACGGTCTCTGTCGTCGTGACCGGGGTTTCCCCCGGAACCGTCTCGCCCTCCCCGGTCGGGGACGCCGCACCCTCTTGCGGGGCGGAGGCGGCATGCAGTCCGCCCTCCTCGCGGCGCATCCCCATCTCGGAAGCGGCAGGCCCCTGCGACAGAACGGTCAGGTGCCGAAGGATGTCCTCCCGAAGACGATAGCGCCGCTCGAGATCGCTCACGACGCCGGCTTCGGCACGGAAGCGGACGAGCGTGTAGATCCCTTCGTTTACCTTGCCGATCGTGTAGGCCAGCTTCCTGCGTCCCCATCGTTCCACGTCGAGGATCTCGCCGGATGCCGCCGCGATCGTCGACCGAACCCCTTCGATCTCCTCCTCGATCCGAGCCTCTTCGAGGTTCGGATGCAGGACAAAGACCGTTTCGTACTCTCTCAAAGAACCCACCTTTCGGACCCCACGAGGGTCGCGTCTCCGCGGGGCGTCCCGTCCGCGAGAGCCCCCCCGCTCGGGCTCCCGCAGAATGCCGTCAGTTCTCCTCGGATCGATCCGTTTGCGGGCCCGCCGGCGCCGCACCCTCCTCCATCGGAGGAGGGTTGAAGCGATTCATCGCCTGGGTCAGCCCCGCCGCCAGCGCCATCCGCACGGCGTCGGCTCCCCTCTCCGCTATCCCTTCGAACAGAGCCCTCTCTTGCGCCTCCAGAGGCCGCAGGACGAAGTCGGCCATGTCTTCCTCAGGGGCGGCGCCCCCCACGCCGATCCGCAAGCGCGGGTAGTTCGTGGTTCCGAGCGATTCCTCCACGGAGATCAGCCCGCGGTGTCCGCCGGAACTGCCCCCCTCCCGCATCCGGAGCCGTCCCGGAGGGATCGCCGCGTCATCCACGACGACCAAGATCTCCTCCGGAAGGAGTCGATTGCGTTCCATGCACCGAAGAACCGCCTCGCCGCTGCGGTTCATGAACATGCCGGGGCGCAAGAGCACCACATTCTTGCCCTCGATCTCGCCCCCCGACTCGGATGCGTCGCCGAGACGGCGCCACGATAGAGAACACCGTCTCGCAATCCGCTCCACCACCCAGAACCCGGCGTTGTGCCGCGTCCACTCATAGCGCGCGCCCGGGTTCCCCAACCCGGCAACGCAACGGATCTCCATCGCTGATCTATGACTTCGGCGAAGCCTTCTCCGGCTTCTCCTCTCCCTTCTCCTTGTCCTTGTCCTTGTCCTTCTCCTCTACGGCCCCAGCCGCGGGCGCCTCGGCCACAGCGGCCACCGGCTCAGCCTCGACCGCCTTCGTCACGACCGCCGCGACGACGCGAGTGGCAGGGGTCAGGACCTTGATTCCCTCGGGCAGAACGAGGTCGCTGACATGGACGGAATTCCCCTTCTGAAGGTGGCTCACCTCGAAATCGACCCGCTCGGGGATCTGCGAGGCCTGGCAGGAGACCTCGATGTCGCGCAGGAGCTGCTCGAGGATACCTCCCTCCTTCACACCGGCAGGGGTGCCGACCAGGTGGATGGGGACGTGGACCTCGATCGTCTGGGTCATCGAGACGTGCTGCAAATCGACGTGGATGATCCGGGACGTGATCGGGTCGCGCTGAAGCTCCTTGATGATCGCCTTCAGGTCGCGGTCCTCCTGGCCCCCAAGCTTCAGGTCGAGAATGAAGGCGCTGCTCCCGTGCTTGTGAACGAGACGATCAAAGCTCTTCGTCTCCAGATTGATCGCGAGGGTCTTCTCTCCCGAACCGTAGAGCACCCCCGGAGTCTTGCCGCCAAACCGAGCCTGGCGGGCGCCGCCCTTGCCCAAGCTGGACCGGATCTCACACCGAACTTCAACTGCATCCATCGTTTCTTTCTCCTCTTGCTTGGATCGGTCGGCTTCCCTAAACGAACAGGGAGCTGAGCGAACGTTCTTCGTGAATCCTCCGGATCGCCTCTCCCAAAAGGCCGCTCACGCTCAGGACGCGAACCTTCGAGGAGCTCAGGCGCTCCGGCCTCTGCGGAATCGAATCGGTCACGACGACCTCTCTCACGGGCGAATCGTTGAGCACGGGAACGGTCTCATCCGAGAACGCGGCGTGGGTCGCGCCGACGAAGATCTCCCGGGCCCCGTGCTTGCGCAGCGCGATCGCGGCCCGGCTGATCGTCTTCCCGGTCGAGATCACGTCGTCAAAAATCACGACGTTCTTGTCCTTGACGTCTCCGATGACGTTCATGACCTCCATCTCGTCGGCGCGGACGCGGCGCTTGTCGACGAGGGCGAGGCCCGAGCTCAGTCTCTTCGCGTAGGCGCGCGCCATCTTGATGCTCCCGACATCGGGCGCAACGACGACGAGGTCCGGGATCGCCAGTTCGCGGAAGTGCCGAATCAGAACGGGCGCCGCGTAGAGGTGGTCGAAGGGGATGTCGAAGAACCCCTGAATCTGTGAGGAATGAAGGTCCATCGTGAGGACCCGATTCGCTCCCGCCACCGTGATCAGATTGGCGACGAGCTTCGCCGAGATCGGAACCCTCGGCTGGTCCTTCCTGTCCTGCCGCGCGTAGCCGAAGTAAGGGAGGACGGCCGTCACGCGCCGCGCGCTTGCCCTGCGGGCCGCGTCGATCATGATCAAGAGCTCGAGGAGATTGTCGGAAGGAGCGCCGGTCGGCTGCACGATGAAGACGTCGCAGCCGCGGATGTTCTCGTCGATCTTCACGTTGATCTCGCCGTCGCTGAAGAGGCCGACCTCAGCCTCGCCCAGCTCGCTTCCGAGGTAGGCGGCGATCTCGCGCGCAAGCTTCGGGTTGGCGTTACCCGTGAAGACGCGTAGCGTGTCGAGCACAATCTCCTCCGCTCGGCCGAACCGCCAAAGGCGGCCCGCCCATGCAACTCCGGACCCTATTGCTCGCAGGATCTCTAAGAGAATTGCTGGGGCGGGAGGATTCGAACCTCCGTAACGGGATCCAAAATCCCGTGTCCTGCCATTGGACGACGCCCCAATCTTCCCGAGACAGTACCATCCCGAGGGTCCCGGCGAAGCTGAAGAAGTCGGCCGGGATCGGACTGTGCGGCTGCGCCGCGGCAGGATCCGGTCAGATACTACTGGACGAGGGCGCTCCTCTCCAACTCCAAACGGTACGCTTCAAGGATCTCTCCTTCGATCCAGCTTCTGGTCGCATTGTTGATCGGATGCGCCAGATCCTGGAATGTCCCGTCGGGCTTTCTTCTGCTGGGCATCGCGACGAACAGTCCCTTGTTGCCGCAGATGATCTTCAAGCCCCGGATCACAAAGCAGTTGTCCAGGGTGATGCTCACAAATGCCTTGAGCTTCTCGTCGTCTCGCAGCGAGATGCGAACTTCTGTGATCTTCATGCTGGTCACCACCCATCGTCATGTCGGGCGCCCTCATGGCGCCCGGTGCACGGGAACAAAGCTACGGTGACGAATCCGCGAGAGGCTGATCGACCGGATCCGGTAACCTCAAGGATCCGTCCATCCCGCTCGTGGATCGATGGAGATCCAACCCCTCCCTGCGAACCGGGTTAGAAAAACCCGGCAGTCTCGAACCGGTGCCCCTCCAGAACACCGGCGCAGCGTCGAGCTCTCCTCACCGAGCACAAAGAGGCTCGATCCGCTCCCGGAGACCCTGACGACGGCCGGTGCGAGAGCCCCAATCTCCCGCATAATCCGGCCAACCCGAGGATGCCGCATCACCACTATGGGTTCGAGATCGTTCCGCAACTTGGCGATGCAATCGACTACACCCAAACGGGTTGTCAGGTCGCAATAAGGAAGTTTAGATAGGGGCCCCCGGGGTGTCAACGCCAATCTTCTATCCCTGTAAACAGATGCGGTCGAGATGCCTATCAACGGGAAGACGATCAAGACGGGCTGCCGGGGCAGGGACGGCAAGCGGGTCAGCCGCTCCCCTTTCCCCCTCACGAGTTGCGTACCCCCGCGGATGCAAAATGGAACGTCAGCGCCGATTTCAGACCCTAGAGACTCCAGGTCGGCTGGCGACATCCCGAGTCCCCAGAGTCGATTCAGACCGACCAGGGTGGCCGCAGCATCGCTCGACCCTCCCCCGAGTCCGGCCCCGATCGGGATTCTCTTGCGAAGGACGATCCGGGCGCCCCCGGCCACCCCGGTCCGTTCCCTCAGGAGCCGCGCCGCCCGCAGGACGAGGTTCCCCTCGTCAGCGGGAAGGCCGCTATTCGGACAGCGCAGCGACAGTCCCCCCCGGGGGGCGAGGGTAAGCTCGATCCGGTCCGCGAGCCGGACGGATTGCATCAGGCTTCGGATCTCATGGTAGCCGTCCGGTCTTTCCCCGCGGACCTCGAGGCCGAGGTTGATCTTGGCCCGCGCCTCGATGCAAAGATCGCAGGCGGGCGCTGCGGCAGATCGAGCCGCCGTTTCGGCGGCGCGCTTACCCCCTAGGGCCGCGCGATCCCGGCGGCTAGCCCTTCCCATAGAGGATCCAGATCACCAGGCCTAGCCAAAGGACCACGTTGATCAGCATCGGCGGATCGGCGAGCAGGGTTTCGGAGGGCGCGCCCCCCTGCATCCTCCTGAAGACGAGATAGAGGTAGCGGAAGACCCCGAAGACGACGAGGGGAACCGTGTAGACGAGGTCGGATCCCCCGACGCGCTCGATCGTCGTCGGAGACACCGTGTAGATCGCGTAGGAGATCACCGTGGCCGCCGTGACGACCGGGATCAGCTGGTCCACGAGCTCGGGCGGATACTCGGCCAGGGTCTTTCGATGATGTTCGGCCTGCTCGCGCAGCAAGACCCTCTCGTGGCGCCTCTTTCCGACGGCGAGGAAGAGGGCCAGGAAGAAGGTGCAGAGAAGCAGCCAGGGCGACAGATCGACCGGCTGGGTGAGGAGCGCAACCCCTCCCACGGCGCGAAGGACGAAACCGATCGATATCGCGAGAACGTCTATCATCACGATCCGTTTCAGCACCAGGGTGTAGAGGACGTTCAGAACGAGATATCCCCCCGCGACCGGCAGAAACCTGCGCCCGAGCGTCGCGGAGAGGAGCCCCCCAGCGATGAACGCTCCAAGCATCAGGACCCAACCGATGGGGATCGAGATCCTGCCCGAGGCCAATGGCCGCAGCCGCTTCTTCGGGTGGACGCGATCCATGTCGAGGTCGATCAGATCGTTCAGGACGTAAATCGCCGAGGCCAGGAGGCAGAAGGAGAAGAACCCGACCACCGCGCGCCAGATCTCCCCGCGGTTCATGAACTCGTGGGCGAAGATCACCCCGGCGAAGAGAACGAGGTTCTTCGTCCACTGGCGGACTCGAACCTGCTGGACAATCGCGCGGATCACGCGGCACCCTCCTCGAAGAAGGCCTCGAGGCCCTCCCGCCATCCCGGCATTTGGATGTTCAGCTTCTCCATGGCGAGGTCCGTATCGAGAACCGAGTAGGCGGGCCGTCGCGCCGGACGATTCAGCTCCGCCGAAGAGATCGGATCACAGGCTGCGGAGATGCCCGCGCGGGAGAGGATCGCCAGGCCGAAATCGAACCAGCTGCACCCTCCCCGGCCCGCGAGGTGCAGGATTCCCTGCAGATCCGACGCCGCGGCGCGAACCAGAGCCGGCGCCAGGTGCCCCACGAAGGTCGGGGAATGGACCTGATCGTTCACGATGCGCAGCGGGGCGCCCTTTCGCGCCTGCTTGAGCACGCCGGCGACGAAGTGATGCCCCCCGCGGCCGAAGAGGCTCGCCGATCGGACGACGAGCCGGTCGGCGACGATCGCGAGTACCGCGCGCTCCGCCGCTTCCTTGCTCCGCCCATACACACTGAGGGGGCCCGTCGGATCCTCCTCCCGGTAGGGATCGCCCTTCGCACCGTCGAATACATAGTCGGTGCTCATCAGGACGAGGCGCGCGCCGAGGGCGCGACAGGCCTCCGCGATCCGCGCGGCCCCCGAGGCATTTACGAGTAACGCCTCCTCCGCGTGCCCCTCGCAGTGGTCGACGCGCGTTTCCGCGGCCAGGTGGACGACGAGATCCGGTTTCACCCTCTTGAAGATCGAATCGACCGTGTCGGGGCGGCGGAGATCGAACTCCTCGATGGGCGGCGCATGGACATCTCCGAGCGTCTGAAGCCCGCCGAGGACGCGCTGCCCCAAGAGGCCGCTCGCTCCCGTGAGGAGAATCCGACGCGCCACCGTTTTACCCTATGCGCCCAGCAGGGAGGCGAGCCGCTCCCGCATCGCCGCGAGCACCTCGGGTACCTTGGATTGGTCGGCGACACCGGCCATCGCGAGCTGGGGCCTTCCGCCCCCGGTTCCCCCCGCCAGTTGCGCGGCATCCCGAACGACCGCGTCTGCCCGCGCCTTGCCGGCCTTCACGAGGTCATCGGTCACGACGGCGAGGAGCGTCGTCTTCTCTGCGCAACGAACGGCGAGGAGCCCGATCCCCGTGCCGAGCTTCTCTCGAAGCCGGTCTCCCGTCTCGCGGATCCCCTCGGTACTCTCGACCACGATCTCGGCGACGATCAACCGTCCGGCGGGGTGCGTCTGCGCGGCTCCCAAGATCTCGACCAGATCGTCCCGAGCGCCGCCCTTCCGGAGTTGCGCGACCTCCTTCTTGAGCTTCTGATTCTCGTCGAGAAGCCCCTGGAGACGGACGGGGAGATCGTCGGGCGTCGCCTGTAGCTGCCGGCGAAGAGACTCGATCAACCGCTTCTCGCGCAACCGGACGCCGACCGCTCCGGCTCCCGTCAACGCCTCGATCCTTCGGACCCCGGCGGCGATCCCCGCCTCGGAGAGGATCAAGAACGACCCGATCTGCCCGGTCCGGCCGACGTGCGTCCCGCCGCAGAGCTCCTCGCTGAACCCGGGAACCTTCACGCGCCGGACTTCGTCCTCGTACTTCTCGCCGAAGAGCGCCATCACGCCGTCGTGGATCGCCTCGTCATAGGACGAGATGCGGAGCTCCACGGCCGAGTCCTTCATGATCTCCGCGTTCACCGTCGTCTCGATCGCTTCGAGGTCCTCCTCCGAGAGGGCGCCCGCATGGGTGAAGTCGAAGCGAAGGCGGTGCGGGCCGACGAGCGATCCGGCCTGCGTCACGTGTAGCCCAAGGCGCATCCGCAAGGCCGCGTGGAGGAGGTGTGTCGCGGTGTGATTACGACGGGTCGCGTCGCGCGCCGCCGGATCGACGGCCAGGCGGGCCGGTCCGGCCGACCAGGTTCCGGCGTCAATGCGCACCCGGTGGCGCGTCTCGTCCCCTGCGCGGACGGTGTCGAGGATCGTCCCAGAGAATCCCGGCCCGGATACCACTCCCGTGTCGCCGACCTGTCCCCCCGACTCGGCGTAGAAGGGCGTCTCATCGACGACGACCCAGTGCTCGTCCTTCGCGCCCGGCACGGGGGCCGTGCGGCGGAGCATCGCATCCTTCTCGATCGACTCATAACCGACAAAGCGGGAGTGTGGGCCGTCGCTCAGAACGGTCCAATCGAGCGCGTCTCCCTGCCCGCGATGGAACGTCGCGCTCGCGCGCGATCGCTCCCGCTGTTGTTCCATCTCGCCCGCGAAACCGGTCTCATCGATCGTGAGACCCCGCTCGTGCGCGAGCACGGCGGTCAGATCGGGCGGGAATCCGTAGGTGTCGGAGAGAAGGAAGACGTCGCGGCCGGGAATCGCGCCCCCGGACTGCCGCAAGGCGATCTCCTCGAATCGGCTAAGCCCCTGCTCGAGGGTTGACACGAACCGCTCCTCCTCGGATTGCAGGGCGGTCCTGACCGCTTCCTTGGCCTTCTTCAGCTCCGGGTAGACCGGCGCCATCTCCTCCACGACCGTCTCCATCAGGCGATGGAGAAACGGCTCTCGCAATCCGAGCCGATGCCCCTGCACGGCGGCTCGGCGCAGAAGCCGGCGGATCAGGTAGCCGCGCCCCTCGTTGCTCGGCAGAATCCCTTCGGTCAGGGCGAAGGTAAGCGCGCGGGTGTGGTCGGCGATGATGTGGTGCGCGCTCTTGCGGTCGCCTTCGTAGGAAGCCGCGCCGAGGGAGACGAGCCGTGTGATCAGCGGGACGAAGAGATCGGTCTCGAAGATCGTCTTCTTGCCCGCGAGGACCATCGTGAGGCGCTCGAGGCCGATCCCCGTGTCGATTCCGCGGTTGGGCAGCGGCAGATCGCTTCCATCGGCCTGCCGGTCAAACTGCGGAAAGACGAGGTTGCCGACCTCGATCCAACGGCTGCAGTCGCACCCCGGCCCGCAGCCCTCCTTGCCGCAACCAAGCTCGGCGCCCAGATCGTAGTAGAGCTCGGAGCTCGGCCCGCAGGCGCCCGTGTCCCCCGCCGGGCCCCAGAAGTTGTCCTTTCGGCCCAGGCGGAAGATCCACTCCGGCCTGATTCCCACCTCGTCGCGCCAGATCGCGAAGGCCTCCTCGTCTTCCTCGAAGACGGAGGGACGCAAGAGCGCCGGCGGCAGTGCGAGGACCCCCGTGAAGAACTCCCAGTTCCAGAGAATCGCCTCGCGCTTGAAGTAGTCGCCGAAGCTGAAGTGGCCAAGCATCTCGAAAAAAGTGCAGTGGCGAGGCGTGAAACCGACATCCTCGAGGTCGCTCGCGCGGAGGCACTTCTGCACGGTCGTCGCGCGGCGGAACTCGAGCGGCTCCCTCGAAGAGTAATACTTCTTGAACTGCACCATACCCGCGGAGGTGAAGAGCAGCGTCGGATCTTCCTTGGGGACGAGCGGCGCGCTCTTCAGCATCCGGTGGTCCTTGGACCGCCAGAAGTCGACGAACTTCGTGCGAACCTCGCGCGAGAGATGTGTCATCCGAATCCACCCTTGCTGCCGATTGGCCGTGTTGTCCGCTGCCTCATGACTGTGCCCGCGCGGCCGTCTGTGGTCTACCCCCCTGCCGCGTCCGTGCCGGGATCGCCGTTCTCGACCCCGCGCCCGAGCGCCGCGGAGGCTCGAAACCCGCGCGAGCGCAGCCGCCGGGCGGCCCGTTCGCGATCGGCGGGACCTCGGGAAGCAAGGCGCTCGACCACACGGCGGGCCAGCTCCTCCTCGGGGACCTCGAGCAGGAACTCCGAGACCGCCTGCTGGGCCGTCTCCGCATCGACCCCCTTCACCCGCAGCTCCTTGATGAGGAGGGCGCGCGATCGAGGCGACCGCCTGCAGCGGCTCTGGACGAAGAGCCGTGCGAATCGGAGATCGTCCAGGAGCCTGCGCGTCTTCAGGAGATCGATCGTCCGGGCGGCTTCCTCGACCTCGAAGCCCTTCCGCCGGAGGTAATCGCGCACCTGCGCCGCGCACCGCTCGCTCACGGCCAGGTAGCGGCAGGCCATCTCGAAGGGGTCGCGCGGCCGTTCCCGGGGCTCCTGCGGCCCGTCGGCGGAACGCCCGCGCGACCTGCCTCTCACGACACGGCGTCCTTCACCTTCGCCGACTTCTTCTCGCGCGCGGCGGCGGGTTTCTCGTCCCCCTTCTTGGACTCCGCATACGGCGAAGGCCCGATGATCGGGAGCCCCAGCGACTCCCGGATCTGCTTCTCGAGGCGGTCGGCCATCTGGTGGTTCTCGCGAAGCACCTGGCGCGCGTTCTCCCGTCCCTGGCCGAGCCGCTCCTCGCCGTACGAGATCCAGGTTCCCATCTTCTGGAGGATGCCGGCCTCGACGCCCAAGTCGATCAACTCCCCGGTGCGCGAGATCCCCTCCTCGAAGAGGATGTCGAACTCGGCGCTCCGGAAGGGTGCTGCGACCTTGTTCTTCACGACGCGCACGCGGGTCCGGTTGCCGACGACGATATCCTTCTCCTTGATCGAGGCGATCTTGCGGATGTCGAGCCGGACCGAGGAGTAGAACTTCAGCGCATTGCCTCCCGGCGTCGTCTCGGGGTTGCCGAAGAGGATGCCTATCTTCATCCGGATCTGATTGATGAAGATGACGATCGTCTTGCTTTTGCTGATCGAGCCCGAGAGCTTCCGAAGCGCTTGCGACATCAGGCGGGCCTGGAGCCCCATGTGGGAATCGCCCATCTCCCCCTCGATCTCGGCGCGCGGAACGAGTGCCGCGACCGAGTCGACGACGATCACATCGACCGCGCCACTTCGGACGAGATGGTCGGCGATCTCGAGCGCCTCTTCCCCCGTGTCGGGCTGGCTCACGTGTAGGTTGTCGATGTCGACCCCGAGCTTCTTCGCGTACGAGGGCTGCAGCGCATGCTCCGCGTCGATGAAGACCGCGGTGCCGCCGTGGCGCTGCACGCTCGCGATCATCTGGAGGCAGAGGGTCGTCTTGCCGGACGACTCGGGCCCGAAGACCTCCATCACGCGGCCGCGCGTAATCACTCCGATCCCGAGGGCGAGGTCCAGGGTGAGCGACCCGCTCGGGAGCACCTCCGCATCAACGACCGCCTCATGCGTTCCCAGACGCATGATCGATCCCTTGCCGAACTGCTTCTCGATTCCGGCAATCGCGTCTTCCAGCGCCTTCGCCTTCTCCTTACCCTGGTCCTCACCCATCAGTGGGCTCTCCTTCCTTCAAACCAAACCGGGCCTGCCCGGATCGCCGGGCGCGTGGAGGCATGACCGTCGTTCTTTATGTCCCTTGTCGGTCCTCATCTGCCAGATCCTGCCGGGCACGGGCGCACTCGAGAGGGGTATAGACCGGACCCCCGGGGCGCAGATCGCTCTTGAAAAGCGTAATGGAGCCGATCGTAAGGGGGCCGCCGGGCGGTGTCAAACCGCCGACGATCTCCTCGAGACTGGGCGATCGCATGCCGCGGCGCAACCGGGCCAGGGTCAGGTGCCCCACGAACGGCTTGTCGGCGGCGCCGAACCCCGCGACGCGGATCGCTCGGTCGGCGGCCGCGGCGAGATCGCGCAGACCGCCATCGGGATCCTCGACGCCGAGCCAGACGACTTGCGGGCGGCGCGCGCTTGGGAAGGCCCCGATCGCGCCGATTGAGAGATGCGGCGGATCCCACGTGCGGTCGAGGGAGCGGATCGCTGCGCGCGCTTTCCCGAGCTGCTTGCGGTCGAGATCGCCGAAGAATCGGACGGTGATGTGGATGATCTTGGAACTGACCCATTTCAGGTCGAACGCGCCGGGTCGCGGACGAATCTCTTCGATGAAGCGGCCGATCCGTTCCTTCGTCTCGCCCGGGATCTCGAATGCGGCGAATGCGCGCGTTGGTTGCTCCATGTCGGTCGGCTCCCTCTTCGGTGATCGCGTGCGCTGGTCGTGCGCTCGCTCGGTTGCTCTCGGCCGAGCGGGATGCGCCGGGCGAACGCCGGCAGGCCCCGTGCATCCCGCCGCTACATCGTCGAGTCGAGCGACAACCCGGCCGCCACCCTGCGAACGAGGTCGAGGGCGGCGTTCACGCTGCGCTCGATCACCATCGACCGGTCCCCCGGCATCTGCCTACGCACGGTCGTGCGGGCTCCGGGCCAGGCAAGGCCCAGGTAGACCATGCCGACCGGCTTTTCGGGGGTCGCCCCGTCGGGACCAGCCACGCCCGTCGTCGAAACACCGACGTCCGCGCCGAACTTCTCCCGCACGCCGCTCGCCATCGCCTCGGCGACCTGCGCGCTGACCGCGCCGTGGTCGCGGATCCATCCCTCCGGAACGCCGAGGAGGTTCGCCTTTGCCGCATTGTCGTAGGCAACGATGTCGCCCAGGTAATAGCGCGAGGCGCCGGGAACGCGGACGATCCTCGCCCCGATCGCGCCGCCCGTGAGCGATTCTGCGACGGCGAGCTTCCATCCCCGCGCGAGAAGCGCCGTGGCGAGAACCTCCTCGAGAGCGATCTCTCCGTCGGCATAGACGGCGGGTCCGATCCGACTCTTGAGCATCGCGACGACCTGCTCGAGGACGGGCCGCGCAGACCGCTCCTCCGCATCCACCGAGAAGCGCAGCTCCACGGTTCCGAGGTGTGGCAGATAGGCGACCCGCACTTCCGGAGGGATCAGCGGCGCGAGCATCTCCGCGAGAATCGTCTCGGGGATCCCCGTCGTTCGGACGACCCGCTCATGTCTCCTCACGGAGGGAGCCAGCGATGCGATCTCGGGAAGCACGAACTGTTCCGCCATCCGTTCCATCTCGGGAGGCACCCCCGGCAGAGCGTAGAGAACGCGATTGTCGGGCGTGCGCAGGCGCAGACCGGGGGCGAGCCCGATCTGGTTTTCGATCAGGTCGGCCCCGAAGGGAACGAGCGCCTGCGCCTGCAGATTCGCAGGCGCCTTGCGTCCGAGCCTCTCATACCGTTCCTGGATCGCGGACAGGAGATCCTCGCGAAGGATGAGCTGGCGCTTCAGGACCGTGGCGAGGAGTTTCCGCGTGATGTCGTCGGGCGTTGCCCCCAGGCCACCCGTCGTGATCACGATGTCGGCGCGTGAGAGGGCGGCTGCGAGGGCTTCGGCCAGAGGCTCGCGCTCATCGGGGACCGAGGTGTGCCAGCGGCACACCAGCCCGTGGGCCAGCAACCCCCGGGCGAGGAAGGCGAAGTTCGTGTCGACCGTACGTCCCGAGAGGATCTCGCCGCCGATCGTCAGGATCTCGATCCAGATCATCGCGTTCCTCCCATCGGCGCCCCGTCGTTTGTGGGTGCCAGCAACAGGGTAAGAGGAAGTCGGGCCGGGCGCCAGGGGGAGAGGCGACGCGAGCGGTTAAAGGAGCGGTCCGCGGCCCCGCGGCGACCCGGAGGAAGCGAAGGCCTTAGCCCGCGGCCAGGAACCCTCCGGGGTTCCAGGCGAGAAGAAGCCGCAGGACGACGTTCGAGAAGATCCCGGCCAGAACATCGTCGATCATCACCCCGATTCCCCCCGGCATCGCCTGGATCTGGTAGATCGGCGGCGGTTTCACGATGTCGAAGAAGCGGAAGAGCACGAACCCGACGATCGCGATCGAAAGGTGCGGGGGTAAGCCCGCGATCGCGATCAGCGAGCCGGCCACCTCATCGATCACGATGCGATGATCGTCGTGGCCGTAGTCGGCCTCCAGACGGTGGGCCGTCCATGTTCCGACGCCGATGAGCAGGATCAGACCTACGATCGAGAGGCCGAGCCCCGCCGGCGGCAGGACGAGCCACAACGCCAAGGCGGCCGCGCTCGCCCACGTCCCCGGCGCCAGCGGCAGATGACCGATGAAGCCGAATGTCCCGATGCCGCGGACGACCCAGCGGATGATGCCTCGCACAATCCGGCGCAGCATCGCTAGATCTGCTTACGGCCCTCGAGGGCGCGGACCAAGGTCGCTTGGTCGGAGAGCTCGATCTCGGAGCCCATCGGAACGCCGCGGGCGATCCTCGTGACCTCGATCCCCTGCCCCCTGAGGAGATCGGCGAGAAAGTGGGAGGTGGCCTCCCCTTGGCTCGTCGGATTCGTGGCGAGGATGACCTCACGGACCCCTTCGCCCTTCACCCTAGCGACCAGCTCTTCGACCCGGAGGTCGGCCGGCGTGACCCCGTCGAGGGGGGAGAGGACCCCGCGCAGCACATGGTAGAGACCGTGGTAGGCGCTGCTGCGCTCGATCGCAACGACGTCGCCGGGGTGCTCTACGACGCAGAGGAGCGCCTGGTCGCGCCGCTCGTCGGCGCAGAGATAGCAGGGCTGCGTCTCCGCCACGTTGCCACAGCGCTCGCACGTGCCGACATCGGTCCGGACCCGCGTGATCGCCTGCGCGAGGCCCAAGGCCTCTTCCTCATCGGTCTTCAGAAGGTGGAAGGCCAGGCGCTGGGCGGTCTTCCTGCCGATCCCGGGCAACTTTGAGAGGTGCGTGATCAGCTCCTCGAGCAGGCGTGAGCTATATTGCATCGGCCGCTAGAACATCCCCGGCAGCCCGAGCCCGCCGGTCAGTTTGCTCATCTCGGTCTGCATCTTCTCCTGCACCTTCGCGACGGCATCGTTGCAGGCCGCCGCGACCAGGTCCTCGAGCATCTCGACATCATCGGGAGCGACGACCTGTGGGTCGATCTTGACGCTCACGACCTCGTGGCGGCCGTTCATCGTGATTGCAACCATTCCCCCGCCCGATGTTCCCTCGATCTGCTGCTCGGCGAGCTGCTCCTGCATCTGCTGCATCTGCGCCTGCATCTCCTGCGCCTGCTTCATCAGCTTCCGGATATCCTGCATCCGTCCTCCGTCGGGTCTCGTTCGTCAGGTCTCGTTCAACAGAGCTCGCTCGTCAGATGTCGCTTATCGCCTCATGCCGCGCGGGGCGTGGTCTAAGATGGCCCCAGAATCTCGCCGTTCATGCCGTCGGCGATCCGCTGGATGTCGTCAAGGTTCGATCTCGCTTTGGGCGCCGCAACGGCAGGAGGAGACTTCTTCCCCGGCCTGGGCTCGGGAGCCGGGGTGGCGTTGTCCACCTTGCAGCCGATCGGCCGGCCGTAAACTTCTTGGATCGCCTTCTGAAGCGCCGCGCGGTTCGCCGGACTCTCGATCGATGCGACCTGAAACCCGACCGAGCCGCCCGTGAGGCGAATCTTGAGGTAGCCGCCATCTTCCCCGATCAACTCGCTCGCGTTCAGTGCCGCGGCCAGCGCGGGCTTGCCCTTGCGGAGGCAATCGATGACCCGGCTCCACGGATCATCGGCGACCGCCGTCCCGGCGGGCGCGTCCGCGATGATCTCGCTTCCGGCCGCTTGCGCGGTCGGTCCCCCGATCGCTTGCGGCGAATCAGGCGCCAGATCTCCGCCGTCCGTCACCGCCGTCGGACGCGGCGAGGACTTCCGTCCCGTTGCGCCCGCCGACGGGTGGGCGGTCGCCTTCGCGACCGACCGAGGCGAGGATGGCGACGGCCCCGGCGATTCCGGTCCGCGACCCAACACCTCCGGGCCGCGGCCAATCGGCTCCGGCTCGGCGATCTCCGGCAGATGGCGCGCGAGCGCGGCCAGATCGATGGAGCGGGGCATCAACGCGATCTCGGCGACCGCCACCTCGAGGACCACGCGCGGGTAGCCTGAGCGCCGCATCCTGGATGCCGCCTCCATCGCGAGGTGGAGCTGCCGGATCAGATCGGCCGGCTGCGCGCGCTCAGCCTGGGAGCGGTAGCGGTCCCGTTCCGAGTCGGTCGCGTCGATCAGCTCGACGGCCGCCGCGCCGATCGAGAGAACGAGGAGGTTTCTAAGGTGCGAGACGAGCTCCTCGGAGACTTCTTGCAGGTTTTGACCGTCGCCGTAGGCGGTCGCGAGGAGTGACAACGCGCGCCCCGGGTCGCCATCGAGGATCGCATCCCCGAGCGAGAAGTAGAACTCACGCCCCGCGATCCCGAGCGCCGCCGTGACCTCGGCGGCATCGAGCGGGCTGCGTCCCGAGGCGATCACCTGATCGAGGAGCGTGAGCGCGTCGCGCATGCTCCCCTCGGCGCGGCGCGCGATCAGGGAGAGGGCGTCGTCCGTGATCTCGACACCCTCGGCCGTGCAGATCGTCTTCAGGCGGTCGTGCGTGTCGCGAAGCCGGAGCCGCGAGAAGTCGAAGCGCTGGCAGCGCGAGACGATCGTCGCCGGGAGCTTGAGCGGCTCGGTCGTCGCAAGGACGAAGACGACGTGCGACGGCGGTTCCTCGAGGGTCTTCAGGAGCGCGTTGAAGGCGTCGGTCGTCAGCATGTGGACTTCGTCGATGATGTAGACCTTCACCCGTCCCGAGGCCGGCGCGTAGCGGACGTTCTCGCGCAGGGCGCGGATGTCGTCGATTCCGCGGTTCGAGGCGCCGTCGATCTCGAAGACGTCGAGCGATCTGCCGGTCGTCGTCTCGCGGCAGGAGTCGCACTTGTTGCACGGGTCGGGGGTCGGCCCTTGGGCGCAGTTCAGAGCCTTGGCCAGAATCCGGGCCGCGGAGGTCTTCCCCACCCCTCGAGGGCCAGTGAAAAGGTAGGCGTGGGCGACCCGTTCGGAGCGGATCGCGTTCTTGAGCGTCTGCGAGATCGCATCTTGCCCCGCGATCTCGTCGAACGTCTGCGGACGCCACTTCAAGGCGAGGACGAGGTAGCTCATCGACATCCCTCGGTCTGGAAATGGCCCATCCCCGGGACGAGCCGTGCACCCTTCTTCGACCTTCCGACCGCGGTCTGCTGAAGCTGTAGGCTCAGGTCAGGTTGATCCGCGGCACCCGAGAGGGCCTGCTTACCGCTGCTACCTTCCGGTCCTGACGGGGTTCGGCAGTCTCCCGTTGCGCGGGACCTGGCCGTCAAAGCCCCTTGGCTACCGCAAAGCCGCAACCGGGCGAGGCCTCGGAAGGGAGTTCAATCCCGCTGTAGCGGATTGCGGGTTACAGGGCACCGCTGACTCCCCACCTAGCACGACCCGACCCAGAGACGGGAAACATGTGGAGATGAACGGGATCGAACCGTCGACCTCCTCGTTGCGAACGAGGCGCTCTCCCAAACTGAGCTACATCCCCATGAGATCCGGCGGGCACCCGGCCTGAAGACTCAATGATCCCCGAAGCCGATGCCCCATCGCGTCAGAATCTGACAGCCAGCCGGCTGGATGTCAAATGGCGGAGAGACAGGGATTCGAACCCTGGAGGCGCTCATCACGCCTACACGCTCTCCAGGCGTGCTCCTTCAACCACTCGGACATCTCTCCGCCCGTGACCGCGAATCCGGAGTATAGGAAACCGCACCGGGCGACTCAAGGGGCGAAGTCGGGATGCCGCACGGCGGCGCGCTGCGATAGATCGCAGGCCCAAAAGGTCTTGCCCTCCGCGCGTTTGGCGTCACGCCATTGCGGCGGCTGCGTCGGGCGCACCTGGGATTGTCAACCTATTGTCAACCTTGGGAGGCATTGGATTGCCAACTTGCAAAGGGATCCGTCCCGCG
>CAZNRY010000060.1:0-20034 GCA_964575675.1 uncultured bacterium
GTCCGGTGGTGTGGGAGGGGAGCGACGGGCAACCGTCGCCCCCTATCCCGATTGGGCCGATTGCGGTCGCGGTCCTACTTGACAACGATCAGCTTCGAGGCCGTCTCGCCGGCGAGGGTTCTCAACCGAGCGAAGTAGGTCCCCGAACCGACAGAGTGTCCGGCGTCGTTCTTGCCATCCCAGACGACCTGTTGCTGTCCGGGCTGAACCGAAACATGGTCGCGGAGCGTGCGGACCAACCTTCCCGCTGGATCGAGGATCTCGAGGCTGATCCGATCGGCGGCCGGGACGTTGAAGTGAATGGTCGTGACCCGCCCGAACGGGTTCGGCTGGTTTGCCAGCCGCGGCGGCAGAAGGCCGGCGAGGCCATCTCCGACCGAGGTCGCGGCGCATGCCGGATTGTCATAGGTCACGATGATGTCGTATCCGCGGCCGCTCCGCGGGGAGATCCTGTAGATGCTGTAGTCGTACCATACCAGTCCGGTCAGATTGACGACGTCGCCCGCGCAGGCATCGTACGAGTTGGGATTGATGATCTGGTTGATGTCCACGAACGCCGTGTCGGGCGAGGCGGCTGTCTTCAGGGTGTACTCCCCGAAGGTGGGCGACCCGCCCTGCCCCGCGGCGGAGTCGAGGAGCGTCGCCTGATTGAGTTGGACCAGCGCCGATTCCCATTTCTCGGCGGCATTCGCGGGATCGCGCTGCCACCTCAGGTCGGTAGCCGTGACGACGTTCGGCGTCACGGTCGCGCCGCCGCCGAGCTGGATCCAGTAGTCGACCCCTGCCGTGTAGCTAATCTGCGTCATGTGGTACGTCCCGGTTGCCGGGTACTCGTTCACCCTGCCGGCGACCTTCAAGAGATCACCGACCTCGAGGGGGGCGCGGGCAAGTACGCGGACGTAGATGTTGTCCCAGTGGGCGCCGTCATCATCGGCCATGAAGTAGTAGCCGCCCTGGATGCCGGTGATGCGCCCCGAGATCGTGACGACCTCGCCGTTCAGGAGCGATGCGTCGCTGATCGCCGGGGCGGCGACCTCCTGGATCGTGCGGATCGGCGTTATCCCCGTGCGGAACGCGGCGGTTCCGGGGGCCGACATCGGCACGCCCTGTTCCGACAGCATCGCGAGAACGGTGAGCGTCTCCTGCTGGCCGTTGCCGAGATCGTCGGTCGTCAAGAAGACGCGCTTGTGGTTGGCCGGATCGCGGAGCGCGGTGTAGACGGTGTAGCCGCTGCCGAGTTCGTAGTTTTCGGGTGTTGAGGCAGAGGTGGCGTCGACATCAACGCCGAACTGAACGGCGACACCGGCCGGCGAGGTCGCGAAGGCGCCCCGAACCTTCGGAATGCAGGGCATTCCGATGTCCTCATCGCAGTTGCGGGGGAGTATCGCGAACTTGCTGTACGCGTAGTCGAGGATCCCCTGCGTGTACGAGATCGCGGTTCCCTGGGCCGGGATGCTGTACTCGAAGTCGCCTCCCGGACCGGTAGGAAAGACGCGGACCTGCAACGTATCCCCGGTGGTCCCGATGGGCGGCGGATAGACCGGGGTGATCGGCCAGAGGGTCCACTCGTTCGAGAAGAGCGTCCTGCCCGCAAAGAGGGTGCTGTCGAGGCGATCGACGCGGACGAGCACCCCCTCGTAGTTCTCCGCGAGGGCGCCTGCGGTGTTCACTTCAGCGATCGTGACCGGTACGGGATCGGGGAGGGTATTGTTGTTGCTGAGGATCGTGTAGGTCCCGAGCGGCGCTCTCGTGAGGTCGATCTCCGCCCGCCCGTAGTACTCGATGTAGACTCCCGTCACGTTGACCATGTCACCACGCCTGGCCGTGATGACGGCGCTCGATCCCGTGTAGACGAAGACACCGCTGTACTGGCGGCCGTACACCGGATCGGGTGTGGGCTCCTGGATGAAGAATCCGTAAATCGCCACCCCGGTCACGAGAACACCCTGAACGTTGACGGTCGTGTTCAGGGGAATGGCGCCGAGCTGGATCTGGAAAATCGTCTCCTCGGCACTGGCCGTGCCCATGAGCAGCAAGAGAAGCCCTGCCAAGATGGGTAGGGCGCGTCCTAGCGAAGTTCGCATCGGTGTAGACCTCCCGATTCGAGGGGTTGGACGTGCACGACGACGGTCGTCGTGGCGGCGCGGACCGGCGCAAGCCGGAGCGCGTACTTCATCTACAGTCTATTGTATCCCTTGGAGTGCCTTACGTCAAGTTCCGGAAAGGGTTATGGGAGCAGTGCTTCGCGGAAGAGCTTAAGTGCCTCCTCTGGTAGCGGGTCCGAAGCCCCGAGTCTCGGGAACAGGCGGGCATACGAAGCCGTCACGACGGTGATCCGGCCTGCTTGCAGGTTTGATTGGACGCACAGGTAGGCTGCGGTCGAGTCCTGGGACGGGTCCGTATCACGGCCGATCATACGGCGGATGGTCCCTGGCGCGATCCAATAACGTCCGGTGCCGGGCGAGAGCGGGGCGAGAAAGTAGTCGACCCATAGCATTGTGCTGTAGACCTTGAGGCTGTCCGGGGGAGTTCCATTTCCATAACGGACATACTCGTTCGTGGAGAGGGCGAGACTGGTCGTGGTGACCTCTCCCGGCTCAACCGCGATCTTCCGGTAGAAACGTGGGATGCCCAGGTCCTCCTTGATGAACTTCGAGGAGAGCGCTCCATCCGTTCCGATCACGCTCTGTCCAATGAGGAGCACCCTGCCTCCGCGAGCGACATAGGAGCGCAAGCCGCTCTCGGCCGTTTTGAGATTTCTGACCATCTTTGCGTCGTTGGCCACGTTGTAAGGTCCCGTGAGCCATGCGACTCCCTCGAAGAGCGAGAAGAGGGGGTCGATCTCGGCCGCGGTGGCGAAGTCGTTGCCTGTGTTCATGTCGATCACATAGAAACGCTCTCCGCCGCCCGCGATGTCGGTCATCAGTGCGTCATAGAGGAGACGATCCCGTTCATCGAGGATTCCCGTTGTCGCGTACTGCCGGATCAGTAGGTAAGGCTGGTCCTGGGGCCACTCGACGAACCATCTGTGCGCCAGGGACTCCGCGGTGGGCGTCCGGGCGTCGTCATACCCACGAACGTGGAGGGTGTGTAGCCCGTCGACCCGCTCCGGGAAGTCGTCCGGTCTCACCGAGACCACGGTGTCCGAGACGATGCGGGCATGCAGGGAATCGTCGTCGAGCCAGATATGGAAATTCGTGATCGTCTTGCGGCCATCGAGATCCGATGCGTTCCAGCTGAAGCTCGTAGCGGCAAGGCTCGTGTCGGGCAAAACGAAATCCGGGTTCCACTCGATGTGGGGAACGTGGTTCGTGACCTGGTAGGCCTGGCTCACGCCGAGGGAATCGACGAGCTCGCGGTCGTCGACGGCGCGGACGGTGAATGACTGCGCCGCGAAGGTGCCCCCTACGGGAACGTTGAAGGTGTCTTGGGTCGCGGTCGTGCGCGAGTAGATCTCTCCACGGTACTCGTACCGCGTGCCGGATGCCGGTTCCCATTCTCCGGTCCATCGGATCAGGTACCCCGTCACCTTTCCGTCCGCATCGGTTCCCCACCAGCTGAGGATCTTGCGGTAGTCGGTCGGGTCCGTCGGTCCGCCCGGATCGGTGATCGAAAGATATGTCCGTGGCATCTGGTTTTCGGGGAACACCCCTTCGTTCTTCTCGCAACCGGCGATTGCCAAGAGACCGAGTCCGAGCGCAAGGAGAATGGTGAAAGCTCTCATGGCAGCGATTCCTACCTCAGAACGAGGAACTTCCCGAGTTGGGTGTCGCCCGTCGCGTGGTCCTTCACCGAGAAAATGTAGAGGCCGGTTGCGATTCCCTGGTCGGCGCGGCTGATCAGGTCCCATGCGGCCATCCCCCCCGAGAGAATGGGAATGTCGCTCTCGGGGTTGCGAGTGTCGGTCGGATCGAAGATCCCGCGGATCTCCGTGGCGTCGTACGTCGACCCATTGAACTCGATCGTGTCGACGAGATCCCCGGCCAGTGTGTAAATCCTTATCGTGCAGCGGTGGGGGAGGTTCACGAACCAGAGATAACGGTCGCGCGGGAGGGTTCCATCCCATGCGGCGTCGCCGCGATACGGGTTTGGAAACACCTTCACGGTTCCGATCTTGTCGGGAGCCGGTCCGCCCGGGATCGCGAACGTGCGATTCTGTGCGCGTCCGCTCTCCAGGGGGGCGATGTCGGCCGCCCCCGTGTCGAAGGATGTGACCGAGACCCAGTACTTGAAGCCGTCGCGCAGGCCCTCGATGTCATAACTGTACTGGTAGTCGATCCCGTCGATCCTCACGGAGTCGCGAAGCGCTTCGAGTCCTGTGTTCTCGAGGAGGCTGTCGACCAGATCGGCCTGGTGGAGCAGCCGGAATCCTTCCTCCTCCTTGCTCTCGCTGACGTAGATCCTGTACCCCTCAAAGTCCTTCTTGTGGCTCTTGGGGTCGATGAACTCCTCGGGATCCCGCGTCCAGCGCAGCGTGAGCTTGCCGAGTGTCGGGGTCGTAAGGAGCGTCGGGGAAGGCGGGGGAACCGGGATGTTGAAGTTCAGGTCGAATGCGGTCTGCGCCCAACCCGCATTGAAGACGAGGTCCTCTTCGGCCGTTCGTCCCTCCCTCGGGGACGGCCGGCCGCCGACGAAGGCGAAGGAGACGGTGACGGTGTCCCCGGGCTCCAGGACGTAAAGACCGTCGGCGCCGAGGTCGCCCAAGGGTCCCACCGAGAGGAGCTCGACTGGGTCATTGTTGGGGGCCTCGCTGCCGGCGGTTCCGTCGATCGAGCGGTTCGACATCGTCTCGTACCGCTCCTTGTCGTTGCGGGGCGTTCCGGGCTGGGTCAGGTTCGGGTCCCAGTTCCACCAGTTGGATGAGACGTGCATCTCCCCGATGGGGCGGGGGCGTGTGCCGAGGAGCGAGATCCCCGCCCAGGAAGGACTGGCCCCGCCCTCGTAGTCGTAGCGGTGCTCCGTGACGATGCGGAGGCTATCGATGAAGCCGATGTCCTTCCTGCTGAACCAGCCGCTCGGGGGCCATTCCGGGTGGCCGTCCTTCCAGCCGCTCGCGAGCTCCGCGTACATTCCGGCATAGACGTTGTAGATCGGATCCTCGAGGTTCGTGTTGATGATCTTGTAGTTGGCGAACACGATCGCGTCGAAGGGCTCGAAGCTGAAGAGAAGCGTCTCGAGCTCAACCCGAATTCCCAGCGGCCTGTGCTGAGGGCTCAGGTCGGGGTAGCTGTCGAAGTAGGCGGCGGAGAAATCCTGCTCGCTTTTGGCGTCGGCGTCGTAGCAACAGCTGTTGAGCAGGATGGAACGCTCCTGGATTCCTGTCCGGGCGGGGAAGAACTCGCTGATCTGCTTCGGATCGAACGAGCCCATCCTTCCGTCGATCGTTGCCGTCGTGACGAGCGTGTCCGCGCCGCTGGCCGGCAGGCCTCCCACCCAGATCCCCGCGCGGACGAGGTGCTCTTGTCCGCTCCGCAATGGATACTCCATGGATGGGGAGCGGTTGACGAGGTTCGTTCCGATGAAGCCGTTGTTGTAGATCGTCAGCCCCAGGTTGTTGCCGGTTGTGACGCGCAGGCTGATCAAGGTGTCGGCGAGAGTCGACGAGGGGTCAAGATCCTCCCAGCCGCCGTCGCGCCAAACCGAGGGCGTCGCACCGTCGGGCAGATCCCGGGTTTGGCCGAGCGCCGAGCCCCCGAATGCCGCGGCCAGAAGGAGGAGCAGGATCGTCGCGTGCTTTGTCATTGCTTGCTTAGCCTCAGCACGACGATGCGGCTGTTCGCGGAGTCGGCGACGAAGACCAGACTATCGTCGGCGGACAGGTAGCGCGGAGAGGCGATGGGCGGATCCACGATCGTCTCGCGCTTCGTGGGGGCGTAAACCGTGTCTTGGAATCCTCCGGTCGCCTGGAAGCGCAGGACCCGGTTCTTGCCGGTCTCTGCGATGAAGGCGCTCTCTCCGGAGAGGTTCGTCGCGACGTCGCTCGGCTTGGAGAGTTCGATGTCGAGGCCGATGGGACGACCGTCGAAGGCGACGTGGGTCGTGTCGGGCCGCAGGCGCTGGACCCAGTTCCGGCCGGGGCCGATCGCGGAGACCCAGAGCGTCCCCTTGGTGTAGGCGATTCCCTGAGGATCGATCACGTATCCCTGCCCGGTCCCGTAGTCGGTGATCTTCCGGATCCACTGCCCGTCCGCGTCATACTTGTCGACCCGGTCCCGGGAGGCGTCGGAGACATAGACGTTGAGATCGGGGTCCGCAGCGATGCCCGAGAATTCAACCCAAGTGCTGTCGATGAAGGAGAACCGGGGCGCGCCGCCGAGGAAGTAGTAACGCTTGACCTGCATGTCGCCGGCATCGGCGACAAGCACGTAGGTCGTGTCCTTCTTGGCGACGCAGATCTGCACGGGCCGGATCAGCCCCTCGAAGGTTCCGACGAAACCGGGGGAGCGCGGCTCCTTCTGATGGCTCAGATAGACGTTGACCCTCAGGTTCTCTTCGATGACGTAGATGTAGCTGCCGCGGAGGACCATGTCCGTGGGGGTCGGAACGTGCCAGACCTTGTCGAGATTGTAGGTCCCGGGAGTCGGAATCCTGCCCGGGTTCGGCTGGGGCGGAAGCTCGAACTTCTGGCCGCACCCGGCAAGGGCCAGCAGGGCTGCGAGCAGTGCGATCGAGAAACGGCGCGCCTTCATCCGGAGCCCCTAGAACGGCAGGGCGACGCACCAGCGATGGATCGCTAGCAGCGGGCCCCCGTCCGTGAATGCATAATCGATGGCCATGTCGGATCCCCGAAACGGCAGGCGAAGTCCCAGCCCGGCGGAGAACTTTGCCGCGTCCGCCCCCCCGTCGTACCCGCTGCGGACGATGTAACGTTCCGCGAACGTATACTCGAGACCGCCCCGGAAGGTCTCGGCGTTGTCGGCAACGTGGGCGACCTCGGTCGCCGCGGTCAGGGCGTGCGCTCCGCGCCTCCACGGTTGGAAAGACAGGCCCAGACGGAAGCTCGTGGGGGGCGAGTACGCCGCATAGTCGGTGTCCGACCCGGTGAGCTGGCTCACGTATGTCCCCTCGGGCCGGATGTCGGGGCCGAACTGGAGAAGACTGATCGCCAATCGTCCATCGAGCGCGCCGATCTGATAGACCGTGCCGGCGTCAACGAGCCAGCCGTTGGCGACCGGCCCCCCGACGCCGCTGCCGAGATCCTCGCGGAAGAACTTCACCGTCCCGCCGATCGACAGCCGGTCGCTGAATGGCCGGGCCGCGCTGAAACCGATCAGCATGTCGCTGTAGACGAAGCTCCGGCCGGTTCCTTGCGGGTGATACTCGGTCGTTTCGTCCAGGGTCGTTCCCAGGTACTCGACCGAGACGCCGAAGCTCGCGCCGGCGTCGCCCCAGGGGCGCGCGAAGCCCATCGCGACGAGATTGACGTCGGCCGGCCACCGGACGTAGCCGAACGCGGCCTGGGGCTCCGACAGCTTCGCGATGCCCGCCGGATTGTAGAACGCGGCCATCGGTCCCTGTGCGAGGGCGGTGTAGGCGCCGCCGAGGGCCGCAGCCCGTGCATCGAGGCCGATCTTGAGGAAGGTTCCACTGGCGGTTCCGACCCGCTGCCCGCCCAAGCTGGTCTGGGCGCGTGACGGACGCGTCGCGCCCGCCGCGAGGAGCGCCACCAAGACGCCGGCGAGCAGGTACATTCTCACCATTCCATCCCCACGCCGATCCGGATGCTTCGCGGGGCCGCCCGGTGCGAAGGATTCGAGTAGCTGTAGACGTTTCCAAGGATCGTGCGCCGGATGCCCGTTGCGACCTCTCCGACCGTCTGATCCGGTCCGACCGCGGCCCCCGCGATCTCGATGAGCTCCTCATCGGAAAGATCCAGGTTAGCGGGGTTCTGGTAGGGCGAGTAGAGGGACCCCTCGCCCGGAGTATAACGCTTGCCGGTGACCGGATCGAAGGTCAGCGGCGTCCGATTGTTGAAGAGGTTGAACACCTCGAAGGTTCCCTCGAGGTTGAGCCCCACCACACGGAACCCCTTCCGGAGCTTCAGATTCGAGGTCGATTCCATCGGTCCGTTCTTCGAGTAGTCCTGGCCGGTCTTGTTGCCGAAGATGTCGGTGGGCGTGTAGGCCCTGCCCGATTGGAGCATCGTGTAAAAGTAGAAATTCCAGTCGCTCGGCACGCGGGCCCCGAGAATCCGGAAGTTCGCGCCGCGGTCGACGAGCAGGGAGTACCATGCGGTCACCTTGTGCGGGCGGTTCCACCACATGTAGATCTCTCCGAGCTCCGTCTCTCTCGCGTCGCCTCCCGATTCCTGCACGAGCTTCAGGTTGTTCGGGTCCGAGCTCTTGCCCTTTGCGACCGCGTAGGTGTAGGTGACCGCGCCCGACCAGTGGCCCATGCGGCGCTTCCGAAGCTCCATCTCGATTCCGGTGCTCCGAGCGTAGTCGAGGTTCCGGTAGATGAAGAAGTTGCTGCGCGTCGTCGTCCGCTCCTGGAGAACCAGCGTCGTGGAGGTCGGGTAGTCGTAGATGTCCTTGTAGAAGACCGAGGACTTGACGGCCAGATCGGGACGGAACTGATGGCCCGCGCCCAGCTCGTACTGCACCGAGATCTCGGGGTTCAGATTCGGGTTGCCGATCCGGGGGAACTCCTCCGAGGAAACCGAGCTGCTCTTCGCGAAAACGTAGAAGTACGCCGGCCTCTGGGAGAATTGGCCGTAGTTGAAGAACAGGTGGTCGTTCTCGGTGATCGGGTGGCTGATCTGGAGTCGCGGCGAGAGGTGTCCCTTGAATCGATGGCCGAAGAGATTGTGCGTGCTGTCGTAGTACTCTTGGCGCGTCGCCGCATTGATCGTGGGGCGGTTCAGCGTCGCCCAGTTGTCATAGATCCGTTTGACCTGGTCGCCGGGGAACCAGTAGTCGTAGCGGAGCCCCAGCCCGCCGACCAGGCTCTCGTACTCGAGGCGATCCTGGATGTAGAGGGCGCCTGAGGACGGGTAGACGTGGAAGAGGTCGAACTCGTCGCCCAGCGGCTTGTCGGGGGGGGAGATCGTCGTCGCGTCCATGGTCATGTACTGAACGTTCTCGAGCTGGTGGCTCAGCCCCCAATCGAACTTCTGGCGGCCCCGAACCCACGTCCAGTCGGAGGCGAGGTTCCAGGTTTCGACAAACCGATCGCGATAGTCCGGCGCATCCCCCGTGTCGCGGAAGTAGGGCGTGTCGTCCTCGGGTAGCAGGACGTCGGAGTCGATCGCCGTGTTGTACCGCCACCAGAGCATCCCTCGAACATCCCGGTGTCCGGATGTGAAGAAGCGGGTGAGGGCGAGCGAGTGAACAAGGTTTTTCGTAACCCCGCGGTTCCAGAGGAAGGAGAGCGTGTTCTGATCCTCGGTGTTCGTGTAGTAGTGGTCGAAACGGCGCGACCACGCCCACGGATAGTTTGTCTGGTTCCGATTGATGTCCGCGATGTCGCTCTCGCCGAATCCTTGATCAAAGCTCAGGTTCTTCGTGTAGGAAAAATCGAACTTGTCCGATTTCGTCACCCGCCAGCTTGTCTTGAACAGGGCGCGCCACGTGCTGCTCGCCCGCGGCGTGAAGAAGCTCTCGTAGCGGAACGACCGGCCGAAGAAACGATCGTGGTACGAAGAAATCAGGCGGTGGTCCCCGGGCAAATCGGAAATCGAGGGGAGATACCCGTCGCTCATCGTGCTCGTGAGATCGAGGAAGAACTTCATTCTCCCGGGATCGTCGACCCCCAGCAAACCGAGCACTCGGGGCAGGATCTGGACGGGACCGGAGAACTGGACCTCATAGAAGTCGAGATTCTGATCATCCACGAGCTTGTCGGTCGTGTAGCCGACGAAGCCTCGGAAATCGTCGGTTCCTTCCTTGAGCTTCGCCTCGACGATTCCCGAGAGCGCCTGGCCGTACTTCGCGTCGAAACCGCCCGTGATGATGTTGACCTCGGCGACCGTGCGGGCCCCAATGGCGCTTCCCTTGGAGTCGCCGGAGAGGAGGTCGCGTATCTTGACCCCGTCGACGATGTAGAGGGTCTCGTCGGCGCGCCCGCCGCGGATGTGAATCTGGTCGTTGTCCTTCGTCACGCCGGGCTGCTGCTCGACGACGCTGTCGAGCGTCGGCTGAAGCGCCATCGCCTTCAACTCGTTCTCGTCGAGGGTGCGAATCGTCGAGGCCCGCTTCACGTCGATCAGGGGACGATCCGCCTTGATCGTGACCTCCCGTGTCTGCGTGACGGTTGGTTTCAACCTGAAGGTGATCTGGATGGTCTCGCCCTCGGCGAGCTTGAACTGCTGGGTCACGTCCGCGTAGCCGACGAACGTCGCCCGGACCTCGTAGCTTCCCCCGGCGAGGGGCGAGATTGCGAACGAGCCGTCGGTTTGCGTCATCGCTCCCCAGGCCGTTCCGACGATGCGGACGTTCGCGTAGGCGAGCGCCTTCTCGGTTCCCGCTTCCAGGACCTTCCCCTCTATTCTGCCGGCCGCTCGGGCGGACGGAGCGAGGGCAAGAAGGAGCAATGCGAGGAAGCTCAACCCTCCGGAAAAGAGGGGGAGGGAGGTTTTTCTGGCGTCCGACAAGCCTAGTAGTCGATGCATCCTCACCACTCTGCCGGCATCCTGCCGACACCCCGCGCGGAAGCTAACAGCGCGGCATTGCCAGGGTCAAGGCAAAAGCGATCGATGGGGCCGCATGCCACGGGTTCGAGTTTCGGGAGGGGCGGTCCATGCGCTCCGGCGGTCTGTCAGCCAGACCCATTCTTCCGATAGTCATCGAAAGGGTCGGGAAGCAGCCGCCGCAAGTCGGACCGGCCGCGCTCCTCGGAGGCGGTCCCCCAGCGGATCTCGACGTTGCGGACGAACTCGAGAAGCACCTGTAGACAGCGCCCGCAGGGCTGGGATGCGCCGGCAGGCGGAGGACCGAGGATCACGAGGCGCCGCGGGTTCCTCGATCCGGATGCGCAGAGGGCGGCAATGGCCGCGTGCTCTGCACAGAGCGCGGCGGCCGGCAAGTCCGGCGGGGCGATCGCGGCCCCGCTGTGGATCCTGCCGTCCTGATCCTCGATCGCGGCGCCGCGCCGGGGCCTGCCGCTCGAGTGGGCCATCGCCGCCCGGGCCGCCATCGCAAGAGGAAGCCACTCGCCGCTCCACGGGCGCTTCACGATTGGACCCCCGCGCAGGGACTGGCCGCGAGGTATGAATCGAGCAGGGTCCGGATCTCTTCGAGATTGGTCACCTGCATGGCCGCGGCGCGCAGCGCGGCGATCTGGGGGGCGCCGCGGAGGATCGTGCCGAGCTGCCGGCGCATCTCGAGAATCGCCCGCCGCTCCCCCTTCTCCGGAATGGTCTCCGCGAGCTGCTCATAATAGGTTTCGAGCTGCCCGGCGAGGGAAGGGGGGCCCGGGTCGCATCCGGTGGCCATGTATTCCTTCGTGCGGCGGAAGATCCACGGGTTTCCGATCGCGGCCCGGCCGATCATCACGGCGTCGCACCCGGTTTCCTCGAACATTCTCGCCGCGTCCTGCGGGGTTCGCACGTCCCCATTGCCGATCACGGGAATCGACACGGCCGCTTTCACCCGCGCGATCCACTCCCACTCGGCCTGCCCCTTGAACATCTGCTGCCGCGTACGGGCGTGAAGGGTGATCGCGGCTACGCCGGCGTCCTCGAGACGCCGGGCGAGATCGACGATCCCGATCGACGAGGAGTCCCAACCGAGGCGCGTCTTGACGGTCACCGGAAGCCGGACGGCGTCGACGACGGCCTGGGAGAGCTCGACGAGCCGCTCCGGCTCGCGGAGCATTCCCGAGCCGGCCCCCTTGCAGGCGATCTTCTTCACCGGGCAGCCGAAGTTGATATCGATGAGATCGGGTCCGGCCGCCTCGCTCAAGGCGGCGGCCTCGACGAGCGCCTCCTTGCGGTTGCCGTAGATCTGGATGCCGACGGGGTGCTCGTCGTCCGCGAGGCGGATCTTGCCCGCACTCTTCGCCACAGAGCGGATCAACGCCTCGGACGATACGAACTCCGTATAGACGAGATCGGCGCCGAGCCTGCGGCAGACGCGGCGGAACGCCCGTTCCGTCACGTCTTCCATCGGGGCGAGAAAGAGGCCCCGCTCGAACTGAAGCCGACCGATCCGCATCCAACCTCCTTCGTGTAGCCGGACACAGAGCGTAACCGCCTCCCGGCGAACGAGTCAACGGACACGACCCAAATCACGACCCAAGAACGGCTCGAAAGAGCGTATCATAGGTCGATCCGGCCCTTGGAAGCGGAGGACCGGTCCGGGCCACCCGCATCGATTCGGCGCGGCGCACTGCCGCATCAGACGGAGGAAGCACCATGAAAAGATCCAGGCCGATGGCGTCGTCCCCCCTTCTGCGGATTCCGCGGGCGCTTGTGATCCTGCTTTCGCTCGCCGGGGCCCCCGCGTGGGGGATGGTGGATGTCCCCGGTTTGCATGATCTGGAGGTCTCCCTCCCGTCCCGCCCGCCGTCTCAGGGAACGAGCCTCAGCCTCCGGGCTGACGCGGTAGCAGGCCTCACCCGAGACACGGGGAGCCTCTGGCAGGGGCGATGGGATGTCGAGGGGCAGCGTGTCGACCGGCTCATGCCGCAGCGCTTGAGCCTTGCGCGGCCATTGGACGATGCTCCGGCGATCGATGCGCGGATCCGCGAATTTCTGCAAACGCACCGGAATCTCTTCGCCGCGTCCGTCGATGACCTCCGGACCATCCGCCTGGCCCTGCACGGCGGGGTTTGGTGGGTGACCTATCAACAGAGCCTCGACGGAAGACCCGTGCTCGGGGCGCGGCTCGACCTCCGCCTCAACCGAAGCGGGGATCTCCTCCTCGTTCGCGACCGGACGATCCGCGGCCTCATGGCCCCCGGACCTGGGCTCGCCGCGGCGGAGGCCGAAGAGCTTTCCGCCCACGATCTCGAGGGGTACGGGGTCGCGGTCGCGGGGATCGCGCCGGTGATCGCCGGCATCGACGAGTGCGGGCCGACATCCGAGGTCATCGTCCCCGTGTGGAGTGATCGCGGCGGCCGGTATGAAGCGCATCGGGCCTATCGGGTCCGCCACGAGGTGACGGAGCCTTACCGCGCCCGCTTCCGCAGCTACGTGGACGTTGCCGATGGGCGGATCTTGTCCCGGACGAACGAGATCGCCTACGCGCAGGCGGAGGGGACGGTCCACGGCGACCAGCAGCCCCTGACCCCAACCGATCCGTACACGCGATCCCTTCTCGATGATCTGCGGGTGGTCGTCAGCGGGATCGGAACAACCTTCACGGACGAAGCAGGTCGCTTCGTTCTCGATGTCCCCGACGCGGCCTCGCGCCTCGCAACCGCGCGGCTGGATGGTCGCTACTGCAACGTCAATCGGCAGGATGGATCGGACGCCCAGATCACAGGTTCCGCGCAGGCTGGGGTTCCGCTGTCGCTGATCTTCCAGGACGGCAACAGCGTCGCGTCCGAACGCGACGTCTTCTACCACACGAACCGCGCCCACGACTACATCCGGACGATCGATCCGTCTTTCACGGGCGTCGACTACGAGATGCCCGCGGCGGTCAACATCTCCCAGACCTGCAATGCGTACTGGGACGGCGTCGGGATCAACTTCTTTCGGGACGGGGGCGGCTGCGCGAACACCGGACAGATCGCCGACGTCATCTACCACGAGTACGGCCACGGGGTCTCGCAGTTCGCTTACGCCCCGGGCAGTCCGAGCGGTGCGATGGGCGAGGGCTTCAGCGACTATTTCGGCGCGACGATCACCGATCAGTCGAAGATCGGACTCGGGTTCACCGGGCCGGGGTCGTGGCTTCGCGATTGCGACAATACCCGGGTTTGGCCGGCTCCGGAATGCGGCGGCGAGGTCCACTGCGTGGGCGAGGTGATCGCAGGCGCGCTCTGGCACATGAGGAGCAACCTCGTTGCCGAGCTCGCAGATCATGCGGCGGGCGTCGCGCTGTCCGACCACCTGTTTCATTTCGCGCGCTTCGGCGGGAACACCGACTTCGAGGGGTATTACTTCGACCTCCTCTCCGTCGATGACGACAACGGGACGCTCGTCGATGGTTCGCCGCACGCCGTCTCGATCATCGAGGCCTTCCATCGCCACAACATCGGTCCGGGTTTCGTCCTCGAGATTCTGCACACGCCGCTTCCCGATACGGATCTGCCGTACGCCCCGATCCCGGTTCTGGCCGTGTTCTCATCGGCCGTGCCGCTCCTGCCCGATTCGCTGGCCGTCTACTACACGACGGAGCCGATCGCGGGCGGCGCCGTGACGGGGCCGAGCCGGCTGCAGATGACGCCGACGGGAGGGGTCAGGGAGTACGTCGCGCCGATCCCCGGCCAACCGCTTGGGACCCGGGTTCGCTATTACCTGGTCGGGGCGACCTCCGAGATGGGGCTGACGGCCATCGATCCGGTCTCCGCGCCAGCCGAGCAGCACGAGTTCTTGGTCGCACAGGACCTGACCGCACCGGTCGTTGCGCACGAGGCGAAGACGGAACGTTCCCGGCACGTCTGGCCGGTTCCGATCGAGGCAACCGTTACCGACAACCAGGCAGTCGGGAGTGTGTCGCTCGAGTACAGGATCAATGGGGTGGATCGGCCCCCGGTCGCGCTCGCCTCGCAGGGGGGCGATGGTTTCGGCGGTCTCTTCGGCGGAAGCGTCGGGGTCGGGGACCTCGTCGAGTACCGCATCAAGGCGACCGACTCGGCCGTGACGCCGAACGTCTCCTACCTCCCTGCGTCCGGCCATCTCTCGATGCCGATCGTCCGCGACGTTTCCCACGATGCGGAGGATGGCGCCCAGGACGTGAGGCACCGGTCCGGAACCCCGGGGATGATCGATCAGTGGCATCTCTCGGTCGCGCGTGACCACACGACGGGAGCGGGACATTCGTGGAAGTGCGGCGACGCCGCGGGCGGATCGTATGCCGACGGATCCGACGGCGTCCTAGAGATCCTTCCCGTCGCGCTGGGGACGCGAGCTTCATTGAGTTTCTGGCACTGGATCGCCGCGGAGGAGGGCGGATCTGGCACGGCGTGGGACGGCGGCCTGGTCGAGATCTCAACGGACGGCGGATCGGCCTGGAGCCCGCTGCCGCCGGTTGGAGGCTACACCCACACCATCATCGACAATCCGGCCAGCCCGTTTCCCGCGGGATATCCGGTCTGGAGCGGGAGCTACGCATGGCGTTTGGCGGTGATCGATCTCTCCAGCTACGCGGGGCAGGTCGTGCGAGTCCGGTTCCGCTTCGGCAGCGATGGCTACCTGACGTATGAGGGATGGTACATCGACGACCTCGTCCTCGTGCCGACGACGAACGAGGCGGCGGCGCTCGGTCCGGTGGATCCGCTCCCCCTTCACACCGGGCTCTTGGGGGTCGCGCCGAACCCCTCTCGGAGCGAGACTACTATCCGCTTCTCGATCGCGGCGGGGGACGGGGCCGTCGCGGTGAGCATCCACGACCTGGGAGGGCGCCGGGTCCGAGGGCTCGTGAACGGCCTGACGCCGCCGGGCCAGTACGCCCGCCTCTGGGACGGCAGGGATGAGCGGGGGAACAGTGTCCCCGCCGGCGTTTACTTCGTCCGCATCCGTTGGCGGTCCGGGCACGACAGCCTGAAGTTGCTTCTCATCGAGTAAGACGTCCGGCACGCATCGCCGATGCGCGGGTGAGGAATGCGGGAGCGAAGGCTGGTCCGCTCAACGCACAACCACGACCCGCGCGCTCGCTGTGCCCCAGCCTCCTTCGGCCTTCAGGAGATAGACGCCGGAGGCCACGCGGTTCCCCTCGCCGTCGGCGCCGTCCCAGGGGACCGCATGGAACCCGTCGCCCCGAACCGGTCCCAAGGTGCGGATCCTCCGGCCCTGGACATCGAACAGAGCGAGTCGGCTCGCTTCCTGCCCCTGTGATCGGACCAGGAATGTCGCTCCTCTCCCGGTCGGATTCGGGTAGACGGAGAGCTTCTCCTCCGAGAGCCCCTCCCCATGCCCGCGGATCGTGCTCAAAATCCAATGATCCGGATCAAGGACCACGCGCCGGGGCGAGAAGGGGATCGAGTCGATCAGGGCGGTCATGACCCGCTCGTTGACGAAGATGCGCCTCGTGAGGCTGTCCACATCGCCGAAGATTCTGACCGGAAGATGGAACGAGAAAGTCTCGGGGGGATCGGGCATGGGCGCGCCCTTTGGGTAGTGGGGGCCCTGCTGCTCCTGCCGCAGCAGAAGACGGATCTGCCGCCGTCCCTCCTCCTCGCCGTCCCACCAGTCCCACGAGATCTCCGGCCTTCCCGTTCCGTACGCCCATGGGATGAAGAACCAGCGGAGGTCCCGTCCGCCCGAGCCCTCTTCGACGGCGCGGATGAAATCATCCGTGGAGGCGTTGCCGTAGCGGTATCGATCAAGGTAGCCGTTCAATGCCGCGAAGAAGGCATCGTCGCCGATCTCCCCGCGGAGCATGTGCAGGAGCCAGGCGCCCTTGTTGTAGGTCAAGCTCTTGAGGAACCAGTACTCTGGGTTGGGCGAGACTAAGCTGCTCAAGTAGTCGGTCGCCGTCGGCACGGCGCGCACGCCCATCCAGTCCCGGTAGGCCCCTTTCCCGGCGAGACGCTCGACGTGAAGCGCTTCGCAGTAGGTGGCGAACCCCTCGTTCAGCCAGATGTGATCCATGCTCGTTGGGGTCACGGCGTCTCCCCACCACTGGTGGGCGATCTCGTGCGTGATCGCCCATGTGCTGCTGCTGTCGCCTCGTATGAACGCATCGCCGAGCGACACGCAGGTCTGATTCTCCATCGCGAGCGACCCCCACGGGACCTCGGCGATGCCGAGTTTCTCGAAGCCGGTCGCGCGTCTGCGGAAAGGATAGGGGCCGAAGAGGCGCTCGAGGGTCGTGAGACACGAGGTCGCGCTGTCGGTCACCGCATAGGCGAAATCGAGCCGCGCCGCGCTCTCATCCTCGGGAAACGCATAGTACTGCAGTTCGATGCTGTCACGATCCGCGGTGTGATAGATCTCGCTCCACGCGGCGTAGTTCGTCGCGGCGAAGCTGACGAGATAAGGCGAGACCGGGTAGTTCGACCCCCAGATCGTGCGAATGCTAGCCCCGTCTCCCTCGATCCGGAGGCGATTGCCGTTGCCCGCGACGATGTACCCGGGCGGCGTCTCGAGGGAGAGCGAGACGATCGCCTTATCGTCCATCCGGTCTTTGCAGGGCCACCAGGAGTGCGAATTCTCTGGCTCGCTGAACGTGGAAACAACTGGAAACACGTCAGGTGCGACGCCATGGTTCAAGAAGAACTTGAAGCTCGTGAAGTCCCCGGGGCCCGGCCGGCCGTGGTAGCGGACGAAGAGATCGAGGGTGTCGACCCCGAACACTTCCGGGGGGAGGTCGATCGTCAGCTTGCTCGCGGTCGGACGCGTGGTCGCGGTCGGGAAACCGTTCACGGCGGCCGAGTCGGCGGTGAGGCTTCCCGCGAGGTCAAGAACCAGGGAGTTGCCGATTCCAGGGTCTGCGCGCACCTGCATCCGCACACTCCCCGCGATCGTCTCCGCAGCGGGATCAACGCTGAGCGCGATGTCGTAGCGGAGCGCATCGTAGTCATCACGGGGATCCGGCTCTCCCTGGGTCGATTGAAGGCGGAGCAGGTTGGCCTGCGGCTCCTTCCATTCGGCCGCGGCGGGGTTCTTGGACCACCATGGGGTGGATGCTGCGGCGTGGCCCGACACGCAGAGGAGCGCGGCCCACGCGACGGCAACGAGCGCGGCGCTCCTCGCAGGCTTTGCGAATGGCGGCGGATCAAGTGCGCGCGTGAACGCCAGTTGCTTGCGGGCCAGGGGCAGCCGCTTCCGCAGCCGACTTCGGATCCCCGAGAGCCCGTCGGGCGAGGTCGCGATCCTCTCGGCCGCCACGGGGAGGAGGCGGCTCAGGTTCCACAGATCGTCGGAGCTGACGACTTCCTCCTCGACGCCGCGGGCGCCCATGTTGTGGTAGTTCCCCAGTGCGAGGGCGAGACCGCCGGCCTCGTACCCGAATGCCTGGAAGGACGTGGCCTCGCACACCCCGCCATCCATCAAGCCTCTCTGGAATCGGAACCCTCGCCCCTTCTTCGCGAGCGCTTCGGCCGCCTCGTGAAGGGCCTGGCAAACGCCGGGCGTGTAGACGCTCTTCCGATCGCCGACCCGGACGATGGGGCCCTTGCCGATCTGGCCGCAGGGCATCTCTTTGCTTGTCTCCAGGACGACGACCGCCGTATCGGCGGGAAGCGTGCGATCGGCGGCAAGAACCGTCGCGCCGAGGAGGCCTTCCTCCTCGGCTCGGGTGAAAACGCCGTAGATCGTGTGGGGGAGGCGGTTCTTCGCGGACTCGACGAGGAGCGAGAGGACCGCCGCACAACCGATCAGGTCATCGGCCGATTTCGTCCGGATGAGGGCCCCGTCGCGCCGGAACGGCGCGAGATCCCAGCCCCCGATCGAGCCGCCGGGAACGGGGCGATCGAGTGATAGTCGCAGCCAAGCGATCCTCCCATTCGGGGCGGGCCGTGCAGAGACAACCTTCCCCCCGACCGGCCCCTCCGCGGTTTCGATTCGCACGGGACTCCCGCGGAAGTACTTCTTCTGAACGCCACCCATCCAGCGCGCCTCTGCGGTCCGTCCGCGGCAGGAGGTGACGATGAGGCCCGGATGATCGGCGTGTGCCGTGAATGCGACGGGGCGCCCCCGCGGCCTCGCGGTGCGCCATTGCGCGAGGAGGTTGCCCCAGCGATCGGAGGCGTAGGGGACTCCGGCCCGATCCAGCTCGGAGCGAATCCGGGCGAAAACCTCATGTTCCCGGTAGCTGACGGTCGGGGCGGATGCCAGAAGCTCCGCCAGACGAATCACCTGTCGCCGACTCGGCACGCGATACCTCCCTTGCGGCCCGCCTCGCGCCGGCGTCGCCGCCGCCGCGGCAGCGACACCGGTAACTTCGGCGCATGTGCAATCCTACGCGAGTATAGGGCCGCGCGGGAGATTCGTCCACGCGGGCGGTCTGTTTTTGCGTTGAGAGGCCTTCCGAACCGATGGTACCCTTCCCTGTTGGGCGGAAGTATCCGGCAGCCCTGCAGGGGGAGGGAATGAAAAGCAGAGAGGGATCGATGCCGAAGAAGTCTCTCACCGAGAGCGAGTATCGGGCGCTGATCTCGCTCCTGGCCGACGACGACCACAAGGTCCTTCATACGGTTTGGGAGCACCTGCTCGAGATCGGGCCCGCCGCCTTGCCGCACCTTCGCGCGGCCTCGGAAGCTCCAGACCCGCGGACCCGCCTGCGTGCGCGCCACGTGATGGCGCGGATCATCCTCGAGGACCTCGAGAGGCAGTTCCAATCCCTCGCCGCTCGCGATGATGCCGCCTTCAAGCTCGAGGACGGGATCCTCACGATCGCGCGCATCGAGTACCCCGACCTGGACGTCGCCGCGTTCCGCGGAGAGCTCGATTCGATCGCGGCGACGATCCGCGAGCGGATTGAGGGCTTGTCGCAGCCCCACGAAATCATCCGGGCCGTCAACTGCCACCTCTTCGAGGAGTTGAAGTTCTCGGGCAACAGCGCCGACTACTACAACGCCGACAACAGCTATATGAACCGGGTCGTCGAGAAGAGGACCGGGATCCCGATCACCCTCTCGGCCTTCTATCTCTTGATCGCCGAACGGCTCGGCCTGGCGGTCAAGGGGGTCGGCCTGCCGGGGCACTTCCTCGTGAAGTTCGAGGCGGGGGAATCGGAGATCTACATCGATCCCTACAACGGGGGAAAACTCCTCACGCGGAAGGACTGCGCACACTATTTGACCGGCGCCGGTTATTACTTCAAGGAGGAGTACGTCGCGACGTCATCGAGCCGGGACATCGTGATCCGTATGCTGCGCAATCTCGTCCTGATCTACTCGAAGATGCAGGACAAGCTGCGCGTCCGCCGGCTCACCCACTACGTCGAGATCCTCCAGACGCGCGAGAAAACCCGCTAGGTTGGT
>CAZNRY010000061.1:0-20026 GCA_964575675.1 uncultured bacterium
GGAGGGAGTGGTCCGCGCGCCCTCGGAGTTGGGGATCACGACCGGCTCGTTCCCTTCCATGACGGCCACGCACGAATTCGTGGTGCCGAGCTCTATCCCGATGATCTTTCCCATCTCCTACTCCTTTCAGACAACCGCGGCCCCGCCCGTTCCCAAGCGAGGCTAGCTCAATTGGTTCCTCTCAGCCGGGGCAAGAAATGGGCCAGGCCCAGGTATCATGCGTCTCCAGGGCAGCATCACTAAAATGTTGAAATGTAATGAATTACGAGCTTGTCGATCAGAGCTGAATCCCGCGTGGAGGGCGGTGTTTCGACCCCGAACCGCCCGGCCTGTTTCAATTCGGAACCGGCCGGATCCCGTACTTCCGCATCTTCCGCCAGAGGGTAGTTCGGGAGACACCCAGACTCCTGGCGGTCCGCGAGAGACTCCCCTGCTCCCTGCGGATCGCCCGCCGGATGTAGCGCGCCTCAACATCATCCAGGCTGAGTCCGTCGGGAATAGAGTCGTCCTGCCCCTCCCCCAGGCGGGGAAGACCGCGTTCGATGATCTCGGGCGGCAGATCCCGGGGCGTGATCAGCGGACCATCAGAGACGATCACGGCATGCTCGACCGAGTTCTCGAGCTCGCGAACATTGCCCGGCCATTCGTAGTTCTGCAGGTATCCCCAGACCTGGTCCGAGAACCCGCCGACCGTGCGCCCGTGCCGCTCGGAGAAGTTCTTGAGGAAGAAGCGGGCGAGGAATGGGATGTCCTCTTTCCGCTCGCGCAACGGCGGGATGTGGATGCGGAAGACGTTCAATCGATAGAAAAGATCCTCGCGGAACCGGCCGCTCGCGATCCCCGCGCGAAGATCGCTATTCGTGGCGGCGATCACGCGGACGTCGACATGAAGGGAATGATCGGCGCCGATCGGGCGCACCTCGTGGTCCTGCAGCACCCGCAGGAGCTTGACCTGCATGCTGGGCGACATTTCCCCGACCTCGTCCAGGAAAATCGTCCCCTGATCGGCGACCTCGAAGAGCCCGCGCCGTTTCTCCCGCGCATCGGTGAAGGCCCCCCTCAGATGACCGAACAGCTCGCTCTCGATCAAGGTCTCCGGGATCGCGCCGGCGTTGACCGCGACGAAGGCCTTGCCGGCCCGCTTGCTCTGGAGATGGATGAAGCGCGCGACCTTCTCTTTCCCCGTACCGCTCTCGCCGGTGATCAGCACCGTGCTCTCGGTCGGACCGATTCGATCGACGAGATGCAGCACTTTCTTCATCGCGTCGGAGACGCCGATGATCTGTTCCGATTGCGGGGAGCGGCCGCGCGCGAGGCTCACGACTTCCCGTTTCTCCCCACCGGTCGCTGGAGAATCGGCCCGATCATGCTTCCGACCCCGTCGTTTCGCCCTCTTCCTGCTTTGCGCCATCGTCCGGTTTCAGGAGCGGGAAGAAGAGGACGTCGCGAATGTTTGCCTCGCCCGTGAGCAGCATGACGAGCCGGTCCACCCCGATCCCGACCCCGGCGGCAGGCGGCATCCCGTGTTCCATCGCGGTCAAGAACTCCTCGTCGACCTGCTGTGCCTCCTCGTCGCCCATCGCGCGACGCCCGGCCTGCTCCTCCAGGCGGGCTCGTTGATCGAGCGGATCGTTCAGCTCGGTGAAGGCGTTGGCGAACTCGCGCCCCGCGATGAAGAGCTCGAAACGCTCCACGAGGTCTTTGGGCGAATCCCTATGGGCCTTCGTCAGGGGGCTGATCGCCCGCGGGTAATCGATCACGAAGGTCGGCGCGACGAGCCGCGGAACCACCGCGGCATCGAAGACGTACTCGATCAGGGGCCCGCGCCCGGGGAGCGAGGGGAGGGGTTCACCGCGGCCATCGAGCCACGCCCGCAGGTGGTCGTCCGGAGCCTCGAGGATGTCGATCCCCGCATGAACGCGGACCAGGTCGCGCATCGTTTCGCGGGCGAACGGCCTCGCAAGATCGCACACCGCGCCGTCCCATTCGAGCTCGAGCGACCCCACCGTGGCGCGGGCCACCTCGCGGAACATCTCCTCGACCATGACCATCGCATCGCGATAGTCGGCGTAGGCCCAGTAGAACTCGAGCATCGTGAATTCGGGATTGTGGTTTCGATCGATCCCCTCGTTGCGAAACACGCGGCCGATCTCGTAGACCCTCTCGATCCCGCCGATCAAGAGCCTTTTCAGGTGCAGCTCAAGCGCGATCCTCATGAAGAGGTCGAGGGACAACGCATTGTGGCGGGTCGTGAAGGGCCGCGCCATCGCGCCCCCGTAGATCGACTGTAGAACAGGCGTCTCGACCTCGAGGAATCCCCTCTCGTCGAGGAATCTCCGGAGGGTCGCGATGATGCGCGTGCGCATCTCGAGGCTCTTCCGCGCCGCAGGATTGACGATCAGGTCGACATGCCGCATCCGGTACCGAAGCTCCTTGTCAGTCACCTCGTCGAAGACCTGCCCGTCCTTCTCCTTGACGATCGGCAGAGGGAGAAGCCCCTTCGCGAGAATGCGGAAGGAGTCGGCGCGGACCGAGATTTCTCCCGTCCGCGTGCGGAATGGAAGCCCCTCGATGCCGATGAAGTCCCCCAGGTCGCAGAGCTTCAGGATGTCGTAGCGTCCATCCGGCAGACCGTCGCGGCGGAGGTAGATCTGGATCCGTCCGCTCGCGTCCTGAATGTGCGCGAACGACGCCTTGCCCATCTCGCGCAGGCTCACGATCCGGCCCGCGATCGCGACCCGTTCCTTCTCCTCGATCTCGGAGAACCGATCGAGGACCTCGAGCGCTGTATGCGTTCGGCGGAAGGAGTGCGGGTAGGGATCCTCACCGATCTCGCGCAGCTTGGCGAGCTTCTCGAGGCGAACCCTGCGGAGTTCTTCGAGCCGGTCCAATCGACCCTCCTCTGGCGACATGCAATCTTCGGTGGGGCTGCACGGAAGCGTCGTGGGTCAGTCTAAGGGTCACCCCGCCTCGGTTCAAGCGGTCGCCGGGCTGTACCCGGGCGCTCCTGGGCGATCATGCAGGGGCGATGCCGCAGCGAGCTGCGCTATGCGCCGAGCGCAGGCACGCCCCGAATGATCGCCCGGGCGCGCCCCCGCCCCGTCGGACAGACCGTCTGGAGCGGGCACTTCCGGCAATGCTCCGGCGTCAGGCGCGGCGGGCATCCTCCCGCGATCCCGAGGTGACAGAGCGGGAAGTCATACCGGACAGGGTCCTCGGGGCAGACACGCCTCAGCGCGGAGGTCAGCTCCTCCGCCATCTTCCAGTTCGCCGTCCGCCGGGTCGTCAGCCCAAGGCGTCCGCCCACCCGCACGACGTGGGTGTCGAGCGGCACGAGAAGCGCGGACCGCGGAATGACGCCATCCCAGAGCCCGAGGTCGGGGTCGTCGGGCCCGGAACGGACCATCCAGCGGAGGTAGAGGTGCCATCTCTTGCACGCTCCACCGCGGGCTGGATCGGCCAGGAGGAACTTGAGTCCCGGCCCGGCCCGGCCCGCCGCCTCCCGGATTTCTCCGACGAAGCCGGCGAGCGCCGGACGAAGGTCGTGCCGCGACTCCCAGTGCCGAGCGAAGGCGCGGGCCATGTCGCCGTGGCGTGTGAGCAGAGCGCCGATCCCCGCGAGAAGCGCATCGAGATCGGCGCCCCGATGGAAGCGATAGCTCAGGCCCCGCATGCTGGGCGGTCCGCTCCTGAGCCGCTGCGATGGATGAGGGCCCAAGCGCGCGAAAAGCTCGGCCGTATGCGCCCGCATGAGATCGACGCGGCCGTACGCGAGGAGGGCCGCGAGCAGTCCGGCGACCTCGCGGTCCTCGGGTGACGGGTAGTCGAGCACGAGCCGGATCGGGTCCTGATCGACGCGGCCGGCCGCGAGCGCCCGAGACCGCAACTCCTCCAGCGCGCGGCGCATGGCGGGAATCGTTGCGCCGCCCGGCGCCGGACGGCTAGGATTCGGCGATGTACGGCGGGACTTCGCGATGGACATGACGACTCGCTACGAACAGGTGCGTCTCGGGATCGCCCGCGCGGCGGAGCGATGCGGACGTGATCCCTCGCGGATCACGCTGATCGCCGTCTCGAAAACGATGCCGGCAGAGAGGATTCGCGAGGCGTTCCGCCTCGGGATCCGTGATTTCGGGGAGAACAAGGTGCAGGAGCTGGCACTGAAGGCCGGGGAGCTCGCCGATCTGCCCATCCGCTGGCACCTGGTCGGACACCTGCAGACGAACAAGGTGCGCGCCGTGCTCCCCCATGCGGCGATGATCCATTCGGTCGATTCCCTCCATCTCGTGCGGAAGATTCATGAATCGCTCGCCCCTGGCCGCTCGATCGATCTCCTCCTGCAGGTCAATACATCGGGCGAGGAATCGAAGTTCGGCGTGGCGCCGGACGATCTTGCCTGGCTCGCCGCGTCGATCAGGGGACTCGACCGGCTCCGCGTCCTAGGACTCATGACGCTCGGACCCCTGACCGACGACGAGGATGCGATCCGCCGCTCGTTTCGCGAGCTCCGCGGGCTCCTTCCCGCGCTCAGGCAGTCGTTCCCCGAAGCGGATCTCCTTTCGATGGGAATGTCCGGCGACTTCGAAACCGCCATCGAGGAGGGCGCAACCCACGTCCGTGTGGGAACGGCCCTGTTCGGGCACCGTGGCTAGACGCATGAACCCCGCGCGCGGGCGCCCCCTTACCCTCCTCCATTCCGGCGGCGTGAAGGCAGGGCCGTCAACCCTCCTTCAGGAGGGACTCGACCGCCTGGACGATCGATTCCTTCGGCAGGGCGCCGACCATCTGGCCGGCGGTCCGCCCGCTGCGATCGATCAGGAAGAATGTCGGGATCCCCTCGACGCCGCCGAACTGGTTCGCCCATTTCCCTTCCCCATCGACGATGACGGGGTAGTTGATCCCAGCCTGCTGCATGAATGGGGAGACGAGTGTGGGGCCTCCGCGGTCCAGGGAGATGCCGAGAACCTCGAGGCCACGGCCGCCGTACTCCTTCTGAAGGTCGATCAGATGCGGGATCGTCCGCCGGCATGGACCGCACCATGTCGCCCAGAAATCGACGATCACGACCTTTCCCTTGCGGTCGCCGAGACGCCACGTGGAGCCGTCGATCCCGGTCGCCTGGATGTCCGGGGCGGGCCGGCGGGCGCCGGGATCAACCAGAGGGACCCGCGGAAACTGCGCCATCTGCGCCGCGCCTTTCCCTTCGGGCGATCGCGTCTCGACCGTACCTTCCTTCTTCCCCGAGCATCCGGCAATAAGAAGGACGGTGAGCAGGAACACGGGGACTGCATCAAGACGGGACCTCAAGGAAACCTCCTTTTGCTGTCGACGAGGGGCCGCGCAGTGCGCGGCGCTCGAACGCAGCATCTTATCACAGGAGTCCGCGGATGACCGAACTGGGCGGCGCACACGATCCGCGCGGACCCGGATCCTCCCGGGTGCCGATTCGCTGCGCGGTCCTGACGATCAGCGATCGCGCCTCGCGCGGGGAATATGCCGACCGGAGCGGGCCCGAGGTTGCGCGCATCCTTGCCGCGTGGGGCTGGCCGCCCGAGATCCTCGAGGTTCTGCCCGACGAGGAGCCGAGGATCGCGGACCGCATGGCCGCGCTCGCCGATTCGGGATTCGATCTCATCGTGACGACAGGAGGGACCGGTCTTTCGGCGCGCGATCGGACCCCCGAGGCAACCCTCCACGCGGCCGACCGCCTCGCGCCGGGGATCATGGAGGCCGTCCGCGCGCGGACGGGAGCGCTGTTTCCGCGGGCCTACCTCTCGCGCGGGATCGCCGCGATGCGCGGACGTTGTCTTCTCGTGAATCTGCCCGGTTCCGTTCGGGGAGCGAGAGAGAGCATCAATGCCCTCGCGGACATCCTCCCCCACGCGATCGACGTGCTACGCGAGGGCCCGCGGATCGAAGGCGAGCACGAACCACGGATGGACCCCGTGCGTCACGAACCGCCGGACTCGGCGCCGGACGCGCTTGAAAAGTGAGCGGGGCATTTCCAAGGAAGGGATGGAACCGATGAACCGGAAGCGGAGATCCTCGCCGCACATGCCGCGGATCGTCTTCGGCGCCGCCGTGGGCGTTTTCACTTCCCTCGCGGCCGCGATGCTCGCATGGGCGCCCCTCGGGGCGGCTTCCGCGGAGGCGTCGCCCGCGGTCGCGGCTCCACCGGCGATCGTGCACCCGCTCCTCCGTCCATGGATCGAGGGCGATGATCCGGCGTACGCGATCCCGGCCTCTCTGAAAGGGCAGGACGATCCCCTACTCCCCACCGAACCCGCGCGCGTGGGCGTCTGGGTGCGAGCGCGGGACGGTGGCCTGTCGCTCGAGGCCGCGGGGCTCCTGCCTGCCGGGCCCTGCGCCCCGGTGCGGCGCGCGCGCTGGACGCGCGATCAACTGCGGGCCGCCCTGGTCGACCCCAACCTCGTCCGCTTGACCCCGGCCGTGCGGTGCCGGACGAGTCTCGACTCGAGCCTGGTCGAATCGCTCACGGCCGACACGCAGGATGGGACCGGAACGCCGCCCGTATATGCCGGCCTGACCGGCGCGCGGACCGTGATCGGAATCGTCGACACGGGGATCGACCTCGCGCACGGCGATTTCCGCGACGCATCGAACCTTACGCGGATCGCCTACCTCTGGGACCAGACGTCGGCCGGCACTCCTCCTCCCGGCTACACGTATGGCCGCGAGTGGTCGGCGGCGCAGATAAACGCGGGGCTCGCGGTCGAGAGCGATACGGAAGGACACGGCACGCACGTCGCGGGAATCGCGGCTGGGGACGGCTCCGCCACGGGAAACGGGAAGCCGCCGTTTCGGTACGTGGGGATGGCCCCCGACGCGGTCATCATCGTGGTCAAGACGGACCTCTTCTCGGACAAGATCGCCGACGGCGTCAACTACGTCTTCGGGCGGGCGGAGCAGATGGGCTACCCCGCCGTCGTGAACTTGAGCCTCGGCAACCAGTTCGGTCCGCACGATGGGACCGACGATTTCGACCTCACGATGGACCTCCTCTCGGGTCCCGGACACGTGGTCGTCGCGGCCGCGGGAAACGACCGCGGCCGTGCCATCCATGCCGAAGCGATCGTCGCCTCCGCCGATAGCGCGACGATCACCTTCGCGATCCCTCCCTACTCGCCGCTGCCTCTCAACTACAACGACGAGGTCATCATCGACGGCTGGTACACCGGCGGGACGGCCCTCTCCGTCCGCGTGATCACGCCCAACGGTTACGTAGTCGGCCCGGTCGCTCCGGGTGCGACGGGCGCCTCGAACACGGCGGACGGCCGGGTCGAGATCGACAACGCGACCTGGCCGCCCGTCAACGGCGACGAGAACCTCTCCATCCACCTGATCGACGCGCTCGCGTTGATGCCGCCCCGCGCGGGCGCGTGGACGATCTGGATCGACCACCTGCCTCCGGCAGCGGGGAAGGCGCCCTCCGAGCTCGACCTTTGGACCTGGTATGCGTCGGTGGCGGACGTCCGCTTCGTTCGTCGCGTCCAGGAGGAGGAGATCGTCTCCTCCCCCGCGACGGCCGATTCCGTGATCGCAGTTGGAGCCTACATCACGAAGACTAGGTGGCCCTCGATTGACGGAAGCACCTACCACTACAATCCCGAACCCCTGCGCGGCTCGATCGCCGATTTCTCCAGCGTCGGACCGCGGCGCGACGGAATCCAGAAGCCCGACATTGCGGCCCCGGGGATGGCGATCGTCTCGGCCCTCTCCGCCGCGGCGCCCCAGGACCCCGTCGTCGTCGCTCCCGACAGCGTGCACTGGGTCCTGCAGGGAACCAGCATGGCGAGCCCCCACGTCGCGGGACTCGTCGCGCTGATGAACCAGGCATGGGGTCCGATCTCCGCCGGCGAGATGCGGCAGAGGATCGCGGCGGCCGCGCGCGCCGACGGCTTCACGGGAGCGGTTCCCAACACGACCTGGGGATTCGGCAAGCTCAACTCCCTCGCATCGACGGCCTATCCGGTCCCGGTGGCCGGGATCGAGTCGACGGCATGCCAAGACGGCGACCGCGTGCGCGTGCGCTTCCTGCTGTCGGAGGCCATGGGCTCTTCCCCGCTGACCGTCTGGCGCGATGGCCCGGACCAGGTGGAGCGAACCATGGTCGGCCTCTCGACGGCCGGCCGCGAGCGCGCGTTCATCGATTCGACCCTGTCGAGCGACGGGGTCTATCGCTACTGGCTTCGCGCGGAGGACGGAGGTCCGGCCGCATGGATCGGCCCCGCGGAGGTCTTCTTCCGGCAGCCGGCAGATGCTGCGCTCGACGCGAACCCGAACCCCTTCGCGGACCGTTCGCTGATCCGCTGGCGCGTCCCGCGGTCCGCGGGCAAGGCGAGCCTGACCATCCACGACCTCACCGGGCGGACGCTGCGCGCCTTCTCCCTCACGGCGGACGGAATCCGAAGCGGCACGGTCGCGTGGGACGGAGCGGATGCGCGCGGCAGGCCGGCGCCCGCAGGGATCTACTGGATCCGCATGCGGACGGACGACGGGCGGACGATCACGCGGAAGGTCATGCGCTTGCGGTAGGGATTCCCGCGCGTCCGGCGGGGCGCCCCGCATCGCTTCCCGCGCGACGCATCCTCCGGCCCCGAACTACTCCGTCCCCGCCTTCGCTCGCGCGAAGCGCTCGAAGTACTCGATCGTGCCCTTGACGATGCAATCGGCGAGCTTCTGCCTGTGCTTTGCGTCCTTCAGTCGGCGCGCTTCGGCCGGGTTCGAGAGGAACCCGATCTCAATCAGCGCGGAAGGGACCTGGAACGACTTCAGAACGGCGAAGCCGGCCTGCTTGACCCCTCGACTCGCCGCGAGTTGCGAGGCCTCGAATGAGACCAACACCGATTCGGCGAGGCGGCTGCTCCGCAAGAGCGTGTCCGACTGGCGCAGATCAAACGAGAAGGGGATCCCCTGCAAGAGGGAATCCTCCGTGACGACATACTCGGGATCGGCCTCGTTCTCCAACCGCGCCAACTCCTTCGACGCCTGGTCCGACGCGCCGCCCATCGAGAGGAAGAAGACCTCGACGCCGTAGGCGTCCTTCCTCTTGGCCGCATTGACGTGGATGCTGATGAATGCGTCCGCCTCGTATTTTTCTGCGAGGAGCATCCGCTGCCTGAGCGGAATCCGGCGATCGTCATCGCGGCTCAGACGGGCCTCGAATCCGGGCGCTGCGTTCAGAGCGTTCGCGACGCGGCGCCCCACGTCGAGGACGATCTCCTTCTCCTTGATCCCCGCCCTTCGGGCGCCCGGGTCGTCCCCTCCGTGGCCGGGATCGACCAGGATCCTGAAGTTCCCCGTGCGCCGCGGCGCCGGCTCCGGTTCCTCGGCCGAGCCTCCCTTCGCTTGAGACGGAGCCTCTCCGCGGTTCGGCTCGATCGTCCCCGGAGAAGAAGCGGGCGCGCCCTGTACGGCGGCTCTCCCCCCTCGTCTTGCCGGCCAAAGATCGACCACAAAGCGCGCGGGCTTCCCTTCCCGGGCCGGCATCCGGAAGGCGGATTGCTCGAGCTGACGCGCAGCGCGGAAGAGGACCCGCAGATCGGCCCCCTCGCACGTCGATTCGACCGAGATCAGACATCCTCCCGGCGTCATCTGCGGCGGGGGATTGGACGGGCAGACCCCCTTCACGACGATCTCCCAGTTATCGCTTCCTTCTACCGCGCGGATCACGCACTCGGAGGGTCCTTCCAGATCGAGCACGACGCGGAGGGAATCGCCGTGCGGGCCCGTGCGAATCCCGACCACCTTTCCTTTCGGGGCGGCCATGCATCGTTCCGGCATGGAGCCGATCAACGCGGCGGGCAGGACAAGAGATGCCAAGATCAGGAGGATCCCGGCACGGATCGATGGGTCGCTCGGGCGGATGCTTCGTTGGATCATGGTATGTTGGGTTACGAACCCTTCGCCAGGATACGGGCGGAGGACGCGCGGCGCCAGTCCCGGACTCGATCTCGCGGCCGGGATCGTCTCGCCTCCGGCCCCCCGTCCGATGCGTCGTCAGGCGCGGCGCGCAACAGACGGGGCCCCGGCCGATCGAGCGGCCGGGGCCCGTGCGTCGACTTCTCCGCTCTTTGCCTTAATCGACGATTTCAGCCAGGGTGAGGATGAACTTTCTCGGATCGACAGGCTGCTCGCGCGACAGAACCTCGTAATGGAGGTGGGGCCCGGTCGAGCGGCCCGAGATGCCCACCGCGCCGATCCGGTCGCCGCGGGAGACCTTCTCTCCCTCTCGAACCGAGGACGAGGCGAGGTGGCAATAGACCGTCGAGATCCCATCACCATGATCGATCCGGATCGTAAGGCCATAGTCGCCGTTGTGGCCCACGAAACGGACGGCCCCGTTGGCCGTCGTGACGACCGCCGTCCCGGGGGCCGCCCGCATATCGAGCCCGTTGTGCATCCCCATCCGCCCCGTGAACGGATCGGTCCTGTGTCCGAAACCGCTCGAGAGCGTGTAGCCGCTTCGCACGGGGCAGATCGTCGGCGTCCTGCCGAGTTTCTCGCGGCCCGCCTCCATCGTCTGAAGGACCTCGGTGAAGCTCTCCTTCTGGAAGCTGAGCTTCCGCTGGAGTGCATCCAGGCGGAGCTCCTGCTGGCGAAGTTGTTCGCGAAGCTCCGAGGAGGAGATCCCCTTCGCACGTTCGACTTGGAGGTACGGCCCGCCGATCCCGAGCCGGCGCGTGTCGTCATCCACGGGATCCAGACCGGCGAGGAGCCTTGCCTCGCGCTCCCGCTGGCCGGTCCACTCCATCCCTTGTTCCAGATCCTGCGTGATCTTGCCCATCTCGTCGAGACGGTCCCGCAGCGCAAGGTTCTCCGTCTGCAGCTTCCGAAGCGTTTCGGCCTCGCGGAAGGTTCGCAGATGGAAGGTCAGCGACGTGCCGAGTGCAAGTACGAGTGCGATCAGACCGAGGATTACCGCTCGAAGAGCGACGGCGGTGATGCGGAAGTTCCGCACCGCCCCCCCGTCTTCGGGCATCAGGACAACGTGTAGGAAACGCCCCCCCATTGAGCTACCCCCAGCCGCCGGACGCAAATGCGCCCAACGACTACAGTAGTGATTGTGCTCGGCGGGATGATTTGATCTTCAGGCAAAACCCAGTTGGACCGTAGGCGGGATCGGAGGGCCTCGTCAAGCCATCTTTGATCTTCAATCTAACTTATCTATTTACAATACGTTAGGCCCACTATCTCAACGCGCCGGCACGCCTTGGGAGTGCGGCGACAGGGCGGCCCGCGTCCCGCCACCACGGGATCGATCGGCAGAACCGTCCCAACAGATGAGCCTCTTAGCATCAAAATGGAAGGAAACGGGCGAATCCGTCGTGGGACATCGAAGATAGCGCTCGGCGATCGGGAGATGCGTTAGCGATCCTACCTCTCCCTCACCGCGATGAACGCGCGGTCCGCGCCCCTCGCGATCTTCAGGACGATGATCCCCCGTTCTTCGATGATCCTGCGGATCGCCCGGCGGAGCTCGGCCGGTTTTCGCACCTCATCCCATCCTGCCTCGAGGACGACATCTCCGTCTCGGATTCCCGAGCGGAAGGCCGGGCCGTCGACCAGGACCGAGTCGATCCGCACACCCTCCCCCTCGCCACCGGTCCCCGGGGAAAAGACCAAGCCGAGGTTCTCGAGCGGCGGGCGTTCGAGCGGCCCGGGCATCCGGGGCGCCGGATCGGTCCGTTCGGACAGCTCGACCTCGCGCTCTTGCGTCCGTCCCTCGCGGAGAAACCGCATCTTGACCTTCCGGCCGATCTCGCTTCGGGCAACCAGCAGCCGGAACGGTGAGACTTGCGTCACGGGTATGCCGTCGAACTTGACGATCACGTCCCCCTCGCGAAGACCGGCTTGATCGGCCGGCGTGCCGGGTTGGACTTCGGTAACGATCACACCCTGGACATCGGCCAAGCCCCATCCCTCGGCGAGATCGCGGTCGAGGGTGGCGAGATTCACGCCGAGGAAGGCGCGCGGGACGCGGCCGGTTTCGATCAGTTGCTCCACGACCGAGCGGACCATGTTGATCGCGATCGCGAAGCCGATCCCGTTGCCCGGCGCGTTGTAGGCCGTGTTCACCCCGACGGCCTCGCCCCGTTCGTTGACTAGGGGGCCGCCGCTGTTTCCGGGATTGATCGAGGCGTCAGTCTGGATGAAGTCCTGATACGTAGGACTCCCTCCGTTGATCGCGAGGTCGGCGCGTCCTTTGCCGCTCACGATCCCGGCCGTTACGCTGCCCTCCAGCATGCCGAGCGGGTTTCCGATCGCCATCACCCAGTCGCCGATCTGAAGCCCATCCGAGTCTCCGAGCGGCACCGTCGGCAGGGGCGTCTCCGCATCGACCTGGACGACGGCGATGTCGCTCATCGGATCCCGTCCGACGAGCCGCGCCGGCAGCGTCTTGCCGCTCGAGAGGTGTACATCGATCCGTATCCCGTCGCGCACGACGTGATCGTTCGTGACGATGTGCCCCTGCTGGTCGATCACGAACCCGCTCCCCGAGGACGGGATCTCGAACTCCCGATCGAGGAAGTCGGGGTCGCCGTCGCCCATTCCGAAGTCGCCGTGACGAAAACGCTTCTCAACATCGATCGAAACGACGCCGGGTAGAACCTTCGCGACGATCGGCGAGAAGACGGGGCGATCCGCAGCGCCCATGGATGGCGCGCGCGGCGCCTCTTTGCTCGGACCGAGCCACGAGATCAACGCCACCCCGACGATCGCACCGATCCCGAGGACTAGGACCGTCCAGAGGGCGCCCCGGAGGCTGTCGACGAGGGACCCGGCGTCTGGCCCGCGATGGGATGAGCTTCGGCGATCGAATGATCCGCTCAGTGGGAATCCTCCTGTCCGGGGTCGCCCGCAGTTTATCACAGCTCCCGGATTGCAGCTTCCGGCGGTCGGCGGGCGATCATGGAGACCCGCCACCGCCGTAAACCGCGCAGTCGCGCCGCGGCCGCGTCCTCCGCTAGACTCCCCTCATGTTCGAACGATTCGCAGAGAGGCCGGGCCCCGTGGTCTTCGTGAGCGACGCCCATCTCGGCGCCCCGGCCGGTCCCTCCGAGAGGGCCGCCTGGCTCGCCGGGTTTCTCGAGACCCTCCCGGGACGGATCGGCGGCCTCCTCGTGGTCGGAGACCTCTTCGACTTCTGGTTCGAATACCGCCACGCGATCCCGAAGGGGCACTTCCGCGTTTGCAGGGCGCTCCACGAGATCGTGCGTACGGGAGTCCCCTGCCTCTACTTCGGCGGCAACCACGATTTCTGGGCCGGAAGCTATCTCGAGCACGAGATCGGCCTCTCGGTCGCCCAGACCCCGCGCTCCTTCGCGATCCAGGACCGGAAGGTCTTCGTCGCCCACGGCGACGGGCTCTGGAAGGGCGACATGGGCTACCGCTTCATCAAGAAGGTCCTGCGGAACCAGACCTGCATCGCCCTCTATCGATCGCTCCATCCCGATATCGGAATCCCCTTCGCCTACCGCGTTTCGGCAGCGAGCCGGCGGCACACCGAGCCGCGCGAGGTCCTCGTTCCCAAGCTCGTCCGCGACATCGCGCGCCCCCGCCTCGCGGAGGGTCACAACGCGGTCGTGATCGGCCACGTCCACGAACCGACCCACATCCGGATGCCGGAGGGAGAGTTCGTGATCATCGGCGATTGGATCGAGAGCATGACCTACGCGGTGCTGGAAGGGGGACGGTTCCGGCTGCTGCGCTTCCGCGCGGGTCGCGATCCGGAGACGATCGCCGCGGAGGAACAACCCGCCTGAAAGCAAGAACCCCCGTCTTCTCCGGACAGGGGCTCCTCCGATCGACCGCGAGGTCCGATCAGCGCCGATACACGATCCCGAATCGATGTTGGGCCCCGAGATCCTCGCCGAAGGGGACATACGAATAGTCCGCCTGGATCCGGCCCCGCCTGTACCCGAGCCCGAAGCTCACGTCCTCGGTATCGAGAGCGCTCCGGTACCCGGCCCGCAGGCTCATCGCATTCTGCAGACGGTACTCGATTCCCAAACGCAGACTCGCGTCCTCGCCGCGGATCTTCCGCGCCTCGACGGCGATCAGCGCCTCCGAGGAGGCCTGCGGGATCGGCAGATGGTAGGTCACCCCGCCCTGGACCGTCATCGGCAGCAGGAAGGACCGCTCGATGTACTTCATCGACGAACCAAGGTGGAGGATCGACAGGCCGCAGTCCAGTCGGGGAAGAACGCCGCGCCCTTGGATGCCGAGGTCGAAGGCCGTGCCCGATGCATCGTAGACGTCAATGGCCTCGCGGAGGAGTTGAACCCCTGCGCCCACTCCCCAGACGTCGGTCACGCGGTAGCCCCCCGAGACGCCCGCGGCGTAGCCGTAGTAGCCGAAGGTCCCGAGATAGTCGGCCGGCTCGTCTCCATAGGCCTTGAGGTTGTCGACCCAGACGCCGTGGAAGGAGATGCCCACGCCGAATCGTCCGATCGCGCGTGTGATGCCCGCGAACTCCTGCCTGACGTCGAAGAACGACTCATTGTGAACGAAGGCCGCCTGAAATCCCTGGAGCAACGGCACCGCACCGGGATTCCAGTAGGTCGCGGTCGGGCCGTCGGTGTTGGAGACGACTGCCTCCCCCATCCCGGTGGCCTCTGCTCCGGCGCCGATCTTCAAGTACGACATTCCGACCGGGTCGGCCGCCAGGCCGGCGTTCGGGAGAAGGAGGATCGCTCCCAGGAGAACGGGAATCAGGTTCTTTCTCATGGGTCTCCTTTCAGGATCGCAGGATACGCAATCGCCCGCCGCCCGGTCAACGCGCTGCGGGCGGCCGGCTGCGGATCTGCAGCGAGTCGTCGGATCCCCGCCGTCGCTCCGGGGCCCTGCAAACCCTCACCGGCGCCGCCGCATGGGCCGGCCGCGCCGGCGTCCCCTGCTTCAGCTCCTGATTCCCACGGTCGATCTGATAGGCCCAGTCGAGCATGAGCTGGCTCGGACCGATCGAAACGACGCGGAACTTCGCATAGTGGTCGTCGCGGGTCCAGACAATGTAGACGTGCCCCGGGATCAGTTCGACCTCGGCCGTCGGGGACCACCCCTCGACGGGCGCCCAGGTCACATCGTCCATGTCCAGGTAGCCCGCATCCTGCAGTTCGGTGTAGTAGTCCGGATGCTGCGGATCGCTGGGATCGTTCAGGCCGATCATGAAGTCGCCCGAATCGGGCGAGTGGACGAACGCCATGTCCGCCGCCGGATCATCGTAGTCGGTGACCGTGTAGCGCGAGAAATCGTAGGCGCAATCGAGCGGGTTCGCCTGGTAGCTGCTCAACCTCAATCCCCGTCCCTCCGGCCGCGGGGTATCGCGGACGTCCTCGGGCGAGAGATCGCTTTCGTTGCCCTCGAGGTCGACCGCGCCGACCGCGTAGTAGTAGGTCGTTCCGTTCAGGACGTTGCGATCCACAAAGCTGACCCAGTAAGCGCTCCCCGTGGCATCGACGAAGCCGATCCTCTGGAAGATTCCGCTCGGTTCGAGATTCCGGTAAATCCGATAGCCGGAGAGGTCCCACTCCGTGTTCGGGTACCAGAGAATCGTGACCTCCCGATCGCCCGTTATGCTGGTCACCCCGCGAGGGACGGCTGGCGCCTCCCGATCGATCGGCCGGCCGTTTTCGTCGTCGCACCCGGCGGCCCCAAGCAGGACAAGACCCAGCAGTGCCGCCCCAAAGACCAGCAGCATCACCTGCGAAGGTACGTTCAATGGTCGAGCGATCGAAAGCGGAGAGAAGGTCCGTGGCCTGCTCATGTTGCCTCCTTGCGACGCCCAGGGGGCGCAGCCCTCGCGGGGCCGGCCGATTGAGATTCCCTGACCGACCCGGAACTCAGGATCGGCTACCGGAAGAACCCCTGCTAGCCAAATCGGTTCGAGCGTTGGGAGGCGAAAACGAGGGTCCCGCCGGGCCCGGCGAGTGAGAACAAAATCCCGTGATCGACCGGCGGACCGGCGAGGGAAAACGAGGAACCCGATCGACCAGGCTGCCTCCCGCATCCGGGCTCGGATTTGGGGGGATTCGGGACGACCCTGGCGGTCGATCCCTCGGAGTCGGGAGGCAACCAAGCCGATCGCGTTGGGCAAACCAAACAGGAAAAGAAGCCCTCAAGTCTAAAGCGCTCTGGGGAACCGGGTCAGTAAACCGTCACCATGCTCATCCAGGAGGCTGACCATTTTGACCCTGGGCTATTTGGACGTACCGACCCGGCCCCGAGCTGGAGGTCCCCCCTCCGCCTGCTCGAATTAGCAGCATTGGTGCCAAGAGTTGTGCGGAATCACTCAGCGGCCCAAGTGCATGCAGGGCATGGCTCCAGACGTACCAGCATCGCGCTCGCCGAGTTCACTCTCGGCCGTCCCGACGCCATTGTTATAAAGAGTTCTTAGAGCGCGGCGATTGAGTCGTCCTAACTTGCTTGATTGCTTGGAGATGCAATTGGAAGGAAATCTAAGGGGTCCTATTCAAAGTCTTTCGAATTCCAGACTCCGCCAGATGGTACCGCTTGATCTTATCGAGGAGGGCAGGATAGCTGAGGTGGAGGCGCCGGCTCGTCTCCGACTTGTTTCCGCTGGTCTGCTCCAGCGTCCGGCGGATCAGGTCAGACTCGAGCCGCGCGACGGCATCCTTCAGGGTGGCGGACGTTCGGTCGATCCCATCGATCTCGCGCATTTCACGCGGCAACAGCTCCACGCCGATCCATCCCCCGTCCTCGCAGAGGACGACCAATCGTCGGACGCACTTCTCCAGCTCGCGCACGTTGCCGCGCCATTCATGGTCCATGAGGACGCGCAGCGCCTCGCGCGCGATGCCGGCCGGCTTCCTGTCCATCTCTTGCGTAAAACGCGCGAGGAAGCGCCGCACGAGCAGCGGGATGTCCTCCCTCCTCTCGCGCAGCGGGGGTATCGCGAACTGGAAGTCGTTCAGGCGGTAGTAGAGGTCCTCGAGGAAGTCCCCGGCGCGGATCGCCGCCGCCAGGTCGGTGTTCGTGGCGCAGAGGAACCGGACGTCCGCCGTGCGAGGCTTCACGCCTCCCACGGGACGGAATTCGCGCCGGTCTAGCAGGTGAAGCAGCTTCGCCTGGACATTGCGATGGCAGCGATCAACCTCGTCGAGGAAGAGGGTCCCCCCCTCGGCCTCCTCGATAAGGCCCTTCTTGTTGCGGACCGCTCCCGTGAAGGCTCCCTGAACGTGGCCGAACAGCTCGCTCTCGAGGAGTTGCTCGGGCAGTGCCGCGCAATTGATCTGAACGAGCGGCCGGGCGCCGCGGCGGCTCGCCCGGTGGATACACTCGGCGATCAGGCCCTTTCCGGTCCCCGTCTCCCCCGTGAGGAGGATGTTCGCATCGCTGTCGGCGACACGGTTCAGGAGTGCGATCGTCTCCTTCGTCACCGGATCGACGGTCACAAACTCGCAGAACGGCTCCGGCGCGGCGAGGGCCGTATCCGCGTCTGCCGACTCGACCGTCGCGCGATGCTCTTCGATAGCGACGCAAATCAAGCTTCCGAAGAGCGAGAGGATGCGGAGATCCCGCGTCCCGAAGGCCTCCTTGCTTCCGCGCCGCTCGGCGACCAGAACGCCCCAAAGGTTCTCGGTCGGACGCAGGCGGAGGACGACCAGGGGTCCCTCCTGTCGCCAAGGATCGCCGACCAGATCGTGAGAAAGATCGGTCGACGAGTTGCCGGAAAGCCAGACGAGCCGGCCACCCGCAAACGCGTGCAGGACGGGTTCCAGCGCGCGGAGCATTCCCGTTGGGCGCTCACAGCCGATCGATCCCTCGACTCGCAGCCGCTCGAAGCTCCCGCCGACCGCAACCAGCGCCCGGTCGACGCGCAGGCGTGCGGTCATCTGTTGCAGCAGCCGCTGCGCCCCGCCCACGCCGTTTGGGCCGCTCTCGATCGGGGTGAACTCCTGCAGGATCTGGAACTCTTCACTCGTCGAGAGGACGAGCTCCGCCTGGTTCTCCGCCAACTCGACCTTGAGGGCGTTCCGGCGGGCGAGGGCATCGGCGCGGCCTTGAGACTCGAGGTAGGCGATCCCGCGATCGAGCCCTCGGAGCGCCCCCTCCAAGTTTCCGTTCGCCGCGAGGGCGCGCGCGTGCGTCTCAATGAAGCTGGGCGCGAGCGAGATCAGATCGAGACGCGGAATCCTCTCCCAGAGGGGATCGAGCAACTCGATCGCCTGGCTCGCCGAGGAGGAACCATCATGCCCCGGCAGCGCCGCATCCCCGACGAGGACCGATGCCAGGTGGATCCGGCTGACCGTCTCCCTCAGGATGTCGGGCGTCGACGAGAGCTCCAGCGCCGACCGCTTGAGAAGCCGAATCGCTACCTCTGACCGGCCCGATTCCCAGGCGGCATCGCCGAGGAGACAAAGATTGCTCCCGAGCTCGCAGTGGTCGCCGATCCGACCCGCGATCCATGCCGCCTCTGACGCGCGCCGGGTGGCCGTCACAAGGTCGCCGCGCGCCATCGCCTCGAGGGCGAGACGGTGCTTCACCTCGCAGACCAGGTCGCCTTCCGGGGCGATCTGCTCCGCCTTGCGAAGCGCCTCGGTCAGCATCTGCTTCGCCTCGGCCGTCCTCTCCTCGCGCAGGGCCATTTCGCCCAGGAATTCCAGCGCGAGAACTTCCTCCCGTAGGTAGCCGTGGCGCCGCGCCTGATCAAGCGCCTCCTCATAGTGCGAGGCGGCGAGGGTCGTCTGTCCGAGCCTAATCTTCAAGTTGCCGAGGGCGAGATAGGTCTTCGTGATACCGGCGTGGTTCTTCGTCTCGCGAAACGTCGCCAAGGCTCGCGAGAGACTCTGCAGCGCGCGATCCCATGCGCAGAGCTTGGTGTGAAGCACGCCGAGGTTCAGGCAGTGTGATGCGATGCGCGGCGCGTTGCCCGCCTCCTCGCTGATCGCAAGGGCGCGGCCGAGGTAGTCGAGAGCCTCCTTCCACCGAGGTCCCGATTTCAGGAGGAGACCAAGGTTGTTCAAGGCGCGTGCCAGCCCTTCGCGGTGATCGATCCTCCGGAAGGTGAACAGCGCGCTCTCGAAGAACTCACGCGCCCGATCGTTCTGCCCGAGACGCGCGCTGATCTGGCCGAGGGTCAACTCAAGCAGCCCGATCTCCTCGTTGTCGTTTCCGCTTCGCAGAGCCTCATAGGCCCTCGTGCAGTTGGTCTGGGCGACCAGGTAGTGGCCGAGGCTCGTCTGAACCATTCCGGTCCGTCCGGCGATCTTGGCGTCGAGATCGACGTCGATCGTCGGATCGATCCCCTGGCGGATGCGGGCGAGCTCCGCGAGCGCTTCCTGAAACTCCCCGCGCTTGCGGTGGCACTCGACGATTCGCAACCGGGCCTCGGCCCGTTCGCGCCGCCAGTCGGGGTCTGTGCCCAGGAGGATGAGCGCGCGCTCATAGGAGTCGAGCGCGGATTGGAAATCATCGGCGGCCATCTGCATGTCGCCCATGGCGAGAGACTGCGCGAACCCGGCCGGCACGGAGGGACCGTTGTCCGTTCTCCGTCCGTTCAGTGAGCGCATCGGAGAGGTGGAGGCCTCTCTCCCGTCAAAGACATCCATGCGGCGCCGTCCCTTAGTGTGCGAACGCCATTAACAACGCGTGAATCCAGACCACGATCGGAGTAACGCAATCGAAATCATCGGGGTCCCCATCGTTCGCGCCCCCCGGTCCTCCGAAAAGCGTGTCCGGCGCCACACCATTCGAGATGGTCCGTGTTGCCTGTGAGCCATCATTCCCGGAATCTGCCACGATCTCCCCGGCACTCGTGAACAGCAGAATCAGGAGAAGCAAGGCCCACGCTACTGCTGGTCTCATGTCTCTCGAACGCACGGTTTTCTCCTTTTCCCCGGTCCCACCCTGATCGAATAACACGCTACACGTCCAGGAACTGGGGGACCTCCAGCTTCCCAGTCGGAAGCAGGGTAAAAATCCTCCAGCCGAGTTGCCCCCCCCCGACACCAAAGGTCCACTCCCGGTGAGCGAGCGCAGCGAG
>CAZNRY010000062.1:0-19972 GCA_964575675.1 uncultured bacterium
CACGGTTCCCTTGAGGATCTTCAGCAGGGCTTGCTGAACCCCCTCTCCGGAGACGTCCCGGGTGATCGAAGGGTTCTCGCTCTTGCGGCCGATCTTGTCGATCTCGTCGACGTACACGATCCCATGCTCGGCTGCGACCAGGTTGAAGTCGGCGGCTTGAAGCAGGCGAACCAGGATGTTCTCGACGTCCTCCCCCACGTATCCCGCTTCGGTCAGGCAGGTGGCGTCGATCATCGCGAAGGGGACCTTCAGGAACCGCGACAACGTCCGGGCGAGGAGGGTCTTGCCGGTTCCCGTCGGGCCGATCAGAAGGATGTTCCCCTTCTCGAGCTCGACGTCGTCGAGCGTCGCGGGCTGGCTGATCCGCTTGTAGTGGTTGTAGACGGCGACCGAGAGGATCTTCTTGGCCCGCTCCTGCCCGATCACATACTCGTCGAGGACTCGCTTGATCTCGGAAGGCTTGGGCAGGCTCTCGCGGGTGACCGGGACGCTGTGCTCGCTCTCTCCCTCCAGGATGTCGTTGCAGAGCCGGACGCACTCGCTGCAGATGTAGACGGAAGGGCCGCTCACGAGCCGGGCGACCTCCTCCTGTCCCCTTCCGCAAAAGGAGCAGCGGATCGGATGCGGGGAGCTCATGCGTCTTTTCATCGGTGACTCCTGCTCCGGGTCCGACGAGCGAGCCCGGTGTGCGATCCCCCAGGTCGGATCGCCTGTTGCCAGCCTCCCAGCACTGCCATTCTTGCCGTGCTCAATTCAGCCGCGGAAATCATCCTGTCTACTTCTTCTTGACGATGACCGCGTCGACGATCCCGTATTCCTTTGCCTCCTCGGCCGACATGAAGAAGTTCCGGTCCGTGTCGTGCCGGATCTTCTCGAGCGGCTGCCCCGTGTGGAGGGCGAGGATTTCGTTCAGTTTCTCCCGCAGCTTCAAGATCTCCTTCGTGTAGATCTGCATCTCGACCGCCTGGCCCCGACTCCCCCCCATCGGCTGATGGAGCATGATCCTGGAGTGCGGCAGCGCCGAACGCTTGCCCTTCGCCCCCGCGGCCAGGAGGAGTGCCCCCATGCTCGAGGCCTGTCCCATACAGATCGTCGCCACGTCGGGGCGGATGAACTGCATCGTGTCGTAGATCGCGAGCCCGGCGGAGACGATTCCGCCCGGCGAGTGGATGTAGAGGTGGATGTCCCGGTCGCGATCCTCCGCCTCGAGGAACAGGAGCTGCGCGATGACGAGGTTGGCCACGATGTCGTCGATCACCGTCCCCACGAAGATGATTCGATCCCGCAAGAGCCTCGAGAAGATGTCGTACGCACGCTCGCCGCGGCTCGACTGCTCCACCACAATCGGAACAAGTGCCATGAGATTTCCCTTCTCCGTTCGCGAGTCCCCTACGGGACGATGATCCGGCCCGCGCCCGATCCCTCGGGGCGGAGCCGCGGCTTCCGTATCCGCGTGACTTGGGCAGCGGCGGTGATGAAGTCGAGGGCCTTGCGCTCCTGCATGGACTCCCGCATCCGCGTCAACTCCCCTTCCTCGTCCATTTTCTTATTGATCACCGAGACGTCAACGCCGGCGTCCTGAGCCATCGAGTCGAGCTGCGCGTCGACCTCCTCATCGGTCAGGTCCAGATGCTCCTGCCGGATCAGGTTCTCGAAGAGCAGGTCCCGGCTGTGCATCCGCTCGACGATCGGGCGATATCGCTCGAGGAACTCGCTCTCCTCCAACTCCTCCCCGTCCTCCCGCGCCTTCTCCATGATCCGCCGCAGACTGTAGTCGACCATCGGCTCGGGCACCGTGAAGGGGTTTTGGGCGAGGAGCCGGTCGATCAAGCCTGTCTCCAGCCGCTCCATGCTCTGCATCAGCTCCTCCGACTCGAGGCGAACGCGCAGTTTCCCCTTCAGCCCCTCCAGATCGAGGTTCGGGTCGATCCCCCTAGCGAAATTGTCGTCCAGTTCGGGCAGCTTCTTTTCAAGGATTTCCTGAGCTTGCAGCCTAAAACGCCGGATTTTGCCGGCAAGGTCCTTGTCCCGGAACTCCGCGGGGTACTCGACCTCCACCCTGCGCTCCTCTCCCGAAGAGATTCCGAGAGCGGCCGACCGGAACTCGGGCAAGAGGGTCGGCGAGCTGACCTCGAGACGTATCTCCTCCCTCTTCGCCCCGCGCATTCGGTTTCCATTCACGTCCACTGGCTCGATTGTTGCCTTCACGACGTCCCCCTCGGTCGAGGGGCGCTGAACTGGATTCAAGTTGGCCCGGTTACGCCGCATGATCTCCAGAGCCTCTGCGAGCATCGGCTCGTCGACCTCGGTGATCTCCTGCTCGATCTGAAGCCCCCGACACCCCATGACCTCAAAGCGAGGGCGGAGGACCACCTCGGCGACGAACGTGAGGGGCTGCCCCAGGGACACGCGAACATCTCGGATCCGAACCGGGATCGCAGGTGCGATCTCCTTCTCCCGCAAGGCCTCCTCAATCGCATCCGGGATCAACCGCTCCTTCAGATCGGATTCGATGTCCCCCTGATACTGCCGCCGGATCATCTCCGTCGGCACCTTCCCCTTCCGGAAGCCCGGCAGCGCCGCGCGCCGTCTGTAGGCGGCCACGACGTTCTCCCACTCCTGCTCCACTTTTTCCGCCGGGATGCTGACCGTCAGCCGCCGGCTCCAATCGCCGACCTCCTGAATCTGGAACTCCAATCTTCCTCCTACGAATGCGGACCGGCCGATCGCGGCCGTCCAAGACCGCTTGCGAGAGGGGGGATTCGAACCCCCACGAGGAATCCTCACCGGATCCTAAGTCCGGTGCGTCTACCAATTCCGCCACTCTCGCGTACCTCGTGCGCCTGACCTGAGGCCATCATACCGCGAGACGGGATCGGGATGCGAAACCCTTAGGGGAGATTCCACGTCTGAACAGAACGGGCGGCCGTCCGCTACTCCCCGCTGAAGGCCGGCTTTCTCTTCTCCAGAAAGGCCGAGGTCCCCTCGCGCCAATCCGATGATGCCGCGGCGAGCCCGAAGGAATCCGCCTCGATGAGGCAACCGTTCGTCATACTCACGTCGGCGCCGCGCTGCGCGGCATCCATCGTGAGCCGGATGGCCAGCGGACCCCGGGAGGCGATCGTTGCGGCGAGGGCCTCGCATGCCGGCAGGAGCTGCTCCGGCTCGACCACCCGGTTGAGAAGCCCAATCCGCAAGGCCTCCTCCGCGCCGATCGGCTCTCCGCTCAGAAGGATTTCCAGCGCCCGTCCCATGCCTACGAGACGCGGGAGCCTCTGCGTCCCCCCCCAGCCGGGGATCACTCCCAGGTTGACCTCAGGCTGGCCAAGACGGGCCTTCGTGCTGCCGATCCGGAGGTGGCAGGCGAGCGCGACCTCGCAGCCCCCACCGAGGGCGAACCCGTTCACGGCGGCGATGACCGGCTTGCCGAGCCACTGAAGCCGATGGAGAACGTGCTGCCCCCTCCGCGCGAACTTGCGCGCCTCGAACGCGCCAAGGGTCGACAGCTCGCCGATGTCGGCGCCCGCGATGAACGCCTTCGGGCCGGCTCCCGTGAGAATGACGGCGCGAACCGATGCATCATCGCCCGCGCGTTCCACCGCTTGCCCCAGTTCATCCAGCGTTGCCCGGTTCAGAGCGTTGAGGACATCGGGACGGTTCACGGTGATCCGCGCGATTGGTCCGTCCTGTTCGTAGATCAGGTTCTCGTAAGCCATCCATCTCCTCCCATCCGGTGATCAAGGCGCGCCCCGATGCGGGGGGCGCCCCTCATGTTCAGAATCGACAACACACGATCCTCAGCGGCGTCGAAAGTCGAACAGCCCCGGACGAAGCGTGCGTCGGATCCACGACACCTTGGCCGAGAGCGGAGGCCGGCCTCCGGCTCACGAGGCCGCTGCCTCGTCCACAGGCGGCCGCGCCTCGGATTCGATCCGCACGCACGTCCCCAAGGCCTCCGCGAAACACGTGCCCCCCTCATCACAAACCGTCGCGCGCAACCGCATCCCGTGGGCGCTCTCCGATTCGACCCAGCCCTCGGCGACCAGCGGAGTATCGATGGGCGTTGGGCGGCGGTAGCGGATTTCGAGCTTCGCTGTGACCGTACGCAGCCCCCCGAGTTGGAGTCGCTGCGCCATCGCCTCGTCGAGAACCGCCGCAAGGATTCCCCCGTGTACGACCCCGATCCAACCCTGGTGGTGGCGTCCGGCCCGAAAGCGCGCCGCGGCTCTGCCGTCCGCCCGGAGCGTCCAGGCAAGTCGAAGTCCAAGGGGGTTCTCTTGACCGCAGACAAAACACCACCCGTCATCCGAAAGGACTGGGGGTGGAAGACGATCGGCGGGACTCACCGGATGCACCTCCTTTGCGCGCGAAGGAGTGGAGTCTATGGCAGCTTAGGGACCCCGCGCAACATGACCCCGGACAAGGGTCGCGAGGCGCCCCGGGCACTCCCCGGGCCGCTCCGGGCCGGGAGAGAGCTGCTTGACACCGCATTAACGTGTTTATACGATAACATAAAAGTTATCGTGAAACGTTGCACGAGAAGCAGTGTTTCTTCGGTCGGGGAGGTAAGGATGCGAGCTCTCCCCCGCCGGCGGGGACCCAGGGATCGAACGGGAGGTGCGACACAATGGGAATCAGCCGCCGCCGGTTTATCCAGATCGGATCGGCCTCCGCTGGAGGGGCCATCCTGGGCGGGGGGCTCGGGAGCAACTGGTACGGGCTCGATCGACCCAGGCTGACCGACCCGAAAACCGACGGCGAGCGGGTCGTTCCGACCTTCTGCGAGCTCTGTTTCTGGAAGTGCGGCGTTCTCGCGCACGTCAAGGCGGGCCGGATCACCAAGCTGACCGGCAACCCCGAGCACCCGCTGAGCCGGGGGCGGCTCTGCCCACGCGGTGCGGGCGGGACCGGTCTTCTCTACGATCCGGATCGCTTGAGGACGCCCCTCGTCCGCGTCAGCAAACGGGGAGAGGACGTCTTTCAACCCGTCGGATGGGACGATGCGCTCGATCGGGTGGCCGACGCAATGCTCAGGATCAAGAATGAGCATGGACCGGAAGCGTTCGCCCTCTTCCAGCACGGATACGGCTCATCGTGGTTTTCCCACCTCATCCACGCATACGGCTCCCCCAACATCGCCGCCCCGTCGTACGCGCAATGCCGCGGGCCGCGCGAGGTCGGTTTCCAGATGACCTTTGGCGAGGGGGTGGGGTCGCCGGAACGGATCGATATGGAGCGCGCCGATTGCATTGTGCTGATCGGTTCTCACCTCGGCGAGAACATGCACAACACCCAGGTGCAGGACTTCGCCCGCGCGATCGGGCGCGGGGCGACCATCATCGTCGTCGATCCGCGATTCAGCACAGCCGCAGGGAAGGCGCGGCATTGGCTTCCGATCAAGCCCGGCACCGACATCGCGCTCCTCCTCGCCTGGATGCACGTTCTCATCGAGGAAGGCCTCTACGATCGCGCCTACGTTGAGAGCTACGCCTTCGGGTTCGAGGAGCTGAAGGCCCACGTCGCGGACAAGAGCCCCGAGTGGGCCTATCCCCGCACGGGGATTCGTCCCGACGTGATCCGCGCCACGGCGCGGGCGATGGGGGCCGCGAAGCCGGCGGTAGTCGTCCATCCTGGCCGGCGAGTCGTTTGGTACGGTGACGATACGCAGAGGACGCGTGCGATGGCCATTCTCGCCGCGCTCTTGGGTTCCTGGGGCAGGGCCGGCGGGTACTTGAGCCCGACAGCCATGAAGCTGCCCAAGTTCCCGTACGTCCCCTACGAGGAGAACGGCGCCCAGTCGGCCGACAAGCCGAAGGACGGCGGATACCCGCTTGCCGGAGCCACGCTGGCCTCCGGTCTCTGTTCGGCAACGGTGCCCGGATCGGCAATCTACGACGTCAAGGGCTGGATGGTGTACGGAACGAACCTTCCCCTCACCCTCCCTGATCCCGCCAACACGGCGCGGGCACTTCAGGCGCTCGATTTCGTCGTCGCAGTCGACATCCTCCCCGCCGAGATCTGCGGCTGGGCTGACGTCGTGCTTCCAGAGGCGACCTGTCTCGAGCGCTGCGACGAGATCGACGCGCCGGCCTACAAGGAGCCGTACATCGCGGTCCGGCAGGAGGTGGTCCCGCCGATGTACGACTCGAAGCCGGGCTGGTGGATCGCGCGAGAGATCGCGACGCGGATCGGCCTCGACGGCTACTTCCCCTGGAAGGACTCGATGGAGTACGCGAAGGCGCGCGTCGCGGCGGCGGGTCTCGATTGCGAGATCCTCCAGCGAACCGGGGTGATCCGCGGGGATCTCGTCCCCTGTACCTACGAGGAAGGGGTCGCCCCAGAGTTCTCGACCCCCTCGGGAAAGATCGAGCTGTACTCGAACCAGCTCGCGGAAGCCGGATTCGATCCGTTGCCGGTCTACACGCCCCACGATGAGCCGCCCGCCGGCTACTTCCGGCTACTCGTCGGACGCGTTCCGACCCACACCTTCGGCCGCACGACGAACAATCGGCTGCTCTCGGAAGTCTGCGATGAGAACGAAGTCTGGATCGCCTCGCGCGTCGCGCGCGAATACGGGATCGAGAACGGGAGCCGGATCGTGCTCGTCAACCAGGATGGCGCCGAGGCGGGTCCGGTCAAGGTCAAGGTCACCGAGAGGATCCGCAACGACTGCGTCTACATGGCCCACGGATTCGGCCATACGGCGAAAGGACTCACGTTCACACGCGGCCGGGGAGCGAACGACTCGGCGCTGATGACGCGGGTCAAGATCGATCCGATCATGGGCGGAACGGGAATCAACGGCAATTTCGTCACATTCCGGCAGGTCTAGAGGAGAGAAACATGAAGCCGCGCTACGTCATGATCCTCGACACCCGCCGCTGCGTCGCTTGCAGTGCCTGCGTGATCGCGTGCAAGACGGAGAACGATGTCCCGCCAGGGGGTTTCAGGGATTGGGTGGTGAGCGAGACGAGAGGGAGCTTTCCGATGCTCGCGACCGAGAACCGCTCGGAAAGGTGCAACCACTGCGCCTTCGCTCCCTGCATCGACAACTGCCCAACGGGGGCCTCGTACCGTGGTCCGGGCGCAACGGTGCAGATCGATCGGACGAAGTGCACCGGATGCAAGAACTGCATCTCCGCCTGTCCCTATGGGGCCCGCTTCGTGCACCCCGGCGGGTTCATCGACAAGTGCACATTCTGCATGCATCGAGGGGGCGCCTACACCGCCTGCTCCAGGGTCTGTCCGACGGAGTGCATCCACTTCGGCGATGCCAACGACCCCCATTCGGAGGTCAGCCGTCTGCTCGCGGGCAGAGACTCGAAGACGATCGCGCCCGAAGCGGGAACAAGCCCCAGGGTTTTCTATCTCGCCTGAGGATGCGGGGAGGAAGGAATGAACGAACTCGATCTCCTGAAAGCCACCCCCTACCTGGCGGAACGGCACTGGTGGGAGTGGCAGATTCCCCTCTACCTGTTCCTCGGGGGGATCGCAGCCGGATTGATGGTGCTGACCTCCGTGCGGGTGCTTCGCCGTCCCGAGGAGGAACGATCGGCGGCCTTCCGCCTGCTCACATGGCTCGCGCCCCTCGCACTGTCGCTCGGGATGTTCGCGCTCTGGCTCGATCTCGAGAGGCGGTGGCACGTCCCGCGCTTCTACATGGCGTTGCGCCCTAAGGCCCCGATGTCGTGGGGGGCATGGATTCTCCTTGCGGTCTACCCCCTCGTTCTTCTCTTCGCGCTGGGCGAGCTGCCGGCGAGGACTCGGACGAGGATCGGCCGCCGCCTGACGGCGTTGGCCGAGTGGGCCGATCGCCCGGCGGTCAAACGCCGTCTCGCTTGGGGCACCGCGGTCGTCGGCGCGGCGCTCGGTATCTACACCGGGGTGCTCCTGAGCACGATGTCCGCGCGTCCGCTCTGGGCGTCCTCCGTCCTGGGCCCGCTCTTCCTCGTTTCCGGGCTGTCGACCGCCGCGGCGCTCATGCTTCTCTTTCGGATCGAGGTCTGCGAGCGGCACGTCCTCTCGCGCCTCGATCTCGGCTTGATCGTGCTTGAACTCGTCCTGCTCTCGGTCTTCCTGCTCGGCATGATGACCGGTGCACAGGTGCAGCAGCGCGCGGGACGTCTATTGCTCGGCGGACCCTACACCGGGTCCTTCTTCAGCCTCGTCGTCGTGTCGGGGCTTCTGGTCCCCCTCTTCGCCGAAATGTGGGAGATCGCGGGCAACCGAGGATCGAGGTGGTTCGTCCCCGCCCTGGTCCTGATCGGCGGCTTCGCCCTGCGGTGGATCCTCGTTGCGGCCGGCCAAACAAGCGGATGGCACGCTCTCTAGTCAGAGTGGAGGAATCGATGGAAGCAATCGCTCGGACCAAACCCCTCTGGAATCCCTACATCGCCGGGGTCGCCCTCGGACTCGTGATGCTGGCGAGCTTCGTTGTGATGGGTCAGGGATTGGGCGCATCGGGCGGTCTTGCGCGAATCCTTGCGGCCGGACTGCAGAGAGTCGCGCCGGATTGGGTCGCTCACAACGCCAGCTTCGCAAGCAGCGTGGCCGGGGGTGCCAATCCCCTGCTGAACTACCTCGTATTCCTCGGGTTCGGCGTGCTCCTCGGTGGGTATGTCGGCGCCCTGACGGGCGGTCGCCTCGGCATCACGCTCGAGCGCGGACCGCGAGCCCGGAAGCGCGGCAGAATCATCACGGCGCTCGTCGGGGGCGCGATCATGGGGTTCGCCGCGCGCCTCGGCTACGGCTGCACGTCCGGGCAGGCGCTCTCGGGCGGCGCTTCCCTCGCGGCTGGATCCTGGGCCTTCATGATGTGCGTCTTCGCGGGCGGCTATGCGCTGGCCCATTTCCTGAGGAGGCAATGGACATGAGCGCCCCATTTGCATCGATGGGAGCATTCGGCGCCGGAACGGGGCTCGCGCTGGCCGTACTGATCGGCTTCGGGTTCGGCTTTGTTCTGGAACGTGCCGGATTCGGGAGCTCGCGGCGGCTGGCCGCGCAGTTCTACCTCTATGACATGACCGTCTTCAAGGTGATGTTCACTGCGATCGCGACGGCGATGGTCGGCCTCTTCGGTCTCGCGCGCGTCGGATGGATCAACCTCGACCTGGTCTGGGTGAACCCCACGTTCCTTTGGCCGCAGATCATCGGCGGCTTCTTGCTGGGGGCCGGCTTCATCATCTCGGGGTACTGCCCCGGTACCTGCATCGTGGCGAGCGCGTCGGGAAAGATCGACGGCCTGCTGACCTTGTCCGGAGTCTTCGCGGGCATCGGCATCTTCGCCCTCGCGGACGGTCCCGCCCTGCAGTCGCTTCATGAGAGCGGAAGCCGTGGGCGTTTGCTCCTGAGCGACCTCCTGGGCGTCGATCCGATGATCCTGGCGATTGGGGTGGCGCTGATGGCGGGGGCCGCATTCCTGGGCGCGGAGGCGGTGGAACGGCGATTCTCCGGGCGGGCCGAACCTGGGCGCGGGCCGAGGAGAACCCCTCGGATCGTCCTCGCGACGATCGGCGGGATTGCGCTGGTTGGCGTCTTGTTCCTGCTCCCCGCTGTTCCGGCGCGGACCGTGGCGGGAACGAATGCGCAGGCTCTGCAGATCACGCCGCTCGAGCTTGCGCGGCAGATCGTCGAAGGCAACGGCGATTGGACGGTCGTCGATCTCCGCGACCCGGATGTCATCGCCACGGGATCGATCCCGCAGGCGACGGCCGCGTCGACCGCGGACCTGGAAGAGCCTTCGGGCTGGCAGAGCCGGTTTAGCCCCGAGCGTTTGATCGTCCTGGTGGATGCAGGGGATGGCGCCTCCGGCCGTATCACGGTTCCCACGGGCTATCGGGCCGCCGTTCTGAGGGGCGGTTTTCCCGCCTGGAAGCGCGAGATCCTGACGGTGCCGCAGCCGTCGGCCGCCCCAGGCGTCGAGACAGCCGCCGAGTACGGCGAGCGCGCCGCTCTCGTTTCGTTCTTCACGGGCGCCAGCGCGCCGGCGGTTCGCGCTCCTTCCGCACCGCCGCCGCCGGGCGCGGGAGGCAAGAAGGCGAAGGCTGCGGGGGGCTGCTCGTGATCCTCCGGGGCTGTTGGGGGCGGCACTCGCGGATCGAGGTACCGGAATGCCCGTGACATCCGAATCGAGCGGATCGGGCGGCGGGCCGCCCCAAGAATCGCACGCCGAGCAGGCGTACACGGATGCCGCGGCGATCTTCAAGGCCCTCGGCCATCCGCTGCGGGTTCGGATCGTCTGTGGTTTGCTCAAGGAATCTTGCACCCAGACCCGGATCGCGGGGAGCCTGGACCTGCCGCAGTCCACCGTGGCGCAGCACCTCGACGTCCTGCGTCGCATGGGGATCGTCGAGGGGAAGCGGGTCGGGGCGGAGGTGGTTCTGCGGGTTGCCGATGGACGGATCCCCGCACTCTTGAGGGCGGTCTGCCGCGAGGAAGCCGTCCCTACCTTCGGTTGGGAGTCGGAGAAGTCCTCCGCCGTGGACCCTGCCCCCCGATAGGTCCGACCCCGGCAAGCCCCAACCGGCTATCACCGATCTTCCCGATTCCTCTCTGCGCCCTTTCTCGGCGCGGGCCGTGGCTGCTACATTCGTTCGAAACCCCCGAGCCGACGCGGCCGCACCCGAGGAGGCTAGAATGACCGATCCCGATCGCCTCGAAGATCTTCGCGAACGGAAGCGCCGCCTCTTGGAGGGCGGGGGCATCGAGAAGATCGAGAAACTCCACGCGGAGGGACGCCTGACCGCGCGCGAAAGGGTGATCGCTCTCTGCGACCCGGAGAGTTTCCAGGAAATGGGCGTCTTCGTCACCCATCGCTGCACGGACCTCGGGATGGCTGATCGCCATGTCCTCGGGGACGGCGTCGTCAGCGGATTCGGGCGAATCGATGGCAGGCTCGTCTATGTCTTCGCCCAGGACTTCACCGTCTTTGGCGGGACGCTGAGTGAGTCGAACGCTAGGAAGATCTGCGACATCATGGATCTCGCCATGGAAAACGGGGCGCCGGTGATCGGGCTCAACGACTCCGGGGGCGCCAGGATCCAGGAGGGTGTCGCGAGTCTCGGGGGCTACGCGGAGATCTTCCTCCGCAATACGCTCGCCTCGGGCGTCATCCCCCAGATCTCGGCCATTTTCGGTCCCTGCGCCGGCGGGGCCGTCTACTCCCCCGCGATTACCGACTTCACGCTGATGGTGAAAGGTTCGAGCCACATGTTCGTCACCGGCCCGAGCGTCATCAAGGCCGTGACGAACGAAGAGGTCAGTTTCGAGGAGTTGGGCGGCGCGATGACCCACAACGCCAAGTCGGGCGTGGCCCACTTCGCGACAGAGGACGACCTCGATTGCATCCGCACAATCCGGCGTCTCCTCTCCTACCTGCCGCAGAACAACATGGAGGATCCGCCCGCGCTTGCGACCGCGGACGATCCCGAGCGCGACGACGAGGAACTTCAGGGAATCATCCCGGCCGAACCGAACCGCCCCTATGACGTGAAGGATGTCATTCGACGCGTCGCCGATCGGGAGTCGTTCCTCGAGGTGCACGAGCATTTCGCGAAGAACATCGTGGTCGGGTTCGCGCGAATGGATGGCCGCAGCGTGGGGATCGTCGCCAACCAACCGAAGTCCCTGGCGGGAGTCCTGGACATCAACTCGTCGATCAAGGGGGCACGCTTCATCCGCTTCTGCGATGCCTTCAACATCCCGATCCTGACCTTCGAGGACGTCCCGGGGTTCCTTCCGGGAACCGCGCAGGAGTGGGGCGGGATCATTCGCAACGGAGCCAAGCTTCTCTATGCCTACTGCGAGGCGACCGTTCCCAAGCTCACGGTCGTCTTGCGCAAAGCCTACGGCGGGGCCTACGACGTGATGAGCAGCAAGCACATCCGCGGCGACTACAACGTTGCCTGGCCATCGGCCGAGCTCGCGGTGATGGGAGCCGAAGGAGCGGTTCAGATCGTTTTTCGCAAACGGATCCAGGAAGCGGCGGACCCGGCGGCAGAGCAGCGCAGCCTCGTTGAGGAATACAACCGGACCTTCGCCCACCCGTACATCGCCTCGTCCCTCGGGTATCTGGATGATGTGATCGAGCCGCGCGAGACGCGCAGGAAGTTGATCGGGGCCCTTCGGATGCTCGACAACAAACGGCAGAAAAACCCGGCGAAGAAGCACGGGAACATCCCACTGTGATCCCGTCGCGGAGGAGACGCTCTGCCCCGGCGTGTGCCGGTCGAGCGGAACACGGGGGACGGACGGGCCCGCTGGCCGGACGCCGGATCCTCGTCGCCAATCGGGGCGAGATCGCGTGCCGGGTTCTCCGCGCCATCCGCGATGAGGGCGGGCTCGGGATCGCGATCTACTCGGATGCGGATCGTTCGGCTCCGCACGTGAGGCTCGCGGACGAAGCCCATCGGATCGGCCCGCCTCCCGTGGCCGAGAGCTACCTCGACGCCGATCGCATCCTGGCCGCATGCCGTCGCTCTCGGGCGGAGATGGTTCATCCCGGCTATGGCTTCTTCTCGGAGAGGGCGGATTTCGCCGAGGCGGTCGAGGATGCGGGGTTGATCTGGATCGGCCCCCCGCCGGGCGCGATCCGGACGATGGGAGACAAGATCGCGGCGCGCAGCGCGGTGGCGGGAAGCGGCATTCCTCTGGTTCCCGGAAGCGAAGCCCTGCCCGCCGATCCGGCCGCCGCACTCGCCGCGGCCGCTTCTCTCGGCTACCCGGTCCTCGTCAAGGCGGCATTCGGCGGGGGCGGCAAGGGGATGAGACTCTGCGCGAATGACAGGGATGTCCTGTCGGCGCTCGAGCTTGCGCGGCGGGAAGCGGAGCGGGCCTTCGGGGATTCAACGATCTATCTCGAGAAGGCGATCCCGAACCCCCGCCACATCGAGATCCAGATCCTCGCCGACCGGAGCGGAAAGGTCATTCACTTGGGCGAGCGGGAATGCTCGATCCAACGCCGCCATCAGAAACTCCTCGAAGAGTGCCCCTCCCCCGCCCCCTTTCCGGGCCTGCGGGAGAAGATGGGCGCCGCCGCCGTCGAGATCATCCGCAAGATCGGCTACGAGGGTGCGGGCACGATCGAGTTCTTGGTCGATTCGCATGGCGCCTTCTACTTCCTCGAAATGAACACGCGTCTTCAGGTCGAACACCCCGTCACCGAGATGGTGACGGGGATCGACATCGTCCATCGTCAGCTTCGAATCGCGGCGGAAGAGCCCCTCGATCTCGATCAGGATCGGATCAAGTGGCAGGGCCACGCGATCGAGTGCCGGATCAACGCGGAGGATCCCGAGCAGGGATTCGTTCCCTCGGGCGGCCGCATCGTAGCCCTTCGCTTGCCGGAGGGGCCGGGCGTTCGCAACGATGTCGGCGTCGACGCCGGGATCGAGATCACCCCCCATTACGATCCCTTGCTCGGAAAGCTGATCGTCTGGGGCGAGAACCGGGAGGAGGCGGCAGCGCGATGCTTGCGCGCACTGCACGAATACCGCATCGCGGGGGTCAAGACGAACTTGCCCTTCCACCGATGGCTCCTCGCTAACCCCCGCTTCCTCCGGGGCGAAACCGATACCGGTTTTCTGGAGTCGGAGTACAGACGCGATGAGCTGTACGGGGAATGGGAGGAGACGACCGCCGTCGTCGCAGCCGCGCTCGCGGCCTATCGATCCAGCGGACGAACACCGCCCGGCGGGGGACGGGCGCGTTCCGCATGGAAGGACGCGGGGCGCCCGGGGATGGGAGGAGTCGAGTGAACCGAGCGGTTCGCGAGGGCGCGCGCGTCCGGATCCGGCCAGACGACTCCACCGCTTCCGATGAGGGGCGCGCATGACCCTTCCGGGAGGCGGTTACACGGAGTATTCGGCCGTCATCGGCGGACGAGAGCGGTCCATTCGCATCGAGCCCGACGGCGCCGGGTTCAGGGTGCGGGTCGACGGCGAGGAGTTTCACGTCGGCGGCGATACGCCTGGCGAAGGGGAGTTCTGCCTGCTCTTGAACGGCAGACCCCAGGTGGTCAACGTCCGCGGCGAGGGAGAGGGCCACTACCGGGTGATGCTTGGCGGGATCGAACGGAGCGTCCGCATCCAGGACCCGATCGCCTCGCGCGCGCGCCATGCCTCACAGACGATACGATCCGATCCCACGATCGAGGTCCGCTCCCCCATGCATGGCACGATCGTCGCCGTTCAAATTCAGGAGGGCGAGGATGTCGAAGAAGAGGCCCCTCTCGTCGTCTTGGAAGCGATGAAGATGCAAAACGCCCTGACGAGCCCGATCCGCGGCCGCGTGAGCCGGGTGCTCGTTCGCACGGGAGAGACGGTTGAGGGGGACGCCTTGCTGATGGTCTTGGAGCGAATCCAGTCTGATCTTGGAAAGACGGAAGAAACCGAGGGCCCATGAACCAATCGAGAGAAGACTGGCAACGCGCTCGCCGGTCGCAGAAGGAGAGAAGAGATCGGTTCAGCACCTCCTCCTGCCCGCTCGAGCCTCTCTACACACCGGATGATCTGGATCGATTCGACCACGTTCGAGACCTTGGCTACCCAGGCGCCTACCCGTTCGTCCGCGGCATCCAGCCCACCGGATACCGCGGACGCCTCTGGACGATGCGCCAGTATGCCGGTTTCGGCTCGGCCGACGAGACGAACCGGCGATTCCGTTACCTCCTCGATCAGGGCCAGACGGGGCTCTCGATCGCCTTTGATCTTCCCACCCAGATGGGATACGACTCCGATGCTCTGCTCTCGCAGGGCGAGGTCGGAAAGGTCGGCGTCGCGATCGACTCGCTCGAGGACATGGAACGCCTCCTCGAGGGGATTCCTTTGGATCGGGTCACAACCTCGATGACGATCAACGCGACCGCGGGGATCCTCCTGTTGATGTACGAGGCGGTCGCGGATACCCAGGGGATCCCTCCGGAGCGGTTGGGCGGGACGATCCAAAACGACATCCTGAAGGAGTACGAGGCGCGCGGGACGTTCATCTTCCCGCCCCAACCGTCCATGCGCTTGGCGATCGATTGCTTCGAGTACTGCGCACGAACTCTTCCCCGCTGGAACCCAATCTCGATCAGCGGCTACCACATACGCGAAGCCGGGGCGACCGCCGTGCAGGAGCTGGCCTTCACATTCGCCAACGCCCGCGCCTATGTGGCCGCGGCGATCGGGCGCGGACTTGCCGTCGACTCCTTCGCGCCGCGCCTGTCCTTCTTCTTCAACGCGCACAATCATCTCTTCGAGGAGGCGGCGAAGTTCCGCGCGGCGAGGAGGATCTGGGCGCGGACGATGCGGGAGGAGTTCGGCGCGGCCGATCCGCGCAGTTGGATGCTCCGCTTCCACACCCAGACGGCCGGAAGCACGCTCCAGGCCCAGCAGATCGATGTCAATGTCGTACGGACTGCGGTCCAAGCGATCGCGGCGATCCTGGGCGGAACGCAATCTCTCCATACGAACAGCAGAGACGAGGCGCTCTCACTGCCGACCGAGGATGCGGCTCTGCTGGCGCTGCGCACCCAGCAACTTCTTGCCGAGGAATCGGGGATCGCCGACGTGATCGATCCGCTGGGCGGATCCTGGTATGTCGAGTCGTTGACGAATGACCTCGAGCGGCAGGCGGTCGAGTTGATCAATCGAATCGAGGAGATGGGCGGGGCGCTCAAGGCGATCGAGACGGGGTTCATCCAGCACGAAATCCATCGCTCCGCATACGAGCATCAGCTCGCGGTGGAGCGGGGCGATGCCGGGATCGTTGGCGTGAACCGCTACCCGATGCGGGAGGGGGCGCGCGGGGGGGGCTTCCGCGTCGATCCCGCCGCGGGTCGCGAGCAAGAGATGCGGTTGCGCGACCTGAGGAATCGCCGCGATTCCGCGCCGGTGGAACGCGCCCTCGATGAGCTGGAGGCCGCGGCCCGCGGCATGGGGAATCTCCTTCTCCCCTTGCGCGCGGCGGTCCGCGCCTACGCGACGGTGGGCGAGATGTGCGACCGGCTTCGCAGCGTCTTCGGGGTCTACCAGGATCCCGGGCTTCTCTAGCGAAACGCGGCCGCGAGACACATGCCCCCGCCTTTGGGCGGAACATTCTGGGAGGGACGATGATTCTCCGGATTGATCACATCGGAATCGCCGTCGGCGACATCGAGTCCGCCCTCCGTGTCTTCCGCGACGCAATGGGCCTCTCCGTGGATCGAATCGAGGAGGTCGCCGCGCAGAAGATCGTCTCCCATCATCTGCGCCTCGGAGAAAGCAGGCTTGAGCTTCTGCAGGCGAGCGAACCGGACTCGGTCATCGCGCGCTTCATCGAGAAACGAGGCGAAGGGATTCACCATGTGGCCTTTGCCGTCGACGATTTCGACGGCGAGCGGGAGCGTCTCGTCGCGGCGGGTCTCGAACCGATCGGCCGTCCGTCGACCGGCGCGGGAGGAAAGAGGATCCAGTTCTTCCATCCCCGAACGACCGGGGGGGTTCTCGTCGAGATCTGCTCGATCGACGAGTAGCCGGGGCCACGCGCACCTGGGCGCGATGCCCGGGGGTGTGAATCAGGCTTTCTGCTCTCGCCCGCCTGCTCGACTCAGGACCGAACGCGCGATGACGATCCGCTGCATCTCCGATGTACCTTCGTAGATCTCTGTTACCCGCGCGTCGCGGTAGTACCGCTCAACGGGATAGTCCTTCACGTAGCCGTATCCGCCATGGATCTGGATGGCTGCGTGGGTCACGCGGGTCGCCATCTCGGAAGCGAAGAGCTTCGCCATCGATGCCTCCGGCCCGTACGGCAAGCCTCTGTCCTTGCGGTGGGCGGCGCGATAGACGAGGAGCGCCGCCGCTTGGATGTCGGTATCCATCTCGCACAGACGGATTCTCGTCGCCTCGAAGTCGGCCAGCGGGCGGCCGAACTGGCGCCGCGTCTTGGCGTAGGAAAGCGCCTCGGCAAATGCAGCGCGCGCGATTCCCAGCGCCTGCGCGCCGACGCCGATCCGCCCGTTGTCCAGGGCGCTCATCGCGACATGAAATCCTTCTCCATCCTCGCCGAGTTGATGGTCCAGCGGCACGGCGACAGAATCGAAGACAAGCTCCGCCAGATCGGAGGCGCGGAGTCCCATCTTGTCTTCCTCCCGGCTGATCGAAAGGCCCTCGCTCCCCCGCTCCACGAGAAAAGCCGTGATCCCCTTGTGCCCCTTGGAGGGATCGGGGTCGCTTCGCGCGAACACGAGGTAGATCCCTGCTTGGGCTGCATTCGTCACCCACATCTTCGTCCCGTTCAAGACCCAGCCATTGGCGGTCCGATCGGCGCGAAGGCTCAGCGAGGCCGCATCGCTGCCGCTCCCCGCTTCGGACAAGCAGAAGGCCCCGATGTCGCGGCTCGCCAGGCGAGGGAGGAAGTGCATCTTCTGCTCCTCCGTCGCGAAGAGAAGGATTGGGAATGCCCCGACCGAGTTGTGAACGGAAATCGTGATCGCTACCCCCGCGCAGGAGCGCGCCAGCTCTTCGATCACGCGCGCGTACAGGGTGGCTCGGATTCCGGCTCCGCCGTATTCCTCGGGAATCAGGAGGCCGAGCAGCCCAAGCTCCCGCATCTTGGCGATCGCCTCATGGGGGACGCGCGCCTCGGCATCGAGGCTCTTTGCGATCGGATCGATCTCGGCGCGGGCGAAATCCCGCACCATGTCGAGCACCATCCTCTCTTCGTCGCTGAAGGCGAGGTCGATCATCGGAATTCCTCGAGGAGGTGCCGCGAGACGGCGAGTTGCGCCGCCTCGCGCGAGATCGGGTTAAGCTCCGTTGTCTTCGCGTCGCGCCAGTGCCGTTCGACCCCGCCGTCTCGGATCGCTCCCGCACCGCCGAAGACCTGGATCGCCTCATCGGCAATCCTCGCGGCGGCCCGTCCCGCGAAGATCTTCGCCTGGAGGGCCTCGTAGGCGAAGGACTCCCCCCGATCGCACGCCGATGCCGCACGGAGCGACAGCAGGCGCGCGGCGTCGAGCTGCAGCTGCATGTCGGCCAGCTTCCATTGGATCGATTGCCGCGCACCGATCGGCGACCCGGACGGCTCGCGCTCGGAAGCCCTTGCGACGATCTTGTCTGCGATCGCACCGGCGATGCCCACCGCCTGCGCGGCGACCGCAAGATTGGCGGGCGCGAGAACGATACCGGAAAGCGACCGGGCATCTTCCGCATCCCCCAGCACGTTGGACTGCTGAACTCGGCAATCGTTGAAACGAACCGGAGCCACCCCCGCCGCGCGTACTCCGAAAATCGCATCCGCCGGCCCGACCTGAAGTCCGGCCGTGTCCCGCGGGACGAGAAGCACGACCCTTCGGCGGCCTCCGCCCGATGGGCCCTCTCCCCATCGCGCGTACACGAGGAAGAGATCGGCGGCGACTGCTCCCGGCACGAAGAACTTGCCGCCCCGAAGAACCACGTGATCCCCTTCCGCGAACGCATACGCCGGCCCGTCCGCGGAGGGCGGTGGATCGGTCATCGCGAGGGCGCCCAGCAGCTCGCCGCGAGCGAGTCCAGGCAACCAGGCCTGGCGGAGCTCCGGCCGCCCGCGCCTCGCCAGGAGCGGACCCACGACAAGAGCATGAAAGCCCACAAGAAGACCCGTCGAGGCGCATGCCTTCGCGATTTCCGTCACCGCGAGAAGCGCTGAGACCGTGTCGAGGCCGCGTCCTCCGAAGGCTGTTTCAATCGTCGGCCCCAGATATCCGCGCTCGCCAAGGGAGCGGAACTCCGCCGCCGGGAATGCACAGGAAGCATCGCGAGCGACCGCGCCGGGGGCCACGAGCTCCTCGGCCGCCGCCCGGGCCTCCTCCCGCAGACGGAGCTGTTCCGCAGTGAGCAGCGACTCCATCAGCGGCCCCGACAGATCATGAAGCGTTTCCTCCCCGCCTCACCCGCGCCTGTCCGATGGGGACCGCCCGGCGCGCGCCGTGCAATCGTCCGTCTCAGCACCAGCTACGCGCTCGGGTACTCGTAGAAACCCCGTCCCGTCTTCTTGCCGAGATACCCGGCCTTGACCATCTTGATCAAGAGCGGGCACGGACGGTATTTCGGATCCCCCAGCCCGTCGTACAGAACGTTCAGGACATCGAGGCAAACGTCGAGCCCGATGAAATCGGCCAGGGTCAGCGGGCCCATCGGATGATTCATCCCGAGCTTCATCACGGTGTCGATGTCCGCGGGCGATGCGATCCCCTCGGCAAGGCAGAAGATCGCCTCGTTGATCATCGGCAGCAGGATCCGGTTGGAAACGAAGCCGGGCGAATCGTTCACGGAGACGGGGGTCTTCTTCAGCTCCCTTGTGAGATCCTCGATCTTCTTGAAGGTCGAATCGGATGTCGCAAGACCGCGGATGATCTCCACGAGCTGCATCACCGGCACGGGGTTCATGAAGTGCATCCCGATCACGCGGTCGGCCCGCTTCGTTGCGGCGCCGAGCTCGGTAATCGAGATCGAAGACGTGTTGCTGGCCAGGATCGCATCCGATGGGGCCAGTTCGTCGAGCTTCCCGAACAGCTCTTTCTTGAGCCTCACATCCTCGAGAATCGCCTCGATCACGAGCTGGCAGTCGCGGACCATCTCGAGCTTCGTCGTCCTCTCGATCCTGCCGACGATCGCCGGCGCCTGATCGGCGCCGATCGCGCCCTTCTTGACCAGCCGCTCGAGGCTCTTCTGGATCGTCTGCGCCGCGCGCTCGAGGGCCTCGGCGGCCACGTCGATCAGAACCACCGAGAAGCCTTCCTGTGCGAGGACCTGGGCGATACCGTTCCCCATGGTCCCAGAGCCGATCACGGCCACCTTCCGATTGCGGTCCATCTACGTTCCCCTCCTGGCTCTGGCGGTCGATCTGCCTAGAGACTCTCGACGCCCAAGGCCACCGTGTTGCCGCCCCCCAGACAGAGGGTGGCCAGCCCCCTGCGCGCCCCCCGGTCTTTCATCGCATACCGCAGCGTCACCAGGTCCCGTGCGCCGCT
>CAZNRY010000063.1:0-19883 GCA_964575675.1 uncultured bacterium
GCCGCCACCGCCCGGCGAAGAAACCTTCCATTCATCGAAGTATCCTCCCTGCGTAATTCTACGGCCAGAATCCTGGGATCTTGAGGAACGCGTCATGCCAAGTCATGCCGCTCGCGTAATTCGTCCGAACCAGAGAGCCTTGACAGTCGCGCCCCTCAGTGCAAGCAGAGAAAATCTTCCCCTTCAGACATTCCCCAACTCGTCAACTTGGACCGGATCAAGCCGCGGGCGCCGGGCACGCCGACCGCAGCCAGATAGAACGCATCGGGAAACGACGTGTGGGCCGATTCGGGATCGAGGATCGGCCGTCCATGCCGGCGCCGCCCAATCTTCCGCGGATCGATGTCGACGAACGCGACGATCTCGGGCGCGGGCGTGCCTGCCTGGGAACCGAGCCTGTCGGCGGCGCCCGGTCCGGGCGAATCCTGATTCAACTCGGCGCGATCCGAACCGGACGCCCGCAGGTCGCGATCGCCCGCATTCTCTGCCGATCTCTCGGTCTCCCATGCTCGCGCGAACCGCCGGCCATCACGACCTGCTCCCCAAACGACGATCTGGCGACGGATCCCATGTTCCGCGAACCAACGACTCAAGTGGTGCGCCCTGCAGCGCAGAAAAGCCTCCGGAGCATATCGCGGGTCGCGCCGCGAGAGGCGGCCGGGACTATCGGTCCACTCGTAGAGCTCCTGCGGAAGGTTCCCGATTCGCCAACCGGCGCGAAGAATCCGAAACCACAAATCATAATCCTCCGGCCAAGCGCACTCCCGATATCCTCCGATGTCCTCGAGGACGGATGAGCGGATCATCGCGGTCGGGTGGGCAATCGGGCTCTCGATCCAGATCTCGCGCGCGCAAGCAGCCGGCTCGGTGCAGCCCGCGAGCCAGTCCAGATACCGGCGCATCCCATCGCTCAGATCGCCCGGGGTCCGCGTTCTGCATCCCACGACCGCGAGGGATGGATCTCTCGCCATCGCGTCGAGCTGTTGGGCGAATCGCGCGGGGAAACTGCGATCGTCCGCGTCCTGCCTGGCCAGGAATGTGCCGCGAGCGAGGCTGCGCCCCTTCTCGAGGGCGGCGACGATTCCACCGGGGCCGGGAGAATCAGACGCACGAATCCTCGAGTCCCGCCCGGTCCATTTGGCGATGATGCCGCGAGAGTCGTCTCTTGATCCGTCGTCGATCGCAAGACACTCCCAATCCGTAAGTGTCTGATCGACAAGCGACGACAGACATGAATCGAGCGTGCCCTCCGCATCGCGGACGGGAAGGAGGACCGAGACGACGGGGCGCGCGGACACGGGCGCATCCTATCATCCCCGCGCGATTTGGACGGCGATCGCCGCCTACGAACCGGCTGGCGCGAACCAATCCAAGTTCATAAGAAGCAGCCAGGGCATTTGACCGCACAAATAAGTAAATGTTGGAATATGCCAACTTGGACACAGGCGATAACCCTTTGCTACAGAAGCTACTACATCACCCACAAGCTCGGCCAGGTTCCTGCTTGTGAATGCGTTCTCCTCTTGGATGGAGCTTCCTCCTTGTCTTGGCAGACCGTTCCGCCCTAACCTATCGGGAGATTTGCTCGAAGATTCGCAAGAACGTCGCACTAGGATCAGTGTGGCGACTCGCGCAAGGGTTCGCACAATGTATGATCAAGCCCGCCGGCCAGTGTGGGGGGGGACGTCGCGGTGAGGCCGGTGGACTCAAATCCGCCTGCTCTCCTCGAGTCCCCGAAGACAGTTGGGAGGTCCCATGGAACCGGTCCGCGATTTCGTCATCGGCCTGGGCGGCGAATCGGGCGAGGGCGTCGTCCTGGCGGGCGATTTCCTGAACGTCGCCGCAGCCCGGATGAATGTTCACTCTTCGTCGTTCCGCACCTTCCCCGCCGAGGCTCGCGGGGGACCGTCGGTCGTGAAACTCCGTCTCTGCCGGGATCACGTCTACAGCCTTGGCGATGAGTACGACGTCCTCCTCGCGTTCAATGAGGACGCCTACGCCTTGCACGGGCCAGACCTCGCGCGCGGCGGGGTCCTGGTCATCGACGGAGACCCCGCGAACCCCGCCCAGAGCCGCCACCCCGAACTCGCCGACAACATCGTCTATCACATTCCGATGGAGCGGCTCGCGAAGGAGCAGGTCGGCGAGCTGAAGGCGAAGAACATGGTCGCGGTCGGCACGATGGCCGCTCTGTTCGGCTTCTCGAAGGAGCTCATCGAGAAGAACATGAACGAGCGTTTCGGCAAGCACGGCGAGAAGCTGCTCGCCGACAACTTGAAGGGCTTCCAGGTTGGATACGAATACGCGACGACACAGGTCAAGAAGACCGACCCATTCCAGCTCAAGGCGGAGCAAGGGGACGGCTTCCTTGTTCTTTCCGGAAACGAAGCGATCGCTCTCGGCGCCCTCTATGCTGGCTGTCGGTTCGTCGCGAGCTACCCGATCACCCCGGCCTCCGAGATCATGGAGATCATGGCCAACGAGTTGCCGCGCGTCGGCGGCGCGATGTACCAAGCCGAGGACGAGATCGCAAGCATGGGGATGATCCTGGGCGGCGCCTTCACCGGCGTGCGCTCCATGACCTCCACCTCCGGACCCGGTCTTTCGCTGATGGCCGAGCTGATCGGCCTGGGCTCGATCGCCGAAGTGCCTTGCGTGATCGTCGACGTGCAGCGCGGCGGACCGAGCACGGGCCTGCCGACCAAGACGGAGCAGGCGGATCTCATGCTCGCCATCGCGGCTTCGCACGGGGATGCCCCCCACGCCGTCCTGGCCGCAACCACGATCCGCGATTGCTTCGAGATCATGATCCTGGCCTTCGACATCGCCGAGAAATATCAGATGCCCGTGATCGTTCTCTCCGAACAGGCGCTCGGTTTCCGCAGGGCCGACTTGCCGAAGTCCCTCCTGCGGGATTCACAGCGGACGTTCGTTCCGCCGGCGCCGCCGGACCTGGTCGAAGGGGCCAGCTATCTTCGCTATCAACTCACGGAGAGCGGCGTTTCGCCTCGGGCCGTCCCCGGAATGAAGGGACTCTCGCACGTCGTGACGGGCCTCGAGCATGCAGAGGATTGCAAGCCGGCCTACGATCCGCCGACCCGGCGCGCGATGATGGAGAAGCGGCAGCGGAAGCTCGCGGGGGTCGTCGCGGACTTCGGGTCCGTCCTGCATTACGGAGATCCGAAGCCGGAGATCGGAGTGATCGGTTGGGGTTCGACGGCCGGCCCTATTCGCGAAGCGGTCGAGGCTGCGTGCGCGAAGGGGATCAGCGTCGGCGGCCTCATCCCACGCCTGCTCTACCCCAGTCCAAACGAGCTCATCCGGCCGTTCATCGAATCGTGCAAAAAGATCGTCGTGATCGAAGGAAACCTGACGGGCCAATACGCGGCCTACCTTCGCTCGCAGTTCCCAGGCTTCGATCCGCTTCAGTTCAATCGGTACGACGGTGTGCCGGTTCGCCGATCGGACGTTCTGCAGAAGATAGAGGAGATTGCCCGATGAACCCGCCCACGCCTCCCGCTGATGTCGCTGCCGCGACGGCCAAGAAGGCAGCCGACTACAAGAGCGGACGCAAGCCCGTCTGGTGTCCCGGCTGCGGAGACTACGGCGTTCTGAGCTCGATCTTCACGTCCCTCGCCGCGATCCAGCTCGAGCCCGATCGTCTCGTCGTCGTTTCGGGAATCGGTTGCTCGAGCCGCATGCCGGGTTTCATCCGCGCCTACGGCTTCCACGGCGCCCACGGGCGCGCGCTACCGGTCGCGGTCGGCGTCAAGGTCGCCCATCCGGATCTCGAGGTGCTCGTCGTCGGCGGCGACGGCGACGGCTTTTCGATCGGAGGGGGCCACATCGCCCACGTGGCGCGACGGAATTTGAACCTGACCTACATCGTCATGGACAACGAGATCTATGGTCTCACCAAGGGACAGACATCGCCCACGTCCCGACCGGGGACCGTGAGCAAGGCGAGCCCCTTCGGATCGGTCGAGTCGCCGATACAGCCGGTCAACCTCCTGCTCACGTACGGCGCAACCTACGTGGCCCGCGGATACTCATCCCAGCCGAAAGAACTGACCCGGATGATCGAGCGGGGGATCCGACACAACGGCTTCTCGTTCATTCACGTCTTGAGTCCATGCGTAACGTTCAACAAGGCGATCGGCTACGATTTCTTCGACAGCCTTGTGGCCCCGTTGCCATCCGATCACAAAACCGACGATCTATACGGAGCGATGCGCTTGGCCGGCGATCCCGAGAAGATGTATCTCGGCGTCTATTACGAGGTTGATCGACCGTCCTATACAGACGCGACCTACGAGGGCGGCCGCCGCCCGATTCCCGAGCCCCCGATCGACACGGAGCGGATCCTTCGCAGGTTCTCCTAGCCGCTGCCGATCATTCGACGCGGTTCACGCGTCGCCGGGATCTCTGGGCCGCGCCGGCCGATCAGGCCGGCGGCCCTGGGGTGCGGCCGTCCACGATGTTGCAGGGACACTGGGATGAATCTTGCGCGCCTTGTCAGACCCGAGCTGATCAAGCTCGAAATGGCGACGGTCAATCCGCCGGAGGCGGAGCCTCCGCTCGAGCGGGAGCGTTACGTCTGGAGCGTGAAGGACGCCGTTCTGAAGGAGCTCGCGCAACTCGTCGCCGACGGCGGCAAGATCGGCAGCTGCAACAAGCTCTATCTCCACTTGCTCCATCGCGAGAAGAAGGCGAGCACGGGGCTTGTCCGCGGGATCGCGATTCCCCACGTCCGGACGATTCACGCCCGCGAGATGATCTTCGCCTTCGCCCGATCGACGCCCGGGGTCGAGTTCGACTCCCTCGACGGGAATCCGGCCCACCTGTTCTTCGTGATCGTCGCCCCGCCCTACGACGACCACCTGTACCTGAAGATCTACAAGCAGATGGCGCAGGCATTCCATGCGACGGACGTCCGCGAGGAGTTTCTCGCCGCCACGGAGCCGGGCGAGGTAATCCGCGCGATGAAATTGATGGGCGACTAGCCCTTCAGTTCAGCCAACTCCAACCTGATGGGCGACTAGCCCGGTCTGACCTCGACTGAGAAGCGAGCCCGCGCGCCGCGAGGTCCGGCGCCCCCAGAACAACAGCCGGGCCGAGCGGATGCGCGAGGCAAGCTTCTCAGATCTGCTCGAACTGGCTCAGCTCAACACCGATGCGCGCTACCGCTTCACCTCGGCCAACTCCACATACAGATTAATCGCCGAGCGGATCGCCTTGCGCCAATCCGAGAGCAACAGGCTCTCGTTCTCGCCATGGGCCTGGCAGGCGGGATCCTCAACGCCCAGAAGAAGACACGGTATCCCGCCGAACGCATCCTGGAACGTCTTCACGAAGGGAATCGATCCCCCGGAGCCGATCACCGCCGGCTCACGGCCGTACCCGGCGCGTAGCGCCCGCATCGCAGCCTCGTGCGCCGGTCCGCCCGGGTCCGTCGTCCACCATAGACCCGTGTGCAGAGGCTCCGTCCGCACCTGCACTCCCCACGGGGGATCGCGATGAACCGCGGCGATCAGCGCGTCGCGCACCGCGATCGGATCTTGGTCCGGAACGATTCGCACGGTGACCCTCGCCCGAGCAGAATCGACGATCTGGTTCGATGCCCCCTTCATCGGGCTCGCCTCCATCGCGTTGATCGTCAGGCTCGGTCTCGTCCAGAGCCGCTCGTAGACGCAATAGGCGTGCTCGCCCGCCAGACGCACGCCCGGGAGCATCCCCGCCTGCTGCTTGAACTCAACTTCATCGAACGGCAGATTACGGGTCCGCTCCCGCACGTCTTCCCGCGTCTCCCGGATTCCGCTTCGCACGCCCGGATCGGCGGGAACGCCATCCTCGTCGACGAGACGCGTCAGTATCTTGCAGAGCGCCATGATGGGATCGGGGACCGCGCCTCCCCATCCACCGCTGTGGACCCGTCCGCTGAGCCCCGCGACCTCGATGTCCACGCCGACCAGGCCCCGAAGCTGGTAGGTGATCCCGGGAATCCCCACCGCGAAGTTCCCCGTGTCGGTGATGACGAGGAAGTCGGCAGCCAACATCTCTCGGTTCGAGAGCAGGAAGTCCTCGAGGTGGACCGAGCCTGACTCCTCCTCCCCCTCGACGATAACCTTCACATTGAGCGGGAGCCGCCCCTCGGACCGCAGGAATGCATCCACCGCGGCGAGGTGCATCATGACGCCGGCCTTGTCGTCGGCGATCCCGCGCGCATAGAGCCGGCCGTCGGAGCGGAGTGTCGGCTGAAACGGCGGCGTCACCCAAACCTCCGGCCGGCCCGGAGGCTGCACGTCATGATGGGCGTAGAGCAGAGCGGTCGGCGCCCCGGGGGCATGAAGCCACTCTCCATACGCGTACGGATGGCTCCCCTCGTGGACGATCACCCGAACGTTCTCGAGTCCGGCGGTCCGCATCTCCTCCGCGACCGCCCCGGCGCTCCGGCGCACCTCTTCGGGGGGGAATCCCGGCGCGCTCACGCTCGGGATTCGGGCCAGTCCCTTCAGCCGCTCCACATACTCGTCGAACGTCGCCTCGAAGCGCGCCGATGCGGCCTTTGTATCGCTCATCGTTCCTCCCGCGCCCGCGAGGCGCGTCTCTTCCCGCCCTGCTTCGAATCGCGAGATGCGCTTCTTGGCGCCGCGCTTCAGGTCGCGATCTACGATGCGCCCTATTGCGACTGGGCAGAGACGTTATCGATGTAGAACGTCCCCGCTCCGTCGTTCCAGGAAGAGAAGCTCATGTGCGTCAGCTTCTTGGGCGGCTTCCGTCCCGCCTTGAACGCCTCGATCTCGATCGGTTGCGTGACCCCCTTCACGGAGACCGCATAGAGCGCTTCGGACGGATAGACCACGACCTCGATCGTGTACCACTTGCCGAGATCCAGATTGGGAGCGGCGATGGTTCGCTTCTCCCATCCGCCGCTTCCACCTCTGGCGAAAAGATTGACCTTCCCCTTCTCCGCTGCGTTCTCGAATCCCAAGAAGACAAACCTCTCCCCTCCGGTCGAGTTGGGCCCGCCCTTCTTGTCGGAATCGTTGCCGATCATGAAAAAGGCGGAACGGTTGTCATCGGGGAGGATTTCCCTGACGAGGACATCGTAGCGGACCGTGAACTCGCCCTTCTGAGGGGTGGTGAATCTCTGGCTCAGATACGTATTCAGATCGGGGTTCGCCTTGATCATCGCTTTGGGCGTCGCGTTCCCCGCAATGCTCTTCGAGCTGAGGAAGAGCAGCCGGTGGCCCGCCTTGGTGTCGTTGCGGCTCTCGCACCAGTCCTGCCCCTTGTTTTCCGCCCGGAGCGCCTTGCTGCTCCCCGTGACGGTGAAATCCCCGTCCACGATGAGACCGGCGGCGACCGACCTCGCCCCAGCGGCCGCAAGCACGGCAGCCGCGATGACGAGCCTCCCCAAGAACCTTCCAACCGGCATCTGTCCCTCCCGTCGTTCGTCCAAATGGGTCCGTTATCTATTCGGTTCCGCTAGGTCCTCACATCCATCCGGTCCCGCGTCGTCCGACCCGGCGGCCCGATCATAGGGGATTACCCGGCGTGCGGTCGATCGGGGAGGCCGCGGCTATCTCCGTACCTTGTACGCAGAAACGGCGAGGACCCGCGCGGCGTCGGACGAGCAGTCCGGCCAAGAAACAGAACCAGCCAACGTCGCTGTTTGGCCCTGTATACTGGGCGATCACCGCTGGAAGCGCCCGGTCGGGAACGGCCGATCCGGACCAGAGCGGTTGCCCGAAGGGTATGAGCGATCGGGACCTTCATTTATCGACGTTTCGTCGACCGCAACCAGAGAGAGGCGACCAGACCTTGGATGTGGACAGCACACGGCCCTTGCGGGTCCTTCACCTCGACACCGGCCGCGAATGGCGGGGGGGGCAGCAGCAGGTTCTCTACCTCTCCGGTTCCCTAGCCGCCGCTGGGCACACCTCGATCATCCTGACGCCCCGCGGCAGTCCGATGGCGGTTCGCGCCCGGGAGGAGGGCGTCTCGGTTCGCGAGATCACCTACCACGGCGCGGGCGATCCAATCGCGATTAAGAACGTCGTGCAGGCGATCCAAGAAACAGAGGCCGACGTACTCCACGCGCACACGGCAAACGCCCACAGCCTGGGTTTCTTCGTGATGCGCTGGCCGGGGCTCCCGAAAGAGAAGCGTCCGTCGTTCGTGGTCCACCGGCGGGTCGACTTCCCGCCCGGAAACGATCCGCTCACGCGGATGCGGTACACGAGCGAGCCGTGCCTGTTCCTTTGCGTCTCCGGCGCGGTGCGGGACGTCCTTCAACGCCACGGAGTTCCGGTCGAGCGCCTCCGAATCGTCCGGTCTTGCGTCGATCCGGCCCGCATCGACCGCCATGCCCAAGAGGATCGCACCCTGCTCCGCGAGGAGCTGGGCATACCCGGCGACGCTGGTTTGATCGGCGCGGTCGGGGCGTTGGTCCCCCACAAGGGGCACCGCCATATGCTCGAGGCGATGCCGCGGATTCTGGCCGCGCGGCCGGAGGCGCGGCTCATCCTGTTCGGAGACGGCCCCCTCGAGGCGGAGCTGCGGCGCGCCTGCTGGGAGCGAGGGCTGCAGTCCAGGGTCTCATTCGCAGGATTCCGCCCCGACGTCGCGCGTTTTCTCCATTGCCTCGACATCTTCACCCAACCCTCGACGGAGGAAGGTCTCGGGACCTCGATCCTCGACGCGATGGCGGCCCGCCTTCCCGTCGTGGCGACCCGTGCGGGCGGGATTCCCGAAATCGTCCGGCATGGGGAGACCGGATGGCTGGTTCCCCCCGCTTCCCCGACGGAGCTGGCCGGCGCGATCATCAGCCTACTCGAGGATCCGCGCCGGAGGCTCCAGTTCGGCGAGGCCGGGCGCGCCCGCGTCATCGGGGAGTTCGGAATCGCCACGCTTCGGGACCACGTGCTCGACGCCTACACCGAGGCCGTCGCTGCGCGCACTCACGCCCCCTCCGCCCTAAGTTCGCCCCCTCTGTCCCCCGAAAAAGGCTGAATCCTTTCGCCCCTTCTTGCATCCAACACAGTGAAGGGAAGGCGATCCCCCTGCTCCAGGCAGGCGCCATTCCCCGGAATCGCAAACAGGTCAATGAATTGGACGTGCCTCTGGCAAGCACGAACTGAGGAACAAAAGGAGCGCGCGATGGACTTCCGAAAGATGTTCGAGAAGAAGGAAAACCCGGGCAAACCGCAGCCCGTCAATGATACGAACTTCGCCGACGAGGTGCTCGGCTCGGCCGAACCGGTTCTGGTGGATTTCTGGGCCCCGTGGTGCGCGCCCTGCAGGTTGGTCGGGGGGCTGCTCGAGGAGATCGCTCCGCAGTATGCCGGCCGCATGCGGATCCTGAAGCTCAACGTCGATGAAAACCCGCAGACCGCCTCGAGATTCGGGATCCAGAGCATTCCCACGATGATCATCTTCAAGAACGGCAAGCCGGTTGACCAGATCGTCGGCGCGCTGCCGTTGCAGCCGCTCCAGGCGAGGTTCGAGCGCCACCTCTCCCCAAGCGGCGCCGGCGCTTCGAAGGGGCAGTCGTGATTCAGGTCAGCGAACAGGCGCGCGAGGCGCTTCGATCGCTTCTCGCCTCCGGCGAACCAGGCAGGGCCGCCCGGATCCTCATCGACGATTACAGCTGAGCGGTCCCCGCCTGGGCGTGGCTCTGGAAGAGCCGCGGGAGAACGATCATCGGTTCGATGTCGGGGGCGTCCCCTTGGCCGTTCCACCCGACGTCGTGAGATTGCTGCGGGTGTATGATGACGCCGTTTTGGATCACGATCCGCTAGCGCGTCGGCCGTCGGCCTTCTTCGTCCGATTTGGCAGGCGCTCGCGGGGGTGCTCATGATCCTTATCGAACCGAACAGTGGAGGTTGTCCACGACAGCGAACGGACACGAGCTCGCGCCGGCGGAGATCGAAGTCGCGCGGGCGGAATCGGCCCTCGTCGCCGCGGCGCAGAAGGGCGACCTCGGCGCACGCGAGCGGATCGTCCTGGACTATCAGAAGATGGTCTACAATCTGGCCCTCCGGTTGACGCGCGACCGCGATGAGGCGGCCGTCGTTCTTCAGGAGACCTTCTTGAAGGTGTTTCGCGCCCTGCCGCGCTTCCGATCGGGATCGCGGCTGAAGACCTGGATCTATCGGATCGCGACCAACGAGGCCTTGATGCGGATCCGCCGCGCCCGCGGCCGGACATTCGTGGACCTCGCCGATCTCGACGCCGACCCCGAGCGGGACTTGAGCTACGCCGCGCGGTCCCTTCAAGAGAACCCGCACGATCTGCTCGAGAACCGGGAGCTGCGGGATCGATTGGAGGCGGCGATGGACGAACTCCCGCCGCGCCACCGGACCGCCTTCGTTCTGGTCGACATCGAGGGACTGCCGCTCCGGGAAGCCGCCGTCTTCGCCGGCGCCACACTTCCGGCCCTCAAGACCGATCTCCACCGGGCCCGACTCTTTCTGCGCAACCGGCTCGCGACCTATCTGGAGGAGCGCACGCATGCGTGAGGAGAAGAACCGCCAGAAGCCGTCCGAGCGGTGCCACGAGATCCTCCGCCGCCTCTGCGCCGATGCAGGGAAGCCGGAGTCCTCGCCGTTTTGCAAGGAGGTGGCGCGTCATCTCGAATCGTGCGGGGCCTGCCGCGACCAGGCGATCTCCCTGCGCGGGACGATCGAGCTCTATCGCTGTCTGGGCGGAGAAGACGTTCCCGGCGATGTCGCGCCCAAGTTGCGCGAGGCGCTTGGCCTTCCTTCCAATGGGGAGGAAGCGGGCCGGGCTTGAGGAGATCTTTCCGGGGCGATCAGTCCGCTCTGCGGGCCGGGCTTGAGGACCTATCCGCGGATCAAGACCGCTTGAGCAGCTCCCGATAGGCATTCACGGCCAGCTCGTCGCACCGTTCGTTCTCGGGATGGCCCGCGTGCCCCGCGACCCACGTGAATCGGATCTCCGCCTGCGCGTCCGCCAGATCGAGGAGCTCGCGCCACAGATCCTCATTCAGAACAGGCTTCTTCGCGGAGGTCTTCCATCCGCGCCGGATCCAGTCGTGGATCCACTCGGTCATCCCCTGCACAACGTACTTCGAGTCGCTGAAAACCTCGACGTCGGACGGACGGTGGATCGAGCGGAGTCCTTCGATCACCGCCGTCAACTCCATCCGGTTGTTCGTCGTGCCGGGATGCGCGCCGGAGATCTCCCGGCGCTTTCCGCTCACGGGATGGACGAGGATCGCCGCCCACCCTCCCGGGCCGGGGTTTCCCTTGCAGGCGCCGTCCACGTAGAGAACGACGCGCTCCCGCTTACCCTTGGGGGCGGTTACTGCCTGTCCTCCACGACACGGATTTCCGTGGTGATGTCGACCGCCTTTCGCAACATCGTCGAAACCGAGCAATACTTCGTCTCGGACAGATGGATGGCCTGCCGCGCTCCTTCGACGTCGATCCCCGTGCCGGCGATCTCATAAACCAGATGGATCTTCTGGAATACGCGGGGGTGATCTTCCCGCCGTTCCCCCGAGACGAGCACCCGGAAGGACGACACGTTCTGCCGCTTCTTGCGCAGGATCGCGATCACATCCATCCCCGTGCAGCCGGCCAGACCCATCAAGAGCATCTCGACGGGCCGCGGTCCCTCGTCAGCGCCACCATGATCGGAAGAGCCGTCCAACACGATCGAGTGACCGGTTGAGAATGCGCCCTCGAACTTGAGTCCTCCGGCCCAACGTGCGACCGACTCCATCTGCCGTCCCTCCTTCGGTTCGTTCCAACCGCCACATGGTGAGGCGCGGTCGGAGGCGCGGCTACTTTTTCTTCCCAAGAAGCCGGTCCACCGACAGGGGACCCGAGCCGCTCAGGACGATGCTGAACGATGCGACGAGCAAGACCAGCGGGTACTCATAGCCATTCGACTTGCTGAGGAAGCCGTTCACGCCATGGACCTTGAAGACCGCGACGGCCATCGTGCAGGCGAAGAAGAACCCCGCCCATCGCCCGAACATGCCCAGGATCAGGGCAATCCCGCCCAGAAACTCGCTCAGGGCGGCCGCCGTTCCGAAAACAGGGGCCAAAGGGATCCCCAGCTTCTCGACGTTTGCGATGAATGCGCCAAGGTCCTTCATCTTCGGCCAGCCGTGAACCGCTGCCACGATCCCGACCACGATGCGGACGAGAACCGGCGCGAAGCGCGCCCCCGGGGCGAACACGTCATCGAGCACCGCTTCCTCCTTCGATTGTGACTAGGATGCCCCGCCGATGCCGGGTAGACCCGATCCTCCCTGCAGAACCCCGAACAGGACCATCGCCTGCATCCACAGGCAGATCATCAACGCCATGGGGAAGAGGACCGCGGCAACCACCTTGATCCTGCTGATCCCGTGCACCCGGGAAAGCCCCCGAACCATCAGGACCAGTTCCCACACGTAGACGAGTATGCCTCCGCAGACAGGGAGAATCATGAGAACGTCGACGGCCGAGACGTAGTTGACGACCCGGAAGGTCGCCGTGAAGTCGCGTCGCGGACTGCCGAAAGCGCGGAGCATCAAGTGGATCAGTCCACTGGTGAGAAAAACGAACAGCGGGTAGAAGAGAACGTAGACGCCTCGCATCAAGATCGTCTGGCGGATGTTCGCTTGGACGTCCCCTTGAAGGAAGTCGGGCAGCTCCGATTGCATCGACTGGACCATTCCCGCCAGGGTGCGGGCGAACATCAGGTCGTAGGCCGACTCGACGGCGATCGAGAGCGCGGTCAGGAGCAATCCAAAAACGAGCGCCGGCATCAACCCCCGGCCGTGCGCGATTCCGCGGAAGAACCCCTCGGGATCCCGGAAGGCGAGTCGAATCGTTCCGGTCAATCCCCCGAGAAAGCCACGCCGCTCGATCTCCTCCCAGGGCAGAGGGGGGCCGGGAGGAATGTCCGCTGACGGAGGGGGTTCCCATCCCTGCGAGTACGTGAGGGGCGCCGGAGGAGGGATCGTTTCGGCAGATGGTGGCTCTTGCGACCGTTCTCCATAGGGGATCCACGGCTCCACCGGCGCCTGCCCGGTCCAGCCGATCGCCGCTGCGCCTGCCTGATCCGCCTCTTGGGTCGCAGGCTCGGGGTCTGGTCTTGGAGGGATTGTCCCGCGGGGCGCCCAGGATCGGAAGAACTGCAGCTCTCCCGCGGGCTTCCAGACTCCGGAGGTCAGCACCTCGCTCAGAACCGGCATGTCCGCCGTGATCCGGCCTTCCTGGACCTCGCGAATGAAGTCCCCGTAGGAGAGTTCCCTCTCCTCACCGTCCTGGCGCACGCGGATCATCTTGTTCCTCCTCGAACGGGGTGCATCGGCCCCGCTATGCTATGCTGCGGCCTCGGAGGGCCGCAAGGAAACGAAGATGACGATACAGAAGACACTGAATGTCAGAAGCTCGAGGCGGCGGGAACTCATCGACCTGACCGAGTCCGTCCGCGAGATGGTTCGCGGCAGCGGCGTTCGCACCGGGATCTGCCACGTCTTCGTCAGCGGTTCGACGGCGGCGATCATCGTCAACGAGAACGACGATCCCCAGCTTCTCGACGACTTCGTCGACGCCCTCGATCGACTCGTACCCGAAGGCCGGTGGCGGCACGACCGGATCGACGACAACGGGGCGGCCCACATCAAGTCCGCGACCTTGGGCCCGCAGGAAACAGTGCCCATCCGAGAAGGGGACCTCTCCCTGGGCCGCTGGCAGAACATCTTCCTTTGCGAGTTTGACGGCCCGCGAGCGTCCCGCGACATCTTGATCACGATCCTCGGGGACTGATCGCCATGGCCCGGCGGTGGACCCGCGACCTCCTCGGCCTCCTCGCGGAGTGCGAGGTCACCCCGTATCGCTCCTCCGGACCTGGCGGGCAGAAGAAAAACAAGACCGAGTCGGCGGTCCGGATCCGCCACCTTCCCACCGGGATCGTGCGCATCGCGACCGAAAGCCGCAGCCAGTCCGCCAACAAGCTGCGCGCGCTCGAGCGCATCCACGAGGCGCTCGAACAGCGATCGCGGCGCCCGAAACCTCGCGTCCCGTCTGCGCGGACAGCCTCGTCGAGGGAGCAGCGCCTGAGCGACAAGAAGGAGCGGAGCGCTCTCAAGAAGCGCCGGGGCCGTATCGCAACCGATCCGCGCGACTGAGAGGGGACGCGCGCCCGGGGACGCCTCCCCGCGCGACCCCCTTGCACCGATGTTATCCCTGCGCTATGAGTGCCCCATGCCATCAAACCCCACCGACTTCTACCTAAACCTGGATCGCTGGGAGAGCCTCTCCGCGGTGGAACGGGAACGCGGAGCCTGGCGAGCACGCTTCGAGGGGCCATCCTCGCGAACCGACCCGATCCGTCAAGAGGCCGCTTTCCAGGCTGCCTGGTCGCTCCACCTGCCCGATCGCTCCCCAGATGCGCGGACTCGGGAGAAGGTCCTCGGCCCGATCCCGCCTGAAGGGAAACTGCCAGCGCTCCTCTGGGCGTGGCGGTACTGCCGTGCAGTTCGATTTGTCGAGGGCTGGTACCAGGCCTTTCCCTGGACGACCGCCGGGGTGGAGCAAGTCGCCCGCTTGCTTCTGGATCCGACCGAGCGTCTGGAGGAGGGAATCTCCACTCGGCTCGTGACCTCCTACCACGAGGCCAGCCGCTTGTCGGACGACGTCGGACGGATTCCGGTCTTCCAAGCCGCCGCATTTTATGGTGTTATTGAGCATCCAAATAAGGTTAATGACATATATTGGCAGCTTAGAATCCTCTTCTTGCGCCTTCTTCTCCTCCAGAGGGGGTATTTTCAGGTCTTGGCAGCTCCCATTGAGCCCCACATTCGAGAGAGTGTCAGTGCGCCTGGGCCGGGGGCTCGAAGGGCGGGTCAATCCGCTCTTCCGCCAAATCCGGAGAGTCTCCTGGGGGCCTGGCTTGACGGCGTGACCGACCTTCTTCTCGACGTCGGAAGGCGCGCCGACGAAACGTGGGCGCGCTCGAAGTCGCTCGGGCCGCGCACCTCGCTGCAAGAAACGATTCTGACCCTGGCGATTCAGCATGGTCGTGTCACGGCGGGAGACATCCTCCGCGCCACTGGGGCCAACAGGAATACAGTGAAAGACAATCTTGCCCGGCTGGTAGAAGAGGGAACGCTCCAGAAGCACGGACAGAAGCGCGGGACGATCTACCTTCCCGCCTGATCGAAGGAGACGATCTTGGATTGGACCTTGAATCGCCGCGACGGCTACACCCCACCGCCCGGACCGATCGTCGTCGTGGTGATGGACGGAGTGGGCGTCGGCCCGGGCGATGAGGGGGATGCCGTCGCCCTCGCCCGCACGCCGGTCCTCGATGCGCTGCGTCTCCGTTACCCCTACCGCACGCTGCGTGCGCACGGAACCGCGGTCGGCCTGCCGGACGACTCGGACATGGGCAACTCGGAGGTCGGCCACAATGCCCTCGGCGCCGGGCGGGTCTTCGATCAAGGGGCGAAGCTCGTCAACCGCGCGATCGCGGACGGCAGCATCTTCAGGGGCGAGGCATGGCGGCTGTTGACCGCGGCCTGCCTCGAGAGAAAAAGCCCCCTCCACCTGATCGGTCTCCTCTCGGACGGCAACGTCCACTCGCACATCGATCATCTCCTCGCCCTCGTGCGCGAGGCGGCCCGCCTCGGGATCCGAGAGGTGTATGTCCATCCCCTCCTGGACGGACGGGATGTCCCCGAAACCTCCGCCCTGCTGTATGTGGAGCGGCTCGAGGGAATGCTCGCCGAGCACGACGGAAGGGAAGGCCGCCGCTACCGCATCGCCTCGGGCGGCGGGCGGATGGTCACGACGATGGACCGCTACGGGGCCGATTGGCGAATCGTGGAACGTGGATGGAACGCCCACGTCCACGGCCAGGCGCGGACCTTCCGGTCGACGATGGAAGCGATCCAGACCTTCCGAGCAGAAGCCCCGGGGACGATCGACCAGTTCCTTCCCGCCTTCGTCGTCGTTGATGACGAGGGAGCGCCCGTCGGCCCGATCCGCGACGGCGCGGGCGTGATCTTCTTCAACTTCCGCGGGGATCGCGCGATCGAAATCAGTAGAGCGTTCGAGCAGGATGAGTTTCCCTTCTTCGACCGGGGGACCCGTCCGCGGGTCCAGTATGCGGGAATGATGCAGTACGATGGCGACTACCTGATCCCCAGGCTCTTCTTGGTGGCTCCGCCCACGATCGAGCGCACGATGGGCGAGTACCTCGCCCGTAACGGGGTGACCCAACTCGCTTGCAGCGAAACCCAGAAGTACGGACACGTGACCTACTTCTGGAATGGCAATCGCGGCGGGAAGTTCGACGAGAAAACGGAGACCTACATCGAGGTCCCTTCGGACAGGGTGCCGTTCGAGCAACGCCCATGGATGAAGGCGGCCGAGATCACCGATGCCGTGATCGCCGAGCTCCGTACCGGCCGCCACCGATTCGCCCGACTCAACTTCGCAAACGGCGACATGGTCGGCCACACGGGCGTGCGGGAGGCCACCGTCTATGCGGTCGAGGCGGTCGACCTGGGGTTGGGGCGGCTGCTTTCCGCCATCGCCCAGATGAAGGGAATCGCTTTGATCACGGCCGATCACGGCAACGCGGATGAGATGTACGAACGGGACAAGTCAGGCGGCTTCGCGGTCGACCCGCTGACCAAGCTGCCCCGGGCCCGCACAAGCCACAGCCTGAACGCCGTCCCGTTCATGGTCTTCGATCCCGCCGACCCCGGAAGACACCGGCTGCGAGTCGATCTCCCGGCGGCCGGCCTCGCGAACGTGGCGGCGACGGTCTTGCGGCTTCTGGGCTTCGAACCCCCGCGAGATTACGAAGAGGATCTGCTGGCCTGAGCGATTCGCCGCCATCGCGGCACCCCGATCGGTGGCACTCTGAGGGCCGCAGGGCCGCGCTCTCTACTGGAGCGCCCGCCCGCCGTGCAGTAGACTGATTGCCGCCAGGTCGATGCGGTGAGCGCGACGGTGTCCGGTGAAGTAGACCTGGCATACCATGCGGCCCTTCGGATACTTGGCTCGATCGTGAAAAGGCAATCGATCGCTGCGGCGAACTCGTCGCTCCCATAGCACGGGGGAGGTTGTCATGAAATCGCAGGGTCTCCTCATACTGACTCTGGTATTGGGACTGCTCGTTGGGCTCACCGGTTCGTCGGCCGGAGCGTCATTGGAGGTTCCGGGAACCTATGCGACGATCCAGGCGGCAATCAATGCAGCTGCAGATACTGGTGACACCGTTCTGGTAGCTCCGTCCAGCTATCCTGAGGATGTGATCGTCCAGAACAAGTCGATCATCATCAGAAGCACCAGCGGTGCTGCGGTTACGGCGGTCAACTCTCTCCAATGGATCGACAACTTGTACCCATCCCTCTGTTCGCTGGAAGGGTTTCACGTGATCGGAGGTATTCAGGGGGAGGATTTCGTTTGGGATTTCCTCTTGCGAGGTTGTGAAGTGGACGGAGATGTCCGCTTGGCGGTTATCGGCGGGGATGGTGATCTGTGGGTCAGAATGTCCCACTTCGAGGGAGCTGTGTCGCTCACCTGCAGGTCCTTCCACGGATGGGCGATGGCGGACTCCTGCACCTTCGAGGGCCCCACACTGACAATGCGAGGCGGTGGATCCGGAAACAAGTCCAGCCTCCGAAACTCTACCCTCACGAACGTCACGGTCTTGCTCTCGAACGAGGCTCTGGCAGACATGATGGATTGCACCGTCGTGGGAGGTGGGGTCACCGTGAACGGGGGGGACGCTGCAACTGTTTTACGAAACGGGATGATAGGAGGAAGCATCTCAGCGAGAGGGATGCACACCACGATTCAGGAGAACACTCTAAATGGTGGATCTGGCGGAATCGGTGGCAGCCATTCACAATGGGGAACAGTCACGATCTCGAACAACCAGCTGACCGATTGTGGGGGTGGGATCAGTCTAGGGGGTGACTACGGCTCAGTGACCTCCAATCGTTTGACCCGATGCGGAGGAGGAATCTCTTTAGGAGCATTTTGCACCGCTTCGAACAACGTACTCTGGCGCTGCGGGAGTGGTATCCGGGTTCCCAGCTACATGGAGAACCAGATCGTCGGCAATACGATCGTTGCCTGTCCTGCTATAGGAATCTGGTGTGGCACGATCTACTACGCAGGCACGAACTCAGTTCGTTCCAACGTGCTGGCAGGAAATGAAGTCGGGATTTCAGTTCCCGGGACGGTGCTGCCCACGGTATTTAGATGTAACGACGTTTGGGGGAACTCCGGGGGCGACTGGATCGGCATCGCAGACCAGACCGGAGGCAACGGCAACATTTCCAACGACCCGTTGTTTTGCGGACCCGAGAATGGAGAGCTGACTTTGATGGCCGATTCGCCTTGCGCACCGGCTCAGAACCCCGAATGTGGTTTGATCGGGGCCGATCCTGTTGGATGCACTGCTCCATCCCCATCTACCTTCGTGCGGGGCGATGCTGATGCCAGCGGTGAGCTCAACATCTCCGATCCAATCTACAGCCTTGCCTATCAGTTTGCCGGTGGCCCTACGCCTCCGTGCCTTGATGCTGTCGATGACGACGACTCCGGTGAGGTCAATATCTCCGACCCGGTCTACAGCCTCATGTATCAGTTCGCCACAGGGCTGCCACCGCCGGCTCCGTTTCCGAGCTGCGGTGTGGATCCAACGCCGGATCAGATCGGTTGCGACATCTTCACGCCGTGCGAAAGCTACGTTCGGCGAGCCACGCAGGTGGCTACAGTCACGGACAAGTCGAAGAGGCTCTCGCTAGAGAGAGTCCGGGGTACTCCGCCAGACACCCTGAGCCTAGAGGTAACGGTAGTGACTGACCACGCGCTGACGGGTTTGGAGGGAACGGTTGGGTACGATCCGAGCCAGGTACAGTTCCTCAAGATGGTCAAGAACGAGAGCGGTCCACAGATGGACTTCCATTCGGCCCGTGACATGCTCGATCCTGCCAGTGTGCGGCTTGGCGTAGTCCCGGACTTCGGCCTCACGCAAGTACTGGAGCCCGGCACGTACAGAATCGGTTACCTTGTCTTCTCAGTCCGGGATTCTGCGACGCCTCCTGACCAAGCCGTGTGGCTGATCGAGGGCCGGTTCGTGGGAAGTGATTTTCAGGTCTACCAGATCGAGGGCGGACGTCCCGTAGATCCGGCAGCCATCGGAACGCCTGGGGCAGGGTCGACGGCCGCAACCGAATTCGTTTTCCCGAGTCCTTACCATCCGAACGCTCCGATCAGCCTGCGAATGGAGTCAGCCGCAGGAGATGCGGAGGTTTCGGTCTATGACGTCCGGGGCCGACGCATCAAGTCCTTGTACGCGGGACCTCGGACCGAGGCAGCACTGAGTCTGGCATGGGATGGACAAGCGGATGACGGGTTCGAGGTTGCGACTGGCATCTACTATCTTAGAGCCAGAAGCGGTACTCGTACGGAGGCTCGAAGCCTGCTCCTTTTGAGGTGATCCGCGCCTGATTCGACTTCAGAACGCGCCCGTCCTGATGGTGCAGAGCGTGGCGAACGGGCGTCGGGCTGCTGTAGTGTCCGGTCTGCGCGTCCAATCGATGGGACCGCGCGGGTCATGAATCTCCGGAATCGCCCGGACAGGAGGCCCAGGACAGAAAGCGGTTCGGCGCTGTGTTGAGGCCGGCGTAGGTGATCCTCATCAGCCGGGCGACCTCCTCACGCATCGCCTCAGACAGTCCTCGACCCGCCGGAGAGCCTTGGCTGCGAGGGGCAAGGGGGGCCGATGCCGCCCTCCAGACGGAACCGGGTCTTGATGCGCTGGAAGTGCCGAAGGGGTTAGCCCTAATCCGTCAAAAATCTGAGGCCTTTGGGAGGGTCGCTTGAGATTTC
>CAZNRY010000064.1:0-19860 GCA_964575675.1 uncultured bacterium
CTACATGGTCAAGCAACCGGGGCCGAACCGCGAGTTCGCCGAGTGGGCCAAGCGCAAGAAGATCCCCTGGATCGGTGTCGACTGCGGAAGCGCGGACCATCCGATGAACACGATCATCCGCGACTGGATGCCGCGGCAGGCGAGGGAGGCCGACCGCCACTTCCGGTCGAAGTACGGGAAGCCGCTCGCCGAATACTTCGACGACTCGAAGTACCAGCTCATGCATCTGGAAATGTTCAAGCACGGGATCATCCACGCGGAGTGCCTCGGAGGCGACATCGACCTGCTCTTGAACCAGCGGTGCGAGATCGGCTGCTTCCCATGGCGCCTGGTCGACGGCGAGAGCTGCATCTCGCGGATCGTGGCCTTCGTGGACGATGCGCGCCATGCGGAGCTGATGAACCGCAAGCAGCAGTGCAAGTTGACGCGGTTCGGCGACATCGCCGGGGCCCTCTGTCCCGAGCTGCATCGGCGCCGAGGTTAGCCGAGCCGTGGGCCGCCTGCAGGAGTGCAGAGTCGGATCTTCCGCCGCCGGGGTCTTGGCCCGTGGCGGCGGGGGGACCATCGTTGCCACCCGGCGCGGCGCCGCGTTCGTCCAGATGAGCGGGGGCCCCGTCCTGGCCATACTCCCGCGCGGGACGCCGATCCATCCGTGGGCGATCTCCGTTTCGATCGATCCAGCGAGTCTCCGGGAAGGAACCCGGGTCCGCATCGGCGAGAGCGTACTCGCCCTCGGAACCACGCTGATTCCCCTACGCGACGCGCACGTCATCGTCCTGGAGTTGCTCGACCGGCCGGCAGGTCTCCCGATCGAGTCGATGCGGCACATCGTCAACCGGCCGGATCGCGAGCCGGGCCGCGATTTCCTCGGATCCCGCCGCGCCGACCGGCAAGATCGAGAGCCCGACGGCTCCTTCGAGCCCGCCTACGCCAAGGCGCTCGCCGAGTATTGCGGCCGCGGCGAACTGCCCGGCCTGGTCCGCATCCTAGGATTGGGAAAGGGTCTGACCCCCTCGGGGGATGACGCCCTGGTCGGGCTGCTGGCGGGAATGGACCTGCTCGGCGAAGCGATTGAAGGCGCCGCGCGAGATCGACGCGAGCTGGTCTCGCTCCTTCTTCCCGAGCTCGAGGAGGGAACGAGCGTCTTCTCCGCATCGATGATCGCCGCCGCGGCCGACGGGCAGTACGCCGAACCGATCCTCGAACTTCTGGATGAGGTTGCCCGCGAGGACGTGACGCCCGCTTCCCTCGACTGGGCGTGCGCGGCGCTTCTCGATGTCGGCCACGATTCGGGCGCGTCGATCCTCGACGGGATCCGCGCCTCCTTCAAGCGGGCACTCTCCCTCGCAACAGGCCGGCCCGTTGCACTGACTCCGGACTAGGCGGCGTGCTCAGCTGCGAGGGCCGCACGCAGGCCTCGCAACCTTCTGCTGCTGACCCATGGCGCTCCTCAGGTGTGCAGCACGTTTTCTTCCATGGGACGCCGAGTGGTCTAATCGCGCAGCCACTGAATCACCCATAGCGGCAACATGCCGCCAATGTTGAAGAGCGCGTGGACGATGATCGCCGGAAGGAGACTCCCCGTTTTCTCGCGGTAGCGCGCTGCGACCAGTCCGAGGAACACCGCCAGCAGAATCACCGGGACCGCCGCGGGTCCCATTGATTTGACGAGCCCAATGTGCATCGAACCGAAGAACAGTCCACTCAGGAGAACCGGCATGCTCAGCCTTCGGGGGGCCGCAGCCGCGACCTTGGCATTCCTGCTCAACAGCGTTTGTAGAAGCCCCCGAGTCAGTATCTCCTCGCTGATGCTCGCGTAGACCCAGACGAAGACGACCATCTGGAGCTTCGTGAATTCACTGGGGCCGCCTGTTCCTTGCCCACCCGGTGACACAACCGCTGACACGATGGAAAGCGCCGCCGTCGGAAGAACCCACATGAGGATACGGGGGCTGAACCTGTACGCTCCCTTGGTGAGCCCATAGAGATCAAGCCGGCCCTTCGAGAGCAGCCACATCGCCGCGACGGATAGCGCCAGCATCACAGAATGCGTCACGAACCCCCGCGGGAAGAAGCTCGCCAGCGGAACGTCGACGAGCGTCGGCGCGTACATCGCCGCGAGCGCCACGGCCGCCGCGAAGGAGAGCGCGAATACCGGCCTGAATGAGTGACGAGATATCATCCGTCCTCCCTTCAAGAGGCGCACTCAGCCGGGCATGAGCGGCGGCTGGCAGCTCCACGATGGCCTCCAACAGTGACGTCTAGCGGGAGTCCCCGTTTCCGATCGGGTGGATGATTCGCGCGCTGATCAGCAATGCCAGCCCGATGCATAGGAGCACGATCCCCGGTATCCATCCCCGTTCCTCGTGCAGGGCCACGAGCGGAACCCCCATGCCCACTCCGACGGCGATCGTGATGATCCCGCCGATCTTGAGGCCCTGGATTGTGCGGAGTTGCCGCTGGGCGAAGGTCAATCCAAGCTCGTTAGGATCGGCTCCCGGCGGAATGAACGGGGGAAGTTTGCTCGGATCGATCCCCCGCTCGATCGCGGCGATCCGTTCCCGTTGGGCCAGCTCCGCCAGTCGTTGGCGCCCGACCGTCTTGACGATTCCGTGTATGATCCCGCCACTGATCGCGATGATCGGGATGCTGAACAGGATGAAAGGCATCAAGTCCGCTGGGTCCATGATCGCACCTCCGTGCCCGGGCAGCCGGGCGGATTCGACGGCTCGATTGGTTGGACCCACCAGGCGGACCGGGAGGTTTCAGCAGAATGCGGCGGCCGGGACCCGGGGCGCAAAACTTGAAACCGAAGGGGCCCCCCCATGTGTCCAATCGAGTGATGGCAGTCGCGACCGCTTCCCCGTTCCCCTCCCTCGGGAGGTTCGAGATCTCGCTGTTCGCGTTCGTCCACAGGGAGTGGACCGAGGAGAGGGCTCCCGAGAGGCTGGCCGGCGTTCGGTCGCGCTCCGGGGACGAGCCGCTCGTCCAGCAGGCGCGTCTCGGGGATCAGGACTCGTTCCGCATCCTGGTCGAGCGCCACGGCGATGCCGCCTACGCCCTCTCGCTGCGGATCGTCCAATCGCCCCAGGATGCGGAGGAGGTCGCGCAGGATGCGTTCGTTCGCGCCTGGCGGGCGCTCCCGCAGTTCCGGGGAGAATCGAGCTTCTCGACTTGGCTCTACCGGATCGTGACGCGTCGGGCCTTCGTAAAGGCGGCGGCCGCCCGCAGGAAGAGAGCGATGGAAGAGCCGCTCGATGAGCGGGCGATCGAAGCGCTCCCCGATCCCCATTCCCCGCGGGAAGTGGGCCGGACCCGGCTCCGACTGGAGCGGCTGATCGCGGGGTTGTCCGACATGCAGCGCGCCGTCGTCACGCTCTTCTACCTCCAGGACCGGTCCCTGCGCGATGTCGCCGGGATCCTGGACCTCCCGTTGGGCACCGTGAAGACGCACCTGCACCGTTCGCGGGCGGCCCTTCGCGGCGCGTGGGCGCGCGAGGTCGCCGGAGAGAAAAAGGATGAACTGCGCGGATTTTAGCCGGTGGCTCGACGAGGGGATGCGGGCAGCGGACGCCCGGGCCGCCGATTTGCACGCGGGGGACTGCCTCTCCTGCGCCCGTCAACTGGACGCCACCCGGTCGCTCGATCGAATCCTGGCGGACCTTCCCACGACCCGGCCCTACTCATTCGTCGATGAGGTGATGAAGAAAGTGTCGGTTGAGCCGGCGCGGCCCATTTCACTGTGGGAATACTCTTTCGATGCGAAGCTCCCCTGGTGGATCCGCTTCCTCGCCGAGCCCGCTCCGGTCCTGTCGTTCGTCCTCTCCTCGGCCCTCATCGCGTGGAGCGATCGGTTCTGGGCGAGGGTCCCCGCCGCCGTCTCGTCGCTCGCCAGGACGATCGACCTATCCCCCGCCGTGTCTCTCCTGCGCGACTGGCTACCCGCCCATCCCGCATCGGCCGCCGTGGTCGGTCTTGCTGCCATGGCCGCCATGACTGCCCTGTCGTTCGTCTTGTACAAGGGGGCGCAGAGAATCGCGTCGGCGTGATCGCACCCCCGAGCATCGTACGTTCCCTTGTGCCCGTCGGCGGCCTCGACCTTTTCGTCCGGGACACCGCGACGGCGCATTCCCCGATCCTCTGCCTCCACAGACGCTGGGGACGGGGCGAGACGTGGACGGATCTGATCGCCCGCCTCCGCGACCGCTACCGAATCGTAAGTCCTCGCCGCGCCCCGTCTCGTCAAGTGTGAGCTGATTCGTCATCGTTGGGCCTGGAGAGGAGGTTCGACAATGGATGATCGAGCACGTCGATTCCGGACCGCAGCCCTTCAATATCACCGCGGCAAGTCCGGCCGCGGGATTCGCCAAGGCCCTCGCTCTGCTGGCCGTCGAACGAGGGTACAAGGTTCTCTACCGCGAGGCGCAACAGCTGATCGAAGACATCACCGAGGCGAGAGAGCTCGGCACCATCCGGAAGTACCGCGCGCAACTCAAGAAAACCGAGCTGCTCCTGATCGACGACCTCTTCCTGCGCCGGCTACCCGCCAGCGCCGGCGACGAACTGGCCGACGTGCTGATGAGCCGTTACGAGAAGGGATCGACGATCATCACCTCAAACCGGGTGATCGAGGACTGGGCGAAGCTGCTCGGGGACGTCGTCGTCGTGACCCCGCTGCTCGATCGCCTGATGCACCATGGCCACCTGCTCAAATTCGAGGGAAAGAGCTGGCGGCTGAAAGAGGCCGCGGCGCGAGTTGTCAGGAGGGCCGCTCAGAGCTAACATGCCCCCGTCCCGTCGCCGACCGGGTGGAGGACCTTGACCCGGCCACAGGTGGGGGAAGTTGAGGTGGCCGCCGGGGTGTACTGGACCTTGTTCTTCCCGAAGGTGAGGAACTGGGCGGAGACGGGATGCGGAGCGGATCCAAATGCCCAGAGGGCGAAGGCCAGGGTGAAGAGAATCGGGAGGTGGGGAAAGCGGGTCCGGCCGCAGCCGTGCTCTCCACGATCGGCGGCGGCGACAGGCAAGGAGGCCCTGCGACTCATCCAGCGCACGCCGACATTCTACCGACTGGGACGCCTTCGAAGAAGCTGACTGTCGCCGCGGGCCCGGACACCCGGTGGGTGGGGTGATTGCGACCGAAGCCCGGGCGTGTCATATTCGCCGATGTTCGCAGGATCTCACGAGGGGGTACGAGGTGACAGAGGTGTCGCGGGACCGGATGCAGCAGTCGGAGGGGATCGGTTCGGAAGGAGCAAGTTACCGGCAGGACGAGATCTCCCTGGCTGATCTCTTTCTCACGCTCTTTCGGCATCGCCGGTTCATCGTAGGCCTGACCGGCCTGGGAACGCTACTTGGGCTTGTTGTGGCCCTGCTCTCGCCGTCGCTCTATCGGGCCCAGACCAAGATCGTACCGAGCAGCTTCCTCTCGTCCGGCAGTGAGCTGGCCGGTATAAGTCCCCTGCGGCTCGCGGCCAGTCAGTTCAACCTGGGAAGCCTCGGCGGGACACCCTACGGCCTCTCTCTGCTCTTTCCGCAGGTACTCTCCAGCCGGGACTTCATGTTGCGCATCCTGACCCGGAAGTACCCCCTGAAGGACGGTCAGGAGACCGGCCTGCCTGAGTACTTGGGGATCAAGGAGAAGGACCCGGAGCGACGGCTTCAGAGGACCGTGAACGTGATGCGGTCCATATTGAAGACAACCTATGACATCAAGAGCGGTGTGACGACGATCTCCGTCACCGTGAAGGATCCTAACCTTGCGGCAGCCCTCGCCAACGCCGCCGTGGAGGAACTGGACCGTTTCAACCGGGAGCTGAAAACCACCCACGCGGGAGAGACGGTCGGGTTCATCGGGAAGCGGCTGGCCGAAATTCAGGGACAGCTTACCAGCGCAGAAGAGACCTTGAAGACCTTCAGGGACAGGAACCGTCAGGTTCTGGGATCCCCGCAGCTCATGATGGAGGAGGCGCGGCTCCTTCGTGAGGTGGGCACGAATGAGCAGCTCTTCATCACCCTGAAAACCCAGTACGAGGTGGCCCGGATCGAGGAGGCCAAGAACGTTCCCGACATCGCCGTCCTGGAGAAGGCGGCACCGCCCGTGCAGCGGGCATCCCCGCGCAGGAGTCGCATCCTGGTCCTGTGGGCCGTGCTCTCGGGGTGTAGCAGCGTCGTGGCGGTCTTCGCGATGGAGTGGATCGCCGGGATCAGGACCAGACTCGCCGGGACTCCATCGTCCGGCTGAGTCCGGGCGCGACGCAGGGGATCGGGGTCAATCCCCCACTACTCCACCCACTTCTTGAAGTCGGTGAGAAACTGGCGGACCGCCTCATCGGTCTTCGGGTGGGAGACCATGGGAACAAAGAACTGCGGCGGAACGGTCACGATGTCCGCACCGGCACGAAATGCCTCGTTCACGTCGCAGAGATGCCGGATGCTGCCCACGATGATCTTTGATGGTATATTCGCTTCTCGAAATGTAGTCCGTACCTGTTGAACGACCGCCGACGCATCGTAACCGATGTCGCGGATGCGGCCGTAGAACAGGCTCACGTAGTCGGCACCAGCCGCAGCGGCCATCACTGCCTGGTTGTACGACATGCAACAGGTGCAATTCACCTTGATCCCGCGTTTCTTGAGTTCGTGGATCACCGCGAGCTCATCCCAGCCTATCGGAACCTTGATGTTGAGACCCGGGTAGTCTCCGAATCGCTCGATGAACTGCTCCGCGTGCCGCACCATTTCCTGCGGCTGTGTCGTTAACACCTCCACGCTCAACGGGATTTCGTAGCCATACTTGCGGATCAGACCGATGATCGTGCGGATGTGCTCGTAGAAATCGCACTTCTCTTCCTTGGCGAGGATGGAGGGATTCGTTGTGATCCCTGCGGGGAACCCTCGCTTCAGCGCCTCCTCGATGGCCGGGAGGCTTGCGGAATCGACGAAGATCCTCATTCCATCGATCTCCCTATCGGCCCTGAGGTCTCTGGTTCTGGGCGTCGCTTCCGGGCGGAGCGGCCTGCCGGATGGATTCCCATTTCATCGGGTTCGCCTGCAACAAGGGATGAGAGACGATCAAGTGCCAGATGACTGCCTGGAATGACTCAGTATGAGGTGTGATGGTCTCCGACGAGACGGTCGGGATCAAGACCACGCAATCGGCGACCTCCGCGGTGTATCCTCCCGCTCGGCCGACGATTCCGAGGACCGAGGCGCCGACGGCCTTCGCATGCTGCACGGCTGAAATGAGGTTCGTGCTGATCCGTCTGTCCGCATCTCCCCCGCCAACGGAGAAGACGAAGACGCCGTCCTTGGGCCCGAGTCGACTTCCCTTGAGCCAGTTCGCATACGCGCTTTCCCAGCCGTCGTCGTTGATCCGGGCAGTCAGCTCGGAGACGTTGTCGGTGGGCGCGTAGGCCTCGATCCCGGCGATCTTCCTGAAGTCGTTCACGGCGTGAGAGGCGTTGGCGGCGCCACCCCCGACGCCGAGGAAAAATACCCGGCCACCCCCTTCGCGGAGGGCCCTGAGCCTTTGGACCATCTCTTCCACCGACTCTCGAGAGATTCTGCCGGCGATGTCTTTGACCTCCTCCAGATAGAGACTTGTGTACGAAGCTGTGTGCGTGCTCATCTGAGCCCTCCCTCCACTCGCTCTGCCAGTATGAGGGTGGTGGCTGCCCTCAGGTCCCGGGCTGTGATCTCGGCTGAGACACCGCTGTTGTAATCGCGGGAGAGCAGGATCGCTTTGACACCCCCGCGCCGCGCCGCCTCGATGTCTTTCCATGAATCTCCGATCAGAAAGGAGCGGGAGATGTCCAGATCGGGGGCGACCCGGTCGATCAGCCCCGGCTTCGGCTTCCGGCACTCGCACGCATCCGCGTCATCATGCGGGCAGATCAGCACGTCGTCGACGGGCAGCTCGGCTCGGATCCGGTCGGTCATGCTCTGGAGAACTTCCGGAGAGAGGAGTCCTCTCGCCACATCAGGCTGGTTGCTGACAACGAAGAGCCGGTAGCCTCCACACGCAAGCTCCGAGAGGGTCTCGTGGACTTGATGGGTGAATCGAAATTCCGTGAGATCGCGAGGGGATCCGGGCTGCCCGTCCCGGTAGACAACTTCATTGATGACGCCGTCGCGATCGAGAAACACGGCGGGAGCCCGGACCCTCCCGGGGTGAATCGCCTCGGTCATGCGACCCACCTCGTTCCCGCTCATCGTTCCCTCGCCGATTGCGTCACATCAACGCCGTTCAGTCGCACGAGCGACTTTGTTTCGGCAGAGCGGTAGAGCGCATCAATCATCGTCATGGCAGCCAGGCCGTCCTCGGGTCCGCCCTGGTACGGGGTCCCTTCCCGCAGGGCGGAAACGAAGTCCTTCCATTCCAGGTTCCAGGAAAGATCAGGTCCGTCAAAGACCTCCTCGCGGATCTCGGGGACGCCGCCCTGGGGCTTCCGTCGCGCAAGAACCAGACGCTCGGTTCCATAGCTTCCGCCCAGCCCTTCGATGCAGAGCGACCCGGCGTTCCCGAAGATCTCGAAGGAGAAGAGGTTCTTCCATTGCGTCCAGCTCGTGTGGAAGCTGGCCACGGAGCCGTTTGCATACCGGAAGAGCCCGAAGGCGTTGTCCTCCAGCGGAGCGATCGGCCACACAGCCGTCTGCAGCTCGGCATATGCCTCCGAGGGGAGTCCCAGGAACCAGTGGACCAGATCGGCGATGTGGACACCCTGATCCAGAAGCTCGCCACCGCCCGCGAGCTCCGGATCCCCGCGCCATTCCTTCTCGTATCCCTGCCTGCCGCCATGGCCGTACCGAGCACGGATATTGATCAACTCACCGATGGCTCCCTCCGAAATCATCTGGTGCGCCCGCCGGATGGCCGGATGGTACCGATGGTTAAAACCGATCTTGAGCCGCCTTCCACTCCGTTCAGCCGCCTCGGCCAATGCGCGGGTCTCTGTCAGGTTCCGGCCCGGCGGCTTCTCGACAAAAACGTGCTTGCCGGACTGAAGGGCCGCGATTCCAATCTCACCGAGATATCGGTTGGGCGTGGAAACGACGACGACGTCAATCGAGGGATCCTGAATCACCTCTCTCCAATGCTCGCCGGATTCGCAGCCGAGCTCATCTGCGAGCCGGGCCGCCCGTTCCACATCCACATCGATGACTCGTCCGAGCCGCGAACACGCGTGGAGGCTCGTCTCCTTGGCCCTCCGAGAGCCGATGAGTCCGCACCCGACGACTCCAACCCTAAGCGGATTCATCGTTCCTCATTGCCAGTCCATCCCGCGATCTCTCGGAAGAAGGCGGCGGAGGGTGAACAGATCGGTGCCCTGGATCTCCTCCAGGTGGTCCGGCCAAGTTTCCCAACCATCATGGGCGGCCGCGACAAACCTGCCGGTGATTCCTTTCGCCCGGTCCGACAGGAGGAATACCACGGCCCGAGCCGCGACGGTAGCCGGGGTCCCTCCCGCTTCCATCTGCCGCTTGACGCGCTCATGGTATTCGGCGCCCGCGCGGTCCCCCGCCTCCATGGTTTTGTCCAGCATCCGGGTCAGAACGAATCCTGGCGCAAGGCAGTTCACTTCAACATCGTGGAGCCGCATCTCCTCGGCGAGGGTTTCGGCGAATCGGACGACACCTACCTTGCTGCATGCGTAGGCCGAGAAACGGGGGAACGCGCTTGATGCTCCGCCTCCCGAGAAGAGGACCATGCGGCCGCCACCGGATTCCCCCATCCGGCGGCACCCCTCCCTCGCCACCAGGAAGGTTCCGAAAAGATTGACGCGTACCGCCTCGAGCCACTCCGTGGCATCCGTGTCCACAACCGGCCCGATCGGACCGAGAACGGCCGCACAGTGGACGACTCCGTCCACGCCCCCGATGCGCGCTGCCGCGGCGTCGAAGAGCAGTTCGACCTGGGCAGGGACCGAGACGTCCGCCACCTCGGCTACGACCGAGCAAGGATACAGGTCACGGAGACGAGAGAGGGCATCGTACAGGGGGCGTTCTGTCCTGGCGCAGATCAGGACGCGGGCACCCGCCTCCAGGCACGCTTGAGCGCATGCATAACCGATCCCCATGCTTCCGCCGGTCACCAGGATCCGCCGGCCGGCGAGTTCCGGAGTGGCCATCCCCATCACACTTCAGCCATCCGCCTCGGGTGAAAGATCGCCGATTTCGTGCTCTCCACGTTGGCGACGGTCTTGCTCCCTTCACGCTCCAATGTGTAGTGGAGGCGAGGCATTCCCTGCGACAGCATGAACTCCTCAAGGCGTTTGTGCCCGGTCGGGCAGTACAGCATGAGAAAGCCACCGCCACCTGCCCCGATGACCTTGCCCCCCAAAACATTGTACTCGCGACGGACCTCGTCGTAGAGAGAGTCGACGGCAGGCCAGCTGATCTTCTCCGACAGGGTCTTCTTGAGCCGCCAATGTTCATCCAGCAGGGTCCCCCATGTGTCGAAATCCTCTTTGCGGACCTCTTCGAGGATTCGGTAGCCGAGGTCCTTGATGCGATGAAGGCGGTCAGCGACCTCGGCGTGATTGTCCGAAGTCCGCTTCAGCATGGCATCATTCTGGTTCGCCAGGACCTCGGCACTCTCGCGCCTCAGGCCTGTGTAGTAGATGTGGGTGTTGGCCACGAACGCGGATACGGCCCCTCCGCCAAGTTCGACCGCCTGCACTTTAACATTTCCTCCCGGGTCAATCGTGAGCACGGTGAGTCCGCCAAATGCGGCCATGTACTGGTCCTGTTTCCCGATCCCCTTGCGGAGGACCTCAAGTTCGATGTAGCAGGCCTCCTCCGCGAGGGCCTGGAGCGAGACATACTCCCGGCGGTACTGATGCAGTGCGGTCAGGAGCCCAACGAGGTAGCAGCTTGAAGAGCCAACCCCCGTCCCGGCGGGGATATCCGCCATCGAGGAGATCTCCATCCTGTCCTCGATCCCGTGAAAGCGGAGAGCTTCCCGGGCCAGTTCGTGTTTCAGCTCGTCGACATGATCCACTGTCTCGCTCTGTGTGTAGTGCAACCGGATCTTGCTGTCTACGATCGGCGGGTTCACCATGACATACATGTACTTGTCAATTCCCATGGCAAGGATGAATCCGCCGTGCTTTCGATAGTACGAAGGTAGATCCGTTCCACCTCCGCCCAACGTCACCCGAAACGGCGTTCGCGTTACGATCATGCCAGCTCCACCTCACCTTGACGGATCAACTCCATCGCCCTCTGGAGACTCTCGGGGGTATCAACCCCGAGACAGTAGCCTGAGATGACATATCCGTACAGGGCTTTCCCATCCGCGAGAAGGGCAGGGAAGAGGTCCGTACCGAAATCATAGAAACGCCCGGGAGGAATCCGTTCCACGGCATCGCCCCCGAGCAGGTAGACCCCTGCGTTGACGATCGGAGATGAGGAGTCGTCGGCGCCCTCGTGAAATGCCAGGATCCGACCGTCGGGCGCTAGGGTGACCCTCCCGGCAGCAATACCCGTGTGCGGATGCGTCCGCCGGTCGAAGAGGGCGAGGGACCCAATGCCACAACGATCTTGGTGAAAGGAAAGAAAGTCGGCCAGGTCCATCCGGTACAGGTTGTCCCCGTAAACAACCAAGAACTCCTCGTCGCCCCTCTCCCAGATGTTTCGCACGGCGCCCGCCGTCCCAAGGAGTTCGTCTTCGTAGACGTATCGCACGCGAACACCCAACCTGGATCCATCTCCGACAGCCTCCCGGATCGAGTCCGGCTTGAAATGGAGATTGATCCAGACTTCCTGGATCCCCTCGCTCGCGAGCCAGCGGAGATTCCGTTCGAGGATGGTGAGCCCGCCGACGAGGAGAAGGGGTTTCGGACCGCCCCCCGCGGCGGCGCCAATCCGAGTGCTCTTGCCTGCTGCCAGAAGCAGGACCTTCAGCCGAGACACGGAACACCCATTGCCTTGTAGTACTCGACGAACCTTCGGAGGCCCTCCTCCAAGCTTGTTTTCGGCTCCCAACCGATAGACCGAGCCGCCCCTATGTCGGCCAGCGTGCTTTCTGCTTCGCCTGGTAGATCGAGAGCGTGGATCGGCCTCAGGTCCGTGCCGAGTATCGCGGCAGTCTTCTCGTAGATGTCCAGCACGGAGTAGTTGACTCCGCTCCCGAGGTTGAAACAGCGGCCATCCGTTCGTGGATCTTGGATGCAGCGCAGGTGGAAATCATTGACGTCATCCACGTGGACGAAGTCTCGACGTTTCATACCGCTGCCGTAAATCACCGGACGCCCGCCCCGCATGAGCTTGATGATGAAAGCACTCATGACGGGGGGGATCGTGCGCCGGTAGTCCTGTCGGGGCCCGTACACGCAGAAGTATCTCAGAGCCGTCATTCGGATTCCGAAGTGGCGTTGGTATCCGGAAGCAAACGCCATCCCGGCGAGCTTGCTGATGGCATAGAAGCTCTCTGGCTGAAGCTCCGACTCAGGCGTCGGGAGGACTTGGGATCCTTCGTACAATGCGGAAGACTCCGCATAAATGATCTTGGCAACGCCTGCCCGGCGCGCCGCGTCAAAGACGTTCACGGTCCCCGTGACATTGATCGAGGCGGTCTCGACGGGGTCCTCCTGGCAGTCGCTGACGCAGTTTTTCGCGGCAAGATGGAAAACAGCATCCCCGCGGCGCAGCAGGCGGTGGAGATCAGGGGAGCGGATGTCGGCCTCGTGGAATTCCACTCCACTGGGAACTTGCTCGCGAACGCCGTAGCTCAAGTTATCGAGGCCGGCCACCTCGTGGCCTTCGGTGAGAAGCGCCTCCGCAAGGTTGCTCCCGATGAAGCCCGCAATGCCCGTGATGAACACCCTATCCATCCCACGCTCCCTACGGTGCAACCAGAGTGGACAGAGACATCAGTTGGCCCATTGCCGGCCGCCAGGTTCGGCAATGATCAACCGCTTCCAGAAGCCGAGACCCCAGGCGACATGCAGGCAGGGGAACGTCAGCAACATTCTTGGGAAAAGCCCTAGGCGCTTGGCTCGAACCGCACAGCGCAGGGAGACGACGGTATCCACCATCGAGTACGAAACAACCTCGGCCGCGAGCAGCCAGAGGAAAGGCCGAAACGCCAGGGCAAGAAGAGGTAGAAGGGCGAGGCTAAGCACGAACGCCGGGGCGATCGTCTGCCGCAAGGATGTCAGGCTCCGGTGCTTCCGGAGGTTGCCAGCGCGGGCGCCTCCGTATCGGAAGTACAGCTTGAACAATTCGGGCCACGTTGCCCGGGGGTAGTAGCAGGCCACGATCTCTTTGTTCAGGTATACATTTCCGCCCGCGGCACGGATACGCTGGTTCATGTCCGAGTCTTCGCTGATCACCGGCGCGTCTTCGTCGAAGAGCCCCACCCTGTCGAAGATTTCGCGCCGGAAACACCCGAGGTAGACGGTATCGACATATCCGCTCTTGCGGCCCAGGCGAAACTCCGCGTTGCCCACGCCGAAGGGGTGAGAGAGCGCCAGCCCAATCGCCTCCTGAGTCGGAGTCTCCGCGATGGGCCTCTGGATTCCGCCGACGTTATCGGCGCCCGTGTCTAACAAGGTCTGAACACACTGCAGGAGATAGTCAGGGCCCAAGACAGTCCGGGCATCGACGCGGGTTATCACGTCTCCCCGGGCGTGGAGGATGCCCAGATTCAGTCCCTGTGCCCGACCCCTGCCGGGATTTGGAATCACCCACAGGGGGATCCCGGTGGTCGGGAAACTCTCGACGAGCTCTCGCGTCCGGTCCGTGCTCATACCGTCGACGACCAGGATTTCTAGACGCGTCTTGGGATAGGTTTGGAGGAGAATTTGGGAAAGGCACCGAGAGATCTGTTTGTCCTCGTTTCGCACGACGAGGACGACTGAGACGAAGGGTAGAGCTTGAGATTCGGCCCGTTCCGCGCCGTCCAGGGAGGCGGGGCCGGGACAACCGCCACCAGCTCGAAACGGACCGCGGAGTGCCGGAGCGGGAGTCAAGCACTCGGCAGCGGGGTCTGCACTCCCAGTACCGTCCACGGCGGCGCAGTTCGGTTCACCGTCACTCGCTCTTGCCACTTGATGCATTGACCCTGCCCGGACACGGAGGTTCGAATCGTGCGCGCTGTCCATTGCTCCCCCTGGCCGTTGGATTCTTGGCCCCTCCAGAATCGCAAGTCAATGCCTTTTTGGCCTCTTTCCGAACTCGCGCGGAGGGCTGGCTCGAAGGCAAACGGGAGAAATCGTCGGTGCCGCTCGGATGGTCACGACCGATGAGGATCGTTCCTATTCAAGGATCTATCGGAAGATCAGGCCAGCGCATCTGGGATCCTGGAGAGGATGCTCGGGCCTCAAGGCTCGGGGGGAGCCCACGTGGCGCTCGATCAGGGCGGCGAGCCGCTTCTCGTCATCGCTCAGGAAGCAGGGAGACGCTCATCCGGTGGGGAGACCGCCTCAGCGATCCACTCCTTTTCAATTGCGGCGCCCGCCTGGAGAAACGACCAACTCGCTAGTCACTTCCTCGGCCCCATGAAGGGGCACGATTTCCTTCGGCCACGCGTACGTTGTGATCGTTTCCGTCACCTCGGTGACAAACCCATATCCAATGTCGCCAAATAGCCTCTCGAGCTTCCGATAGGTTTCTTGACCGTCGCGCAGATGGTAGCTGGCAATCGCGAACATAACGCCATGCGATCGTAGGAACTCACGACAGCCCTCGATGACCTCGATCTCCGCCCCCTCGATATCCATTTTCACGAAATCGATGGTCTCAAGTCCGTTCTCACGAAAGAACTCTGGAATAGAAACGACTTCTATTCCGGCCCCACCCCCCCGACTGACCATCCTGAAATCCACGCAGGAGGTGGCGGCTCCACGGAAATTGAAAGGCAATCCTCCTCCCAAGCTCCACACTCCCTTCCGCACGATGCTCACATTCCTTATCCCGTTACGAAGGATATTCGCCTCGAGCATCTTCGCATTTTCGTTGTCGGGCTCGAAGCAGAAGACTCTACCGGTCTCTCCGACCAGCTTCGAGGCCATCAGCGCATAAATCCCATGGAAAGCCCCACAGTCGAAGACAATGTCCCCTTCTTTCAAGGCATAGTACCGATTGTAGTACCTCATGATGTCGTACTCCAGAGCCATGACGAAGGTCGTCTTGACCAGAAACCCGCCGAGTGAGATCTCCCGCGTGAAGTCGATTGTTCGATCCTCAAATCGCAGGCCACTTATGCAAAATACCTTCTCGAAGGACGACAGCAAGAGGGAGATCTGTTCCTTGCTGGTGGCTACCTCATTACCGACGATTATCTTCTTACCGTCTTTGCCTACGAAAACCAGCCCCTCGTCTTCGTAGATCGTAATCCCCTTCCGATGCAGTTTCCATCTGCACCAGATATCGTCCCTGATTCCCTTCAACACGCGCCTCATCCCGTGTGGCCACAGTGAATACAGCAACGCCTTCCGAAGGAGTTTCTTTATCCTCAGGATAGTGAGCAGCTTCATCACAGCCTCCTCAAGTTTGGGATTGCAGTGGCCGCAGCATACGGCGGGTGCACGGTGCTTTCAAGCCGAGCCGCGGGATGGCGATTCGGCAATCCTCATGGCGGGCTGCCTTCCAGCGTCCCTCAGCCAAACCCTGTTTGTCAGCAATCTCGCCTCTCGGGGAAAGCGATCTCCGCGGAGCGGAGGCCACTGCCGCCTCCCATCGGCGCCAGCCGCCCCTTTCCTCTGGGTAGAACGAAACGAAGGCGCATTGGCAGCGTGGCGAGAAAGAATGGAATCAGGAGAACTAGAAGAAAAAACACGTGATCGCTCAACGGTCCTTCTACCGCCATCATACCGCCGGTCAATCCGAGGGAGTACAAGATGATGTAGCCGCATTCGCCCCGATGAGCCATGCAGTAGGAGTAAAGGAATCGCAGTACTACCCCAAAGGTGAACGCGACAAGCACGACACCGACCAGCCAGAAGTTCACATAGGCCTCCCCGATCAATAAGGGAGCGACAGACGAAGCCCCACCGGTCCCCTCCAAGTAGGTGCGGTTGAATTCAACTCCAAAACTCCAAGGTTTCCCGGACCAGATAGCTCGTGGCACAAACATGGTCAGCAACTTCAGATAGCTGCCGCCGAATTGAAACGGATGCGGTTCGGGCGTCCGGTCAATGATGAGGAAGAACATATCCGCCCCCAGCGATCTCCCGAGAAGTGGGTGCAGTAGAATGCCGGGCTCGCTGAACCCACTTAGGAGATTGCCCCACAGCATCCGCAAGTCGAGACCGAATCCCCGGTAGTATCCGATGAAAGGCATGATGACCAGAATGACAATCAACGCGATCGGCAAGAGGCGTCTGACCGAGTACCGTTTTCCGAGGTAGTGGTGACAGACCACGAGCTGAAAGACTGAGAAGAGAAGAGTGGCCTTCCCACCGCCAAAATTCAAGAAGTAGAGGATCAGGACGCCGGAAAAGAGTAAGGCAAAAGCACCGACTGCCCGACGCCTCTTTGTCACGCGCGCGAAAGCGTACGATAGAAGGAGTCCAACGGCCGCAAACTTCGAGAGAAAGAGAAAGGCCACTGTGCCTCCCATCTCAATCTCATTCGAAACGATCTGGGCGGGATTCCGGAAGCGGTCCGATGCAAGGCCAAGCCCCCTGTAGTTGGACAGGAAAGTCTGGTACAGAACGAGACCCGCGACGCTGATGCCAAGGCAAAGGACCATGCACAGACGAACCCTGCCCGGGTCCCATGAGAGCTGCATCCGAGGCACGGACGCGGCCATTCTCCTTCCCAGACCGGAATAGTAGCCGAGATAGAGAGCGACCAGGCCCAGTATGGAATAGGCAAAAACCAGGCAAAAGACCCGGTGGAAGTGGACGGAGTCCGGATCGTAGCTCGTCAGCCAGACGCTGCCATTCTGGATGACGAAAACACCACGAATGCCGATCAGAAGCACGAAACACAAACCCACCATGACGATCGGTTCGAACAGGTCTAACCTGCGCGAGAGCACTCCCCTTATGAGCGGATAGATGCCGACAAGGATGAAGAGAAGGCAGAGGATCAAGCTCAGGCTGCCTGGCGCCGCAACTGCCAGGCCGCTGGCCAATACTAGAACAATGAAGGAAAAGGCTGCATAGGCGAAAGACCTATCATGGGGGATCGCTCGCCAGTCCCGGTTCATTCTGAGCTATTCCCTGCATCGTGGGGGTACGGCTTCTCCGCGGGAAGTCCCTACCCACGCGGGATCGACGGGTCCCGTTGTAGCGCTGTATCCATTCGCTTCCATCGAGTCCACCTCTCCTACGCCCAGGACCACCGGCACCACATGTCACCGGATCAGGCTGTTCGACAAGAGCTCGCGTGCTCGTGCCCCGTCTACCTCGGAATGGCGGACTTCCACTCTCGACCCTAGGCAGGGATCCGCCCTTGGAAGTAGATGTGGGCCTTCAGCCAGGGATACAGAACCACGGCGGGAAGGAGAAATAGCGCGTTGCGCACGGCTACAAGCACTGTCGCCAGCTCCGCTTTGCCCGCCGCCCCCTTGGCAAGACAGTGGATGGGCGCCTGGGCGCTCCTCTCATCCGCTCCAAGAATCCGACCCTTAACGAAACGCTTGAGTGTTTCATCGAACGCCCCTAAGGTCTGGTTCTCCAGAAACCATATCGCGTCCTTCAGGCATGTTTCCTCCCGCACCACCGCCTCCACGAACGCGTTCCGCTCAAGCAACGCCTGGACGGTTCTCTTCGACCACCAAGTGAAGTGATTTGGGGGATAATCGAAACTCTCACGCACTCGGATCATCCGATCCCGATTGGGAACAGATCCGGCTATGTAACCACCTGGTTCGAGAAGCGTCCTGATCTCTGCAATGAACTCCCGAGGTCGGTCTTGGTGCTCAAGAACCTCGAAGAAGGTGATCACGCGGAATCTGAGGTTGCTTTTTCGGGCCATCTCCACAAACTCCCCAAGGGACATGCCCCATACATTCTTCAGATTTCTTGTTTGTTTGGCAACATCGACGGACCTTCGGTCCAAATCGATACCGTACGCGTCCCAGTTCCGTCTCGTCATCTCCTCCAGGAATGCCCCGTCACCACAACCGATGTCCAGGAGTTTCTCTCTTCTCGGGGGAAAGAACCGCGCGAAGGTCCGGTGATATGCTTCCAACTTCCCGACCCCAAGGTGACTCCTCTCGTAGGCCGATCCCTCTTCATAGAAGCGTCTATCCAACACGAGAGGCCACCAAAACTGGACATCGCAACCGGCACAAGGATAGAGCTTGTATCCCAAGTAAGCCTGAATGGAGCTCCTGTAATCTATTGCTCCACCACACAAGGGACACGTCACCGTTCTCACGCCGAAGGACCCACCAGCTCCCGCAGTAGGCTACCAAAGGCCGGGGCAAGCCCGCCCCAGGAGTACTCTTTCAGTTCACTCAGATCGAAGGCCCCATCCAATCGCCCCTCCCGCCATAGTGAGGAGAGCTTCTCCAAAGCCGCGAGGATTTTCCCGAGATCGTCCTCGACAACGATCCCTCGTCGTTGCTTTTCTACGAGCTTCGCACCCAGATCCATCTCGTCCGAGCGGATGGCCAGAATCGGTCGCCTCGCACCAAAGTACTCAAACACTTTGCCGGGAATCTGATAACCCGCAGACCATCCTGCCAGCAGTAGCACCGTCGCGCCCTTCTGGAGCGCGACAACCTTATCGTGCGGTTGAAAACCCACGGTGTGCACTTCATGGGTCATGGCAAGCGAGTCGATCATCGACTTCACCGACGGATCGATTGTTCCCGCAACGACCACCTCAATAGGGGAGGTGTGCAGTAACGGAAGGGCGCGGAAGAACCGATCCAGATCTCTGGAGCCGGCATAGAGAGTACCGGTGTAGACAATGCGAAAATGATCGACGGGAAGACTCTCGATGCTATTATACCTCTTCTCATCAAATCCATCGGTGATCACCTGGAATCTCTCACGTTCTAACCTCGGGAAACGATGCAGATATCCGTTCATCGTTTCCTCACAGTTGACAATGATCCGGTCTGCATGTGGAAGAAACAGACTATCGATGACCTTGTCGATCCCCAGTCTCCAATGGGGCCTCAGTTGTTCTACAGCCCCGAAACTATATGGGTCTCCAATGTAAAGGACCCACGGGATCGAGAAAACAACCTTCACGAAGAAACCAACGATTCTGCAAGAAACCGGATTATCGGTAGAATAGACGACTTCGTAACGCTCCCGTAGAGCCATTCTACAACCGGCCAGCAGCCCCCAGGCGATCCACTCAAGGCTCGAGATTGGCAAGATCAGGCGGCGGATGATGGAAAGAGAGAAGCGCTTGATCAATCCAATCTCCCGACGAGAACCCGGCGCGGTACGGAGAATCGATTGAAGTCGGGGCCTCAAGATGAAGAGAAGACCAGGGTAACTGCGGAGGATTTTGACTCCGGGGGACACGAGCGCGACAGAATCCCGGTCATAGGCCGGCACGGGGGCGAACTGCTGGCCGGGACGCGGCTCCGGCAAACGTATGGTCAGGACATCGACCTTGTCGTTCTCCGCTGCAAGCTGGTTTGCCATGTGTACCGTTCTAAGAGAGCCGAGACCGCCCCAAGGCGGAAAAGTATATGCAACGATCAGAACCCGAATGCCGGCCTGAGAAGAACGACTCTCCCCAGGGGACTTGACTGAGTTCGAACTGCTGGCACTCGTGTCGTCCACCTCCATGTCATCCAGTCCATCAGGATGGTGATCGAGGTCGAGATGGGAGTCAACGCCTTTCTTGGTGTTCCCCTTTGGGGAGGGTTCGGAATCCTCTCGCTTACCAGCCAATCTAATCATGCTGCGGGCTGGTCGCCGGTCCTGGAGTGCTCTA
>CAZNRY010000065.1:0-19860 GCA_964575675.1 uncultured bacterium
GAGGTATTCCCCCGTGCAGCCTGCAAACGTTCCGTGCAATACGCAGCGGCGGGCTCGGCGATCTCGAAGGAGACGCAAGGCTCCAGGAGGGCCGCAGTCTTCAGGCCGATCCCCTTCACGCGACGCAGGTCCCGAACCGTTCGGAAAGGTCCGGCGCTCGCGCGCGCCTCAAGGATCCGTCCGGCAAGGCTGGGCCCAACCCGAGGCAGGCGCATGAGATCTTCCAGACCGGCCTCGTTGATCCGGATCAGGCCCTCCTCCACAAGACCCGGCGGCGGTGTGCCGGCCGAATCGATGGCGGCAGACTCGCCTTGCGCCGCCAGAACGACCAGAAGCGAGTCACCGCCCCCGGGGGGCGGAAGCGGCTCCCGCACGGCTACGCGAACGAGAAGCCCGAGGGCCAAGAGTCCGCCCAGGGCGATCAACGCCCGCCTTTCGTCCGGGGTGAAGATCAAGATCGAGTCTCCTGCCGGGAAACACGAATGATCAGTCCAGGAAGGCCCAGCGGATTCCGGCCCGCATGTGGCGTCGCGGAAGCGGGTAGAAGCCGCCGTCGTAGGACATCGAGGTGGATATCGCGTCGGTCAGGTTCGCCATCACGATGAAGAGAGCAGCCGAACCGATCTCCGCCCGAACGGTCCCGTCGATCGTTCCCTGCGCAGGGAGCGTCCCGTACGGCGTCGCGATTTGGCCCCGTCCCACAGCCTGCATGGAGAGGTCGAGCCCAAGATCGCCCGTGAAGAGATCCCCACGCCATCCAATCTCTCCCTTTCCCCGAAGGGCGGGAAGGCCCAGGTCGCTTCGCACTCCCCCGTCGGCGGCGACGCCCCACGACGTCCCCTCGAACCGGAAGCCGAACGGCAGGCGCGCCACCCACCGGGCCCACACGGAAGCGTACCGTCGATCCCCGCGCTGGGCTGCGGATGGCAGACCCGACTGCCCTCCGGCGCCGAGGTCGACGAGATCGCTCTCGGCGATGGAGAGGCTTCGCGTCATCCACAGCAGATCGGACCCTGCCTGGAGACTCGATCCCCGATCGCGCCGCGGCCCGCCAAGAGTGATTCCGCTTTGCCACAATCCCTCGGGCTCTTCGCCCCTCTCTTCCTCGGCGAGTCCGATTCCCTCGCGCACCCAGGCCTCACCGTCGCTCGGCATCCGGGGAAGCGTTCGATTCCTGACGGCCCGGCTCGCGTGGAGCGAGATTCGCGGCCACCCCTGGCGGTTCACGTCGTATTCGCCCGAAAACACCGGCGAGGCGGAGAGCGGGGCGATCCTCGTGACCCCTGCAGAGAAGCGCACATCCCCACCGGGAAGCGGCCGGGTCCACCCGACGGCGGAGCCGGCCGAGAGATCCTCGAGCAACCGCTGTGCCTGATCTGGCATTCGCACGAACGTCCGCGCGAACTCAATCTCGGTTGCGAGACTTCCGCGCCCGCGGCCGACCGAACGATCGAGGACGGCGCGGATGCCGATTGCCCGACTGCGCCTCTCGGTGAGCCCGCGCGCCGTCCACCATCCGCCCCTTGTCCAGATCCAGCTCGCCGCCGTCTCGATCGATGTCCCGACGCTGTCCGGCCTCACCCACCGCGCGGTCCATGCGGTCCGGTCCCAAAGGCCCTTCTTCGTCGAGAGAAGCCGAAAGCGGTTGGAAGCCTGGTCGGCGCCCCACTCCAGATACCCGTCCGCGCATCGCTGGCCCAAGCGCAGGCCGATCGTCTGGCCGAACTGCTCCCACCATGGGTCGTGGCCCAGGGATTTCGAGTCACCATAGAAACCATGAAACAGCAACGGGCCGAGCGACCGCCGAAGGGCGAGCTCTTCGGTGAACGTCCCGTAGGATGCCTGCGTCACCCGGACCACGCTGAGTGCGCGATCGTCCGGAACTGAGGCCAGGCGAACGTCGATCTGCGGGCCCCCGGTCGAGGAGAGGGGACCGTTGATCGGCGAATAGGGACGGAGGATCACTTCCCCCATCGCCAGGGTCGGAACCGGGGAGAGACTCGTCTCCGGCCAACGGACTGGGCCCACAGGAAACCCATCCACACGGAACTCCGGGATGTCCCTGCCGGGAATGCTGGAGAAGAGCGGATCGGGGAGATGGGGACTTCCGGAATCGAGGGAGCCAAGACCAAGCCCCCGCTGCATTCCCTCGCGCGACGCGAGGGTCATCCCACCGGCCACCGCCCGCCCATTCAATCCCGCCAGCGGCTCCGGGAGACCACCGTGCGACCACGTTGCGGGGGCCCGAAGCGGGGGCCGTTTGCGCTCCACGCTGTCAGGGGGCGCCCCGACCGGCGTGCGTCCCGCGCGCAAGGAATCGCTTGCCGAAGGCGCGACGGGGATCTTCCCGGCTCGGGAGTCACAGGGCAGCAGGAGAAGGGTGAAGAGCGCAAGCGCCGTGCGAGCGAGCGCGCACAGACTTCGATGCTTCCGGATGCCGCGCCCGATCGCCCTAGCATTCTCGGTCCGTCCGACCGGGGACCGCCCTACTCGCCGAGGCGCTCGAGATGCGTCCTCGCCTCGGACAGGACCTCCCCCGATGATTGGGAAAGCTCGAGGAAGAGCTCCCGCGCTTCGTCCAGTTCCCCTGCCCGTTCGAGCGCACAAGCGAGCTGGTAGCGGATCTCGGTTTTCCTCTCGGGCGGAACCCCGCCCACTTCCAAGGCCATGCGGTACTCGTGGATGGCCTCCCGGAACCGCTCGAGCCTCTGCAGCGCGTTGCCGCGCATCTCGCGCGCCTTGAGGTTCATCTCCTCGGGGAGGGAAGGGATCGAGAGGACGAGATCGAACTCCTCGATCGACTCCTCGTAGAGCCCCATCTCCAGGTGGCTCACCCCGAGGTCGTAGTGGCCGGCATAGTCCTCCGGACGGAACTGCGCACGGATCCCGTCGCGGAACTCGTCGAGTAAGGCTGCAAGGTCGATCCATTCCTGCGACTCGACGCCTCCATGCTCGCGGACCGAGACGATAGCGCCCTGCGTTTCGATCGTCCGGCGGATCGGGAACCCGTCGTCCGTCGGGATTTTCTCCGCGCCCGGAACCTTCATCTCCCGGAATCGCGCTAGCCTGCGGCGGGCCGTTCCGTTCTCGGGATCGAGACTCGAAACCTCGCGGAAACAGGCGAGCGCCCCTTCCAGATCCTCTTGGGTAATCAACAGATCGCCCAGGACGGTCAGGTGGCGGACTGTCGCGAGTGTATCCCCAAGACGCCTCGAGACGACAACGAGTTTCTCGGTCGCCCACACGTCGTTGGGCACCTCGTCGCGGAGCTCTTGCACGAGTGCGAGCGCCTTGTCCCAGTCTTCGCCTGCGATCGAATCCTCGATCGCGCTCCTCCGCGGATCGTCCGGACCATCCGCCGGGGCGTCCTCGCTCTCCCACGAAGGCCGAGCGAGGGATTCAGGAGCGCGACCAGCCTCCGAACTGGCATCGAGGGCAATCGTGCGTCCCATGACATGCGGCATCTGCTCGGACGAAAGCCCTCCGGCCCCGGCCGCGCCCACCTCCGACCCGCATGCGGCGTCAGCGTCCGGATCGACGATCTCCTCCAGAACCTCCGCGCGCCCGAGCGGCTCGATCGCCCGACCGGACGGGAACACGGCTTCCTGGGCCCATCCCACCGCGCCGTCCGGAATCGAGTGGGCAATCCCAGCCGGATCGGGGGTTTCGTCCTTCGTCTGTTCCTGAAGAGAGGCCCCTCTCTCTCGAAGCGTCTGGGCGATCTCGTGGGCCCCAACGGCCGCGGCCTGGCCTGCGACCTCCTCGAGCATGTGGGCCGCGCGGTCCGTTTTACCGGCCCGAACGTAGAGATCCGAGAGGCGCAGCGCCAGCTCGACCTTCGGCCCGCACAGCCCGGCGATTCGTTCAAGGGTCTCGAGAAACTCCTCGCCCGTTGCTTCCCCGCCTGCGTGGTCGAGGAATGTCAGGAAGTGAGTCACGGCATCCCCGATCAATCCCTCCTTCGCGTAGAGATCGCCAAGGCGCCAGTGGGTGCGCGCCCGGTGGGGATCGCTTCTAAGGATCTTCTTGCCGATCGCGATCGCGTTGCGATAGAGACCCACGCCCTCGTAGGCAGAGATCGCTTCCTCGTAGGAGGAGACGGCCTCCTCGAGACGACGGCTACGCACGAGCAGATCGCCGTGGAAGACGAAATCGTAAGGATCGGCCTCGCCCGCGATCAGGATCCGGTCCATCTCCTGGATGGCCTTGCCGAGGTGTCCTTCTCTCGCAAGTTGCTGGGCCTTTCGTCTCGCGGTGACACTTTTGTCCAAAGGTGCTTCCCCTCCGGGGTCGTGGAAATGCCCCGCCGGCGCGACCCGGCGGCCCCCGATTCCTTATCGTCCGCCGGGAGAGGGTTCTCCAACCTTTTTCGGAGCACGCTGTTCCGCGATTAGGACGGGGCGGGGAGGGACTCCCGCGGGGCCACCCAACGACCGGATTTCATAACACGGGTTGGCAGAAGCCCCCCAAGTTGATAGGCGATGCCTGCGGGGGTCATGGTCGGAAGAACTTGCAGGTCGGCCCGCATGCCCCGGGCGATCCTCCCCACCTCGTCGGCGAGGCCCAAGGATGCGGCCGCGTTCACGGTGACGGCATTCAGGGCCTCACCCAGCGTCATCTTCATCTCGAGAAGAGCGAGGGTGAGAACCAGCGGCAGGCTCGCCGTCATGGAGCTCCCCGGATTGCAGTCGGTCGCAAGCGCGATCGGGATCCCAAGCTCCGCGATCCGGCGCGCAGGAGCATAACGCCGATTCCCCATCGAGAAGGAGGTCGCGGGAAGGAGGATCGCGACCGTGCCGGCGCGCGCAAGCGCGCGGAGGCCCTCCTCGCTAGCCTCCATCAGGTGATCGGCGGAGAGCGCGTGGAGTTCGGCCGCAAGCTCGGAGGCTCCGCTCGGAGCGAACTCATCCGCGTGAAGACGGGGCCTGAGGCCATGCGCCAGCCCGGCGCCGAGAATCGTCCGCGCCTCCTCCGGCGTGAAGACCCCCTTCTCGCAGAACACGTCGCAGAAGCGAACGCGGGTTCGCGCCGCGGCGAGCGGGATCATCTCCTCGCAGATGAGACGGACGTACGAGGCCCGGTCGTCCCGGTATTCGGGCGGGAAGGCATGGGCGCCCATGAACGTCGAGAGGATTCCGATTGCGTGCTCCGCGGCCAGGCGATCGAGCAGGGAAAGGGCGCGGATCTCCTGTTCGGTAGACAGGCCGTAGCCGCTCTTCGCCTCGATCGTCGTCGTCCCGAGCGCGAGCATCCGGTCCAAGCGCCTGCGGGTCTGGGCGAGCAGCGCATCGTCGCCGGCCTCTCGAAATGCCCGCACGCTGGAGAGGATCCCGCCGCCGGCCGCCGCGATCTCCATGTACGGCTTTCCGGCGAGACGCATCTCGAACTCGTTCTCGCGCGAGCCGGCAAAGAGGACATGGGTGTGCGGATCGACGAAACCGGGTAAGACGGTGCATCCGCTGAGATCGAGGGTCGATTCCGCCGGGGCGTCGAATCGCGCCTCGATCTCATCGCTCACGCCGGCGGCGACGATCCTCTCCCCACGGACCGCAACCGCACCGTCCTCGATCCGGCCCGTCTCCTGCGCGTCGGCGCCGGTCCGCGGTATCGCCCCCGCATCCATCGTGATCAGTGAGGATGCGTGGGTGAGAAGGTGGTCGACCCGTTCGCGCACTCACTCCCCCATCATCGGGATCTTGATGCCGGTCTCGCGGGCGCAGTCGATCGCGTCCTCATACCCCGCGTCGGCGTGCCGGACGACCCCCATGCCCGGATCGGAGGTCAGCACGCGCGAGAGCCGCTCCGCAGCATCGGGCGAACCATCCGCGACGACGACCATCCCCGCGTGAATCGAGTTGCCGATCCCGACGCCGCCTCCGTGATGAATCGAAACCCACGAGGCGCCGCAAGCGGTGTTGACCAGGGCGTTCAGGAGGGGCCAATCGGCGATCGCATCGCTGCCGTCGCGCATCGCTTCCGTCTCGCGATAAGGGCTCGCGACCGAACCCGCGTCGAGGTGATCCCGTCCGATGACGATCGGCGCCTTGATCTCGCCCCGCGCGACGAGGTCGTTGAAGACGCGTCCGATCCGCTCCCGCTCCCCATAGCCGAGCCAGCAGATGCGGGACGGCAGCCCCTGGAAGGCAACCTTCTCCTCCGCTAACCGGATCCAGCGCGCGAGGGAAAGATCGTTCGGAAACGTCTCGAGGATCGCAGAATCGGTCCTGCGAATGTCTTCCGGATCCCCGGAGAGGGCGACCCAGCGGAACGGGCCCTTCCCCCGGCAGAAGAGGGGCCGGATGTACGCCGGCACGAATCCGGGAAAGTCGAATGCCCGCGCGCAACCGGCCTTCTTCGCCTGTCCGCGGAGGTTGTTGCCGTAGTCGAATACGATGCTCCCCGCATCGAGAAAACCGACCATCGACTCGGTGTGCTTCGCCATCGAGCGCATCGAAGCGTCGACATACGCGCGCGTGTCGCGTCCACGGAGTGCGAGCGCCTCGGCGAGCCCCATCCCTCCGGGGACGTATCCGTTCAACGCGTCGTGTGCGGAGGTCTGGTCGGTCACGATGTCGGGCCGCTCGCCCCGCCGGAGCAGCTCCGGCAGGACGTCGGATGCATTGCCCAGGAGACCGATCGACAGGGGCGTTCCCGCGGCGGCCGCCTCGCGTGTCCAACGGAGCGCCTCGTCGAGCTGATCGGTCTGCCGATCGAGGTAGCGCGTCTCGATCCTCCTGCGGATCCGGTCCGGATCGACCTCGACGACCAGGGCGACCCCCTCGTTCATCGTGACCGAGAGCGGCTGCGCTCCGCCCATTCCCCCCAACCCGGCCGTCAGGACCCAGCGCCCCTTGAGCGTTCCACCGAAGTGACGCCGGGCGATCTCGGCAAACGTCTCGAACGTCCCCTGCAGAATCCCCTGCGTCCCGATGTAGATCCAGCTTCCGGCGGTCATCTGGCCGTACATGATGAGCCCCTTCGCCTCGAGATCGCGGAAGTGCTCCCACGTGGCCCAGGCCGGGACTAGGTTCGAGTTCGCGATCAGGACGCGCGGCGCCATTGCGTGCGTCCGGAATACACCGACCGGTTTGCCCGACTGGACGAGGAGGGTCTCATCATTCTCGAGGGCGCGCAGTGATCGGACGATGGCGTGGAAGCAGTCCCAGTTACGCGCCGCCTTCCCGGAGCCTCCGTACACGACGAGGTCGGCCGGACGCTCCGCCACCTCGGGGTCGAGGTTGTTCATCAGCATCCGCATCGCCGCTTCCTGGATCCACCCCTTGCAGCTGATCGCCGTCCCTCGCGGCGCGCGGACCTCGGGCGCTCCCGCCGGCCGGACTAATGTCGTGCTCATCGCCTGCCTCCTCCTCCCTGCGGGAGGACCTGATCCCCAAAAACCACCCCTCCGCCTCCGCAACAAGGGCATCCCAGGTCGGCACCGAGTGGACCGGGATCGACAGCGCCTGCGTGAACCGCGGGCCGTAACCGCGCCGCAACACGCGCGGATCCAGGATCGCGAAGATCCCGCGGTCCTCGCGCCGCCGGATCAACCGGCCGAAACCCTGCCGGAACCGGACGATCGCCTCCGGGAGCATGAACGACTCGAACGGGTCCTTCCCCTCCTCGCGCAGGCGCTCGCCGTACGCCTCGACAAATGGGTCCGACGGCACCGGGAAGGGAAGGCGAACCATGATCAAGATCTCGAGATCCTGCCCTGGAAAATCGACCCCCTCCCAGAAGCTCGCCGCTCCCAGAAGGACTGCCCGCTCGCTCGCCTGGAACGCCTCGGCCAGGGCCTGTCGGCTCGACTCGCGTCCTTGAGCATAGACGCGGATCCCGCGATCCTCCAAGGGGGCGCGAATCCGTTCCTCGACGCGCCGCAGCGTCTCGTGCGCCGTGAAGAGGACGAGGATCTTCCGCGGCAGCGCGCTCGCGAGCCGCAGGATGCCGTCCGCGAGGTCGACCTCGTGGCCCGCCTCGCGCGGATCGTGGATCGACTCGGGAACCAGGACGCGAACCTGATTCTCGAGATCGAAGACGGGCGGAAGGATCAGCTCCTCGCGGCCATCGGGAAGACCGCACTGCGCCGCGAAGAAGGCCGCGGTCCCGTCCACCGCTAGGGTCGCGGACGTCAGGATCAAAGGACGCCCGTCCACCAGGCGCTCCCCGAGAGCGCCGCCGAGCTCAATGGGACGGCAACGGAGCGCGACCCCTTCGATCGCGTCGTTCTCGATCCAATAGACCGTCCCAGACTCCTCCGCCTCGGCCAGGAAGGTGAGCGTAGCCACGGCCTCCCGCGCTTCCTCCACCGCCCCCAGGATCCCCGGCGCTGCGGTTCGACTCCGATCGTCCGCCTCGAGGGGGCCCGAAAGATCCTTCAGCAACCGATCGAGCTCCGCGATCTGCCCGGTCGCGGCGTCCAGAAGCTCGTAGGCGCCCTCCGGGAACGGACCACCCGACCCGGCCCCCAATCGAAAGCGAACCCTGCCTCCCACCGCGGGGAAGCCACTCTGTGAGGCGAACGCATCGAAGAAGAGGCGGGACCGGTCGAGAAGGAGGCCCAGGTTCTCCTCGATCAGACGAATCCGCGCGAGCCAGCGCGTGCGCTCGACCTGCGAGGGCCAACCCCGGATCAGGCGCCGGATCAAATCCGTCGCGCCGGGCTCCCCTTGCCCGCCGAGTCGAAGAAGGGCGGCCTTCCACGTCTGGGCCGAGACCTTTCGGGCAAGCGCATCCGCGGCGATCCGCGGCAGATGGTGCGCTTCATCGATCACGAGCCCGTCCCACTCGGGAAGGCCCGCCCGGCCGCTCATCAGCTCCAGAACCAGCATGGTGTGGTTGACGAGCACGACGTGGGCCTCGCGCGCCCGCCTCCTGGACAGCTTGAAGTAGCAGCCATCCTCTGGGGTGCATTCGCTCGTGGAACAGAAGTGCGGATCCGAGGCGATTCGCGACAGGAGTCCCCTGAGCCGGGGATGGATCGCCGGGGCCTCGTCCAGATCTCCGGACTCGGTCACCTGCACCCATCCCTCGAGCGTCCGCATGAGGACTTCCCCGTCCGTTGTGCCCTCGAGGTCGGCGCGCGCGATATCCCAGCGGCGGCGGCAAAGGTAATTAGCGCGGCCCTTCAGGACCGCGATCGTGATCTTTCGATCGGTCAATCTCCGGAGGAGGGGAAGATCGCGGCGCAGAATCTGATCCTGTAGATTTCGGGTGTGCGTGGAGACGAGAAGGACTTTCCCCTCCCGGCGGGCCCACAAGGCCCCGGGGACAAGATACGCCAGGGACTTGCCCACCCCGGTTGGCGCCTCAACGACGAGGACGCTCGGACGATCGAGGGCCTCCGCGACCGCCGCGGCCATCTGCGCCTGCTGGGCCCTCCATTCGAAAGGATCGAGGACCCGCGAAAGCGTTCCCTTGGGGGCGAAAATGGTCTCAACCGCGCGCAAGGTGCTCAAGAGTCCCGCCGTCCATCTTCCCCGGACCGCCGATCATCCCGTTCGGCCAGTTCGGCGCGAAGCAGGGCGATCTCGCGCGCAAGGGAACGCTGCGCATCGGCAAGGCGCGCGAGGCGCACCGTGAGATGCAGAACGATCGCCAGCAGGACGACGACGCAGAGGAAGAAGAAGAGCGCCGGCGGATAGTCGATCCCGATCAGGCGGCTGAAGGCGTCCGCCTGCCTTTGGACGAGACCGGCCAGGAGCGCGAATCCGGTCAGCACGAACCACAGAATCGAGTACTCCAATCCCAGCGTTCGGCGTCGGATCATCCGGAGTACGACAAAGAAGAAGATCAGGCTCACCCCGATCACTAAGAGCCGGGCGGTCAGGGGCACGGGACCTCCTCCGGAGGACGCTTCGGCGCGCCGGTGAGAACCAGGAGGATCGAGAGGATCATCTTCACGACGTAGTAGACCGGCTTGAGCCCGCTGTGGATCGACGCTCCACCCGGCTTCTCGTACATCGTGACCGGAACTTCCGTCACGCGGTAGCCGGCGCGCCCGACCAGGATCAGGATGTCCGCGTCTGGGTAGTCCGGCGGGAAGTGGTCGCCGCTCGCGTGAAAGCGCACAAGCCGTCCGCTCAGGGCTTGGAAGCCGCTCGTCGGATCGGTGATCTCGCGCCCCAGCGCACGGCTTGCGATCCACCCGAAGAGCCGCATCCCGATGGCCCGCAACCTCTGCGGGCGGTAGGTGCGCACGCCCGCTCCGAATCGTGAACCCAGGACCAGATCGTAGCCGCCGTCGAGTCCGGCGAGCAGATCAGGGATGCTCGCGGCGTCGTGCTGCCCGTCTCCATCCATCTGGACGACGCGCCCGTAGCCGTGGATGTCGGCGTATTGATAGCCGGTCAAGAGCGCCGAACCGTATCCGAGGTTCACCGGATGCCGCACGACCCGGGCCCCCACCGCGCGCGCGGCGCGGCTTGTTGCATCCCGGCTGCAGTCGTCGACGACGAGCACGTCGCACTCCGGTACGGCCGTCCGCACGCCGTCGATCACCGCGCCGATCTTCGTTTCCTCGTTGTAGGCGGGGATCAAGACAAGCAGGCGTCCATTCGATTTTGAGGATGGTGTCATCGCCGGTTGAGCCTATCGCACCCGCCCGGCAGCCTCAAGTCCTCCCCCGTGTCTCCGATTCCCCGGCCCGCGGGACGGCCCGCCGTCGCGCAGTCGCGCCCTCCGTCCGGAAACTCTTCATCGCCGCTCACCGCAAGCCCGTGCACTCTCCGGATGACCGCCGCCACGACCCCTCCTTGCGGTGGTGTTCGGCACCTCGTACCCTGTCGCGGAGGGAGGAAGATGGATAGGCCTGAAGCCGACCGCAGGGCCCGCGCCCTCCGCGAGCAAATCGCTTACCACGGGCGGCGGTATTACGCCGACGCGGATCCGGAAATCTCGGACGCCGCTTACGACGCGCTCCTGAGAGAACTCGATGTGATCGAACGGGCCCACCCGGATCTGATCACCCCGGACAGTCCAAGCCAGCGCGTCGGCGGCGAGCCGCTCGAGCGCTTCGAAACCGTCGCCCACTCGACGGCGATGCTCTCGCTTCAGAACACCTACGACGAAACGGAGCTGCGCGAGTTCGACGCCCGCGTGCGTCGATTCCTCGGGCTCGACGAAGCGATCGACTACGTGGTCGAGCTTAAAATTGACGGCGTGGCCATCGCCCTTCGCTATGCGGAGGGCATCTTCGACCGCGGGATCACGCGCGGGGACGGCACGCGGGGAGACGACGTCACGGCGAACCTCCGCACGGTTCGCGCCTTGCCCCTGCGCGCGGTCGATCCGGGCGGCTCGGCCCTTCCGGAAGGCTTCGAGGTGCGCGGCGAGGTCTATTTCCCGCGCGCCGGATTCCAGGGCTTGAACCGACAGCGTGAGGAGGCGGGCGAGAAGCTCTTCGCCAACCCGCGGAATGCCGCGGCCGGAACCCTGAAGCTCCTCGATCCCCGGCTCGTCGCGACCCGGCCGCTCGCCCTCTTCTGCTACGGACTCGTGGATGCCCCTCGCCTTGGCCTGCCCACCCATCTGGATGTTCTCGAATGGCTCCGCGGCGCGGGCTTCCCCGTCAATCCCCACGCGAGCAAGGCTCGTGGGATCGATGAGGTTCTCGATGCGGCCGCGCGTTGGGCCGAGGAGCGATGGAAGCTCGACTACGAAACCGACGGGCTGGTCGTAAAGGTGGACTCCCTCTCGATGCAGCAGAGCCTTGGCTCGACCGCGAAAGCCCCACGCTGGGGGATCGCCTACAAGTTCGCCACTCGCGAGGGGGTGACCCAGCTGCTCGGCATCGAGACTCAGGTCGGCCGAACCGGCAGCGTGACGCCCGTCGCCGTACTCTCCCCGATCGAGATCCTGGGCACGACCGTTCGGCGCGCAACGCTCCACAATGCGGACGAGGTGCGCCGCCTTGATCTCAGGATCGGAGACTGGGTTGCGGTGGAGAAGGGCGGCGAGGTCATCCCGAAGGTGACCCGCGTCCTGATCGAGCGGCGGACCGGCGCCGAGGTCCCCTACGAGTTCCCGGATCGATGTCCCGTCTGCGCGGAGCCGCTCGCGCGCGAGGCGGAGGAGGTCGCCGTCCGCTGCGTGAACGAGCACTGTCCCGCGCAGAGGAAGCGGCAGATCCTCCACTTCGTCGCCCGCGGCGCGATGGAGATCGACGGCTTCGGCGAGGCGAAGGTCGAATCGGTCGTCGATGCTGGGCTCGTGAACGACCCCTCGGACTTGTATCGCCTGACGGCTGACGATCTGATCCCCCTCGAGCGGCTGGGCGAGAAGTCGGCCGCGAACCTGATCGCTTCGATCGATGGAAGCCTTGAGCGCCCGCTCAACCGCCTCATCTTCGCACTCGGCATCCGGCACGTCGGCGCCTCGGTGGCCAAGAACCTGGCCGGCCACTTTCGATCCTTGGACGCTCTGAAGGCGGCATCGGAAGAGGACCTCCGCGGCGTCCCCGACGTTGGCGACGTGGTCGCCGAGAGCGTCCGCCGCTACTTCGGTCGGCCCGCGACGGCGGATCTTTTGGCCAGGCTGATCGCGTCGCGCGTGCGCACGACCGAGCCGGAAGTCCCGACGCCGGCGGCCCAACCACTCGGGGGGAAGACCTTCGTTCTGACCGGCGCCCTCACGACGATGACCCGCCTGCAGGCCGCCGCGCGCGTCGAGTCGTTGGGGGGAAAGGTGTCCGGCTCGGTCAGCGGCAAGACCGATTTCGTGGTGGCCGGCGCGGATCCGGGATCGAAGATCGAGCGCGCGATCGCGCTCGGGGTCGCCGTGTTGACCGAAGACGAGTTCGTTCGGATGACGGCGGGCTAAACCAGTTTGAGTAGATCTGAGAAGCTCGCCTCGCGGCGCGCGGGCTCGCTTCTCAGCCGAAGTCAAACTGGTTTAGAACTTCGTCTCGAGCCTGAAGTGGATCCGTCCCGACAGCGGCGGCTCGCCTGCCGGAATGCCGTAGTCGAGCCGGACCCATCCCCCGCCTCCGCGAACACGGAATCCGACGCCGTAGGCGCTCGCCCGCTTGGTCGCTCCCCGCGGCCACGGCCGGTACAGGGCGCCGTCGAAGAAGACGTAGGCGCGGTTCCCCTCGGGAAGCATCCGCGCGCCCGCCTCGATCCGCATGAGACCATAGCGCAGCGCGCGGAACACCCGCTCGGGGTGTCCACGCAGGTTCCCGCTCCCGCCAAGACCGGCGGCTTCGAGTCTCGGCAGCGAATCCGGGCCCTGCACCCAGGCCCCGGACACCTCCACCCGGATGAGTGCCTGGCCGCCGACCGGTTGGCTCCGTTCCGAGAGCGCGTTCAGTTTCAGGAGCGTCCCGTTCGCTCCCGAGATCATCGGACTCCGGCGAAGTTCTCCACGCTCTAGCCCAAGGACCGACCGGCCGCCCCGCGTGCCCGCTTCCGTCCGGCCGTCGAAGCCGACACCGGCAATCGTCAGGATGCTCCGCGTCCGGCCGCCGCCGTTCCCCGACGCAACCGTTCGATGCGTCGCGACGCCGATCCGGGCGGTAAGGCCTCTCCCGAAATCCCCCTCGATGACCCCCCGCGCATCATCAACCGTCCAGGTCGAGTCCTCGATCTCCTGCGAGAGCGCAGCCTCCGCGGCCAACGGAAGCCCGAGCAGATACGGCTCGCGATAGGCGAGGTTCAGACTCGAACGGTCCTTCTCGTATCGTTCCCAAGCGGCATCGAGCCGCCGTCCTGTGCCGAAGAGATTGCCGAGCTCGACTCGAACGAACCCCGAGAGACTCCGCCGCGTCCCATCGTAACCGACCGCGCCTTCCGCGTGGTTCTGCGGGGCCGCGACCATTCGATAGACCAATGTTGCCTCGCCCCCCTCGGGGGACCGCAGCCAGGGACCTTCGACGCGCGAGAAGAGTCCGCTCCGTTCGATCCGATCGCGCGCCATCCCCGCGCGGCTCGGCCGCACCGGCTCGCCCGGGATGAGACCCGAGAGGCGTTCGAGGAACCGCTGGCGCGTCGCTCCCTTTCCCTCGAAGACAACCGATCGGACGCTCAGCAGCGGACCCTCGCGCAATCGGGCACGCACCGTCATTCCGCCCTCGCCGTTCCTGGCTTCCAGAACTTGCACCGAGGCGAACGGCCGCCCGCCCTCCTGCTTGCGTCCAACGAGATCCCAGAGCCGCGCCTCCTGCTCGGCGGGATTCCAGGGGCCGGGTTTCACGGCAGGTCCGATCTCGGGCGGCTCCCACGTCCATCCCGCGAGCCGCGACGGTTCGAGGGAGCCCAGCTCGATCGTGCACCTGTGGGATCCCCCGCCAAGGGAATCGAAGGCCGCGGAGATTTCCCCCTTCCCCCATCCCTCGAGGACGAGCGCGCGGCCGAGCCATGCAAGGAACTCTCTCGAAGCTTCCCGGGCCTCGCCCCTTCGGTACCACTCTCGGGCCGCGTTCGAGACGACTCTTCGCGCCTCCGGGTTGCCGCCGGCGACGTCGAGCGCGAGGTCGGCCCGCGCGCTCGACGCCGCGAACGCAGCAAGGATCAGCCCTGCAATCATCGACCGCCCGCGCATCAGAAGAACGCCTTCATCTCGGCCCGGCCGTTCACGCGCGTCGTACTGCGATCGGGCGCGCGCAGATCGGCGATGAGCGAGGCCTCCAACCAGCGGCGCAGGCGCAGGCCGAGGCTCCCTCGTCCTTCCCAACCCGACCGCTCGAGTCCCAAGAGCCGTGTCGCTGGACCGCGAACCCATGTCCGGGTGAGCTGGAGGTCGAGTCGAGATCGTGTCCGCGGCAGCCACTGCGCACCAGGAACGACAGAATAGATCTCATAGCGCGCCGCGGTCGGAATCCGTTCCCGCACCCGCCCGATCGTGCCGAACCGGAGGGTCCATGAGGGTCCGGGCCGCCATGTCTCGCCGAGACGCAGACGCGCCGATCGCCACCCGAGCTTCCCCTCCGCCGATCGCCCTCCCAAGAGCCGATCGCGCTCCTCCTCCCGCTCGACCTGAGCCTCCTGCTCGAGCGTCCATCCGGTCCAAGGCGTCGACCTGAGCGTGAGGGAAACCTGATCGCGCATTCGTCCCGTCTGCGCGTTCTCGTACCGTTGCGACTCGCTCCGCTCCCGCTCGATCCGCGCCTGGGGACTGAGCCACCGCGCCCGCGGCAGGACGCTCAACTCGGCGCGCACGCGGTGCTGCGCCAGTGGAACCCCGCGCCGCCGAGCGAGGAGAAGCTGCGGGATATCTCCCCAGAAGGATGCCGCCGAACCAGTGGTGCGCGAGGAGAAGCTCGCCTGAAGCAGCCACTGCGACGTGAGCCAAAGCCGGCTCGGGAGCGATGCGGCCCGCTCGTCCCGCCCACGGCCCGGCGCCCCCTCAACCCTCCAGGTCGCGTCGAAGCGCCGCAGAATGCCACTTTCCCCGGTCGGCAGGAGGACGACGTCGTAGTCGCCCTCGCCGACATAGACGCCGAGGCTGTCGTACCGACCCCGTCCCGGCCCGGCATACTCGATCGCCTTTACGCGCCCCTCTTCTTCCGTCGTGTTGAGGTCGGCGCGCACCTGCTGTCCAAGACGGCCGTCCGGCCGGTCTTCGGACCAGATCAGCCCCGCGATGTCCGAGCGAACCGTTCCGCCTGCCCGCCTGAGAAGGTCGCGCCGCGCATAGCGTCCATCCAGGATGCGGCCCGGCGGGGTCCACGCCGCGCGAGCTTCCCACGTACGGGCGCGGTCGCCAGTTTGCCAACCCGCGTCCCGAATCTCTTGGTCCGTTCGGAAGGTCTGCTCGACCTCGATGCGCCCGCGATCCGCGGGGATCGGGAGGGCAGCCGAGATCCGCCACTCATCGAATCCGCGCCCAGAGAGCGAATCCCCCTCGCGGAGCTCCTGCCGTTCGCGGCGGAAGCCGGCCCCGCTCTCGAGCCACGCAAGCCGCAGCCCGGCCTGGTAGCCGTCGACCACTCGCCGCCCTTCGGACATCGATCCGCTCTCGCGATCGGTCGTCGACGCGCGGATCCGTTCCAGACTTCCATGGAGGCGGCCCGTGCGGCGCAGGCTGATCTTGTTCCGCTCGCCATCAAGGTCGCGGCGATTGGAAAGCGTTTCGTAGCCTCCCTCCCAAGCGAACCCGAGCCCCGGCTCTTGCCGCAACGACGCGCTGCGCCGGCGATCGCCTCGCGCAAGCCTCCCCTCCTTGATTCCCCAATCGTAGCCGTACCACCCGGAGTCGATCCGGCCGACGGGACGGAATGTCGGCCCCAGATCGCGGGATTCCAACGAGAATCCCCATCGCCCGAGATTCCGTCCCCCCAGCCGCAGCGGCAGCGTGTCACGCGCGAAGGCCAAGCGGAGCGCGCCGCCCTCGCGATCCGAGTCGTCCTTGGCGGAGAGAAGGTTCGGGTCGTCGAAGGAGCCCGCGCCCTCCGCCTCGAACCGCAACCCGGATGGCCCGGACCAAGCGGCGAGAAAATCGAGCAGGTCCCTCTCTCCGGGGCGCGCGACCGCCCGTCCCGGGGAGAACCTGCCCCGTTTGACGCCGACGAAGTGGTAGATCGTCATGCCGTCGTCGAGCAGGGAGTCCGCATAGTCGCCCTTGCCGTCGCCCGCATCGGCGAAGCGAACACGGCAGGAGCCGGAATCTGCCCCCGCGTAACGCAGGAAGGCAAACGGCAGGCTGTCCGCCTCGGCCCACTTGTAGTCGCCGTACCCGACGGAGCCGCAGTCGATCCCGGGGGCAAGATCGCCGGTCAGGCTGTCCCCGGCAGCTCGAAGCGCCTGCCTCTCCCTCTCGCTGAGGGCGCCGCCGACCGGACGCGAGGGATCGTCCCGCTCGACGAGGAGGCTCCCCCGGAGGAGAAACCTCCCTTCATCGACACTCTCGCCGGGTCCATGATTCGCGTTCCACCCGAATGTAGCCGCGTAAGCATTGCGACGATAAGGGTTTGCATTCGCTTGAAAATCGACGGTGACCCGGCTGTCCTTCCCCACGACGCGCCGGCCCGTGAAGATGAGCGTGCCTGCCGCGTAGTCGATCACATAGTCACGGTCCTCGCCGCGCACGAGGAGATCTCCATCGATCCACACGCGCTCGCTGCCCGATTGGATGACCCCTTCGAGCGATGCCTGACGGGAAAGGAGATGATAAGGGCCCTGTTTCCCCTCCTCGGCCTGGAACTCCACCGTCGTGTACGAGCCGGGCAACGTCGCTGCCGCGACACTGCCGCCCGCCTTCCCTCTCTTACCCTGGAGCGTGACCCCCTCGAGCTGTCTCTGATAGCCCGTGAAGAGGCCCGCCGGTCCGCGGAGGGCAAAGTCGCCGAGGGTCAAGCTCGCTCCGGGCCCATCCACCTGGAGGTAGACCCGGTCGACGTCCGAGAGCTCTGTCGTTTGTCCCTCGGCCTGGAGGGGAGTCTGCCTGTCCGAGAGGACGCCGCGCACCGTCACTCCCGACACGATCTCTCCGGACATCGACACGTCGAGACTCTGCCGCAGGGTGAGGTCTTCGCCCGATCCGATCTCGAGGCTCACCGTCTTCGTGCCCCGCAGATCGAGCCGTGCCCGGGAGGTGGCCGGGGGGATGTTCTCTTGCCGGGGGGCGACGCGGACCGTCTCCGTTCCCGCCGTGTCCAGCGGGATCGTCCGCTGGAAAACGCGTCCGATCTCGAGGGGCACGATCTCGTAGAGGACTCGAAGATGCTCTCCCGGTCGCGGGCGGGTCAGGCGGATGATCCCTTCGGCCGGATCGAGCTCGTAATCGGTCCCGCCGCGCAGCGTCTCGCCCGCCGCCGTCGCCACGATCGAACCTGGGACGACCCAGCCGTCGGGTAGGTGGAGGCGTAGGCTGTCGGCTTTCAGGTCCGTCTCGAAGATGCGCGCGTTCAGGGCCCCGCGCACCGGCTCCCCCGCCGTCCCCGGGCCCGCGACGAAGCAGGCCGCAGCCCATCCGGCCGCGACCAACGCAAGCCTAGCGCTCTTCATCCTCGGACGATGTCCGGACGATCCTCCAGCGTGAGATCGTGCCGCCGGCAGGATCCGCCCGCATGAGAATCCCATCCGCGGTGATGCACGCGCGCCCGAGCGCGATCTCGTTCTCATCACGCGGAACGCCGTCATAGAGAATGGCGCCGCCGGGGGCGATCGCGCGAATCCGTCCCGAACTCTCGAGCAGGAAGCAGGTCCCATCCTCGTCCACGGCGAGCGCGGCCGGCTCCGCGAGCCTACCCCCGAGCTGCAGAGACGGCTGCCGCCCCCCCGCGGCCGGCAGCGTCACAAGGGACGACGTCCCAGGATCAAGCAGGACGACGCCGTCATCTTGGGCGAGCGCCGCGTCGGCGATCCTCGTTGGACGATCGTCTCCCGCGAGGCCATCGAGGGGCGCGTCCAGGAAGCGGCCCCGCCGGTCGAAGTGGAGGACCTTGCCGCGGGGATCGATCAGCCAAAGATCGCCCGAGCGGCCCACCAGAAGGCGGGCAGCCGAGAATCCCGCCTCGCCCGCGAGCTCGACCTCGTGGGCGAGATCAACCCTCTCCCGCGCGTACCCGTCGAGGTCGAGCAGGGTAAGGCTGGGCGATGCCGGCTCCAACAGGAACAGGTATGCGCCGCTCGCGGCGATGTCGGCGAAAGGAAACGCGCCGCGGATCCGGGTGTCCGCGACGCTCATCGAACGACCGGGGCTGTCGCCCCCCCCGAGGAGCAGGACGCGTCCCCGCGCCCGATCGAGGATCCATGGGCGACCGATCGGATCCACCGCTATCGCATGCGGCGTCAAGTGAAGATCTGCCTCCTGATCGACCGGAACGAGGGCGGGCAGCGGAAGGATCGAATCGATCGCGGCGACGGTCGAGGAAGAGCATGCAGGGAAAGCCATGACCGAGGACAGAGAGAGCGCCGCGATGAGGATGCACCGCACCCGGCTCATGTTCCTGCTACCGAAGGGGAAGGCTCACGCAGAATCGGGCCGGTGCCCCGGGGTCTCCGGGATCGGCGGCAAGATAGAAGCTCATCGCCCGGCTGGGATCAGCGCGGTGGGCGATGCGCAGAGCATCGACGGCCGCGAGCAATCGGTTGGCCACCGCGAGGCCGATCATCGTCCCGGCACGTTTGTAGGCCTCGTTACTGCCCCTTCGCTTGTCCTGATATCGATCCCAATCGTCCCGGGATGACCACGACCATACGAGATCATCGCGAATCCGGTGCTGCTCGAAGTAATCGGCGCGGCCTTGCAGATCGTCGCCATAGCGCGCCCGCGCATCCCGCCGAACCTCATCGTTGTAGTCCTCTGACGTCCGATAGGAACCGAGCAGGCGGTAGTACTCGCCGTCCCGGCCGGAAGCGTCCCGGACACCCCCGAAAATGTGCGCCATCTCGACATAGCTGTCCTTCCGGATTTTCCCCTGTGCCTCGAAGACCCCGAAGGCGCCCCAGATCGTCGCCTCTGCTCCCATGAAGGCGTAGGAGCGGTTCGTGAGACCCAGAGCCCGGTGTCCCAGACCGGGGACAAGGAGCGACAGACCGAGGATCTTCAGCCGGCCGGGAGGACGCCCCCCTTGGGCGGGATCGACCGCGGCCGAGGCCTGGGCACGAAGCGTTCCGGCCGACGCAAAGATCGAAAACAGCGCGAGCGCCCGGAGGACCGGTTTCAGCGGCGGCCTCACAGGCCCCTCCGCAGCCGGAGCGCCGCACGCGGATGCGCAAGCGATCCCCTCACGTCGAGCTCGAGGTGCGTTCGGGGTGTGAGCGACAGGCGCGCGCCGCGGGCCGTCCGGTACGCGTCGACGGCGGATACGATCCGGTTCAAGAAGACGAACGTGGTCGCAAGCCGCGCGCGCGCGAGGAAATCGTTGCTGTCCTGCCGCCTCCCGGAGTAGGCCCGCCGATTCGCTGTGAGCCCATCGGG
>CAZNRY010000066.1:0-19820 GCA_964575675.1 uncultured bacterium
AGATCGAGAAGGAATGGGTCCAGAAGGTCGCGCTGGACGCCGAGCTGATCCTCGATCTCGCCCGCGCTGCGCAGACGGATGATGTGACGCAGACGGTCGATTACGAGAGGGTCTATCGCAGGATTCGCGAGGTCGCCCATGCCCGCAAGTTCCACCTGATCGAGTCGCTCGCGGGCGAGATCGCCGAGATGATCGTCTCGGAATTCGACGTCGATCGGGTGATCGTTCGGGTTCGCAAGATGAACCTCCCCTTCGATGCCAATCTCAGCTGCGTCGAGGTCGAGCTGGAGAGAAGACGGAAGTGAGGGCGTTCGTCGGACTCGGGGGGAACCTTGGCGACCGCGCCGGCGTTCTCTCCGCCGCGGCGGCCGCCCTTCGCGATGCCGCCCAACCCGGCTCTTTCCGCGCGAGCCACCTCTACGAGACCCGCCCGTGGGGGATGGCGGATCAGCCCGATTTCCTGAACGCCGTGGTCTCGTTCGATACCTCCCTGGATCCCACGGACCTCCTCGCCTTCCTTGAGGGCATCGAGACCCGATTTTGTCGCGTGCGGTGCGAGCGTTGGGGTCCCCGAATCCTCGATCTCGATCTCTTGGATCTCGGAGGGACCGTGCTTTCGACCGGGGAACTGACCCTGCCCCACCCTCGAATCGAGGAAAGGGGCTTCGTTCTGGTCCCCCTCTGCGAGATCGAGCCCGGTTGGCGGGACCCGTTGACAGGGAGGACGGCCGTCGAGATGCTGGAGCGCCTGGACCCGGACCCAACCGAGGTCCGGCCCGCGGGGCGTTTGTCAATGGGGGAGGGAACGACTCTTGCCGACGCGTCAAGACCCGCACTTCCTCGCCATTGAGGGGGTCATCGGGGTCGGCAAAAGCACGCTGGCCCGCCGGATCGCCGAACAGACCGGGGCGCGCCTCGTCCTGGAAGAGGTTGAAGAGAATCCGTTCCTCGAGTCGTTCTATCGGGACCGCAAGCGCCATGCGTTCTCATGCCAGCTCTTCTTCCTGCTCTCGCGATTCCGCCAGCAGCGCGTGCTGAGCCAGCCCGATCTCTTCGAGAGTCGGATCGTCTGCGACTACATCTTCCGGAAGGACAAGATCTTCGCGACCCTGAATCTGAGCGAGGATGAACTGACGCTCTACGATCAGATCCTGCCGCTGCTCGAGCGCGAGCTCCCGCGCCCCGACCGTGTGGTCTATCTCCAGGCGAGCCTCGAGACCCTCATGCGCCGGATCGAGCGGCGGGGACGCCACTTCGAGAAGGGCATCGACCCCGCCTATCTGCAGGAGCTCGGCGAAGCCTACAACCACTTCTTCTTCCACTACGAGGATGCTCCGCTGCTCGTGGTCAACACCGATGCGATCGATTTCGTCGCCAGCCCCGAGGACTTCGAGGATCTCGTGGAGCGGATCCACGGGCACGACTCGGGCACCCTTTACTACAATCCAATGGGGGCGCAGTCATGAGCGAACTGGCCAAGACCACCGCGCGCGAGATCCGGGCTCGAAAGGGCGGAAGGAAGATCAGCGTTCTGACCTGCTACGACTTCCCGACGGCCCGGATCCTGGACCGTTGCGGGATCGATCTCCTCCTTGTGGGCGATAGCCTGGGCAACGTCGTTCTGGGCTACCCGAACACGATCCCGGTAACGATCGAGGAGATGATCCATCACGCGCGCGCCGTGATGCGTGCCGCCCCACGGGCACTGGTGGTCGTCGACATGCCTTTCGGCTCTTTCCAGGTGAGTGCCGAGAGGGCCGTGGAGTCGTGTATCCGCGTGATTAAGGAGACGGGCGCGGATGCCGTGAAGCTTGAGGGGGGCGCGCGCAATCACGAGGCGATCCGCACCCTGACCGATGCCGGCGTGCCGGTGATGGGCCACCTGGGCCTCACCCCGCAATCCGTGCTGCAGCTCGGCGGGTTTCACGTGCAGGGGCGCGGCGCCGGAGGAGACCGATTGCTCGAGGAGGCGAAGGGTTTGGAGGCAAGCGGCTGTTTCTCGATCGTCCTCGAGAGCGTCCCGGCCAAGCTCGCCGGCCGGATCACCGCGGGCATCGGGATCCCGACGATTGGAATCGGGGCCGGCCCCGAGTGCGACGGCCAGGTCCTCGTCCTCCACGACATGCTCGGGCTTTATGAGGAGTTCCGCCCGCGCTTCGTCAAGCGTTTCGCGGAGCTCGCAGGAGTGATCGAGACGGCCGTCGGCGCTTACCGTCATGAGGTCGAGGGAGGGACGTTCCCTGGTCCCGAGCATTCCTTCGGCGAGGGGAAGGCGTGACCGGATCGCCAGCGGCCGCCGCTCGGGGAAGCGTGATGCGGACCGCGCGAACCCCCGGGGCCGTGCGAGCGCTCGTCCGCGGGTGGCGCTCGGCGGGGCAGACCGTCGGATTCGTCCCGACCATGGGTGCGCTGCACGTTGGGCACGAATCGCTTCTTCTGCGCGCCCGCCGGGAGTGCGATCGGGTCGTGGCGAGCATCTTCGTCAACCCGCTGCAGTTCGGGCCGAACGAGGACTACACGCGATACCCACGCCCGATTCGACGCGATCTCGCGATCCTGCGCGCCGCGGGCAGCGATGTTCTCTACCTTCCCGATGCGCGCAGGCTCTACCCGCCCGACTACGAGACCAGGGTGAGCGTGCTGCGCCTTCGCGAGCCGCTCGACGGCGCATCGCGTCCCGGACACTTCGACGGCGTGGCGACCGTGGTGGCCAAACTCCTGATCGGGGTCGAGCCCGATCGCCTCTACCTGGGGCAGAAGGACGCCCAGCAGGCCGTTGTCCTCCGACGCCTCGTCCGCGATCTTGACTTCGCCGTGCGGGTCGTCGTCTGCCCGACCATCCGCGAACGCGACGGGCTCGCGACCTCGAGCCGCAACGCCTGCCTCTCGCCCGCCGAGCGCGCCTGGGCCCCGATCCTCTACGCGGTCCTACGCGATGCGGCCGCCCGGGTCCGGTCCGGAGAGATCGGCGACCCGCGTCGGGCGGAGGCGTTGATGCGCCGCCGCCTCTCCGCCGGGCCGGGACATCTTGATTACGCGGCCGCCGTCGACAGCGAGAACCTGGGTCCGGCCGCGCCCGGCCGTCCTTGGCTTCTGGCCGTGGCCTACCGCCTTTCGTCCGCCCGCCTGATCGACAACGTGATCGCGCGGCCGCGCAGGGGGGGGCTGTGACCTGGCGAATCGTGGTTCTCGCCGCCGGGCAGGGGACCCGCATGAACTCCGACCTCGCGAAGGTCCTGCACCCGCTCGCGGGACGGACCCTGCTCGACCACGTCTTGTCCACGGCCCTGCGACTTCCCGTCGAGAAAATCGCGGTCATCGTCGGCCACCAGCACGAGCTCGTGCGCTCGACGCATGCCGGCCGGGACGTCGAGTTCATCCTGCAGGAGCCGCAGCGCGGAACGGGGCATGCCGTCCAGCAGGCCGAGGCGTTCCTCCGGGGTCATGAGGGATCGACCCTCATCCTCTACGGGGACGTTCCGCTGCTTCGCCGCTCGACCCTGCTCGAGCTGATGGAGGAGCATCGCCATTCGGGCGACGCCGTGACGGTCCTGACCGCGCGCGTGGGCGACCCGTCGGGGTACGGGCGGATCGTCCGCGATGCACGAGGACGAATGGCGGCGATCGTCGAGGACCGGGATCTCGAGCCGGCCCAGAAGGCGATCGACGAGATCAACTCGGGGATCTATGCGTACCGCACCGGATCTCTTCTCGACTCTCTCCGCGATCTCAAGGACGACAACCGGCAGAAGGAGCTCTATCTGACCGACACGGTCTTGCTCCTGCGACAGCGCGGCCTCGGCGCGGGGACGTACACTCTCGCTGATCCCCTCGAGATCTCGGGCATCAACACGCCCGAGCAGCTCTCGGATGCCGGGGCGGTCCTCGATGCGCGCGTCCAGAATGGGACGGAGGATTGCGCGGTCTGCGCCATGGCGGAGGGACCGGGCGTTTTCCCCGTCCTTCTCAGGGGGGAGTGCTCGTTCCTCGCCGTCGCGCCGCAGCCGTACAACTCGGGGCAGTTGACCGTCCATCCCCTCAGGCACATGCTCCGCCATGCGGACCTCGATGGGCGGGAGCGGGAGGACCTCTGGGGGGTCGCGCGGGCCGCGGCATCGGCCGTCCACGAGATCTATGGGCCCCAGGGGATGACAATCGGCTACGGCGCGGGCCGGCCCGGCGAACATCTCGCCCTGCAGATCATCCCGCGCTGGTCGGGCGACACGAATTTCATGCCGCTGCTGGCCGAAACGAGGTTGCTTCCCGAGCTGCTCCGGCGGACCTTCGAGAGGGTCCGCGGGCGGCTCGACGCGGAAGGGAGGTCCTGATGAAACGGCGCGCGCGGAAGTCGAAGTCGAAAAGCCGCAGATCGAGCCCGGGGCGTTCCCGGATGCTGATCACGCTATTGCTCTTCGCCGTGATCGGTTTCTTCGGCTTCAGCATCTACCTCGGGTATGCATCGTCCCGGGGCGCGACGGGCCACTCCGAGCGGACCGCCCGCAGCGCCTCTCTCGTCCTGCCCGAGCGCGCGGTCCCGACGCACGGTTCGCCGACGCTCGTGATCGAGAATGGATGCGGCCGCCCCGGGTTGGGCGCGAAGGCGGAGCGGTGGCTCCGGATGCAGGGCTTCGACGTCTTCGAGACCCGGAACGCGGACCAGAGAGACTACCCGCAGACGGTGATCGTCGCGCGTTCCAGCCGAACCGAAGCGGCCCAGGCGGTCCTAGACCGCCTGCAGCGGACGCTGGGGATCGGGCTTCTGATCCAGCAGAGGGTCTCCATCCCGGAGGCGGACGTTCTTCTGATCCTCGGCAGGGACTTCCCCGATTCCCTGCCGGTCTTCTAGGATGGTCTTGATCCGCGGGGCGGCTTCCGTCTCGGGAAGGGAATGAAATGCCGAACATCGGTTTTCGCGAAATCCTGGTCATCCTCCTGATCGTCGTCATCCTCTTCGGGGCCCGGCGCATCCCCGAGCTCGCCCGAGCTCTCGGCAAGGGGATCAATGAGTTCAAGGGCGGGCTGAAGGGCGAGCCGCCGTCGGACGAGGAGAAGAAAAAGACCGAAGAACCAAAGAGCTAGACTCGTCCGGCTGCCTAAGAGAAACGGCCCTCAGAGCGGGCCCGTGCGCCCGCTAGGCCGGCGCCCTGTCCGTCTTGCCCACCGAGACACCGCCCCACGATCCAGATGAACAGCGCCAGGGTCGGGAGCGCCTTGCTCGCGTGGTGGATCAAGTTCAGCACCCCCGTGATCGTGTGATCCGGCCCGGCGAACAGCGCATGGGGCGTCGGCGCCGCCAGCAGCAAACCCATCCAGAGAACGAAGCGCGAGCGGTACTCGAGCGCAATCGCCGTGATGACCGGCAGCAGCATCACGTAGTGGTACTCCCAGACATCCTTGAAGATCAAAAAGAAGCAGAGGACCCAGAGCCCGATCTGTAGGTCGAGCGGGATCTTCCGGCCATGCCGCAGGACGACCCACAGCGCGACCGCGAAGATGAGGAATCCGCTCGCGAGGACCGGGATGTTGCCCCAGGAGACATCGTGGCCGCCGAGGGCGATGCGCCTTCCTGCTAGATCTGCCGGCAGCGTCCATCCCAGCAGGCGGATCAACGCCGAGGCCCCGAGTGTTCCGCCATGGATGTTCGGCGGCAGCGGGCGGAGGTTCAGGAGCAGGAACTGCTCGATGTCCGAGGGGTGGGCGATCCAGTACGGCGTGCAGGCCAGAAGGACGACGCCGGCGCACAGAAAGACGGGACGGTACTGTCTGCGTCGGAAGTAGCTGATCGCGAATAGGACCGTGTAGCTCTTGAGGACGACCGAGCAGGCCCAGGCCCAGAAGGAGAGTGTGCGCGCGGTCGATCCGCCGTCTGTGATCCACCCGTCTCGTCCGGCCGCGCGGTCCTCTGTTGCGCGGCGCAGCATGATCCACAGGAAGAGGGCCATCAGGAACGAAAACTGCCCCATCCACTGCTCGAGGTAGAAGGGGAAGAACCCGAGCCAGAGCCCCGCATGGAGTCTTCTCTCGCGCGCCGGGTAGCTCTCGAGCCGGAGGATTGATCGAAGGATCAGCCCAAGCATCAGCTCCGTCAGGACCACCCATAGGACGTACCCCGCCATGGGGGACATGATCAGGGTCGTAAGGGCGGAGAAATAGGCGGTCGGGGGAAGGTAGCGGAAGAAGTAGAAGTACGGAACGCGCCTCGCCGCGTCGCCCGGGTCTTCGAAACCGCTGTAGATGCTCCGGCCGTGCACCAGATCCTCGCCGGCCGTGTAGATCCCAAAGTAGTCGGCCGCCTGGCCGAAGGAACGCTCCGCCTCCGCGAAAAGCGGGTTCAGGTACTGGCCGAAGAGCGAGCCGATGAAGAGGATGTGCAGGACGATTCCGGCGAGAAGCACGGCCCGCCCATCGCGGAGATTCACCGCGTCGATTCCTCTCGGGGGTCCCGTCGACCCTTCCCGGTCTCCGGCGCGCGGCCGACGGCGAGGTAGTTCCACGTCTCCGTCGTATCGGAGTAGACGCGATCCATCAGCCATCCAAGCGCCTGAACGATGAAGTAGAGCGGCTTCACGACGAGCTGCCCCCCCCATCGATCGAAGTGGGCGAGGAAGTAACAGAATCGCGCCGCGGCGGTCACGAAGTAGCCTGCCATCGGTCTGACCTCGACGATCTCAAACCCCGCCTTCCCGAGCAGGTGCTCGAGTCCGTACTGAGTGTAGCGATAGTAGTCATGCGGCTGCTCGTGGACGTTCCAGATGTGGGGCGCCGTTAGGATCAAGTAGCCGCCTGGCCGCAGGACGCGGCGGATTTCCTTCAGCATGTCGAGCGGCTCCGGGACGTGCTCCAATACTTGCAGGGAGAGCACGGTGTCGATCGACTCCGAGCGGATGGGCAGGACAAGGGCGCTGCCGAAGACCTCTATCCGCTTGTTCAGATGAAGGGACCGCGGATGATCGAGTCCGAAGATTCGAACCCCGTCCCGTTCAAACAGGGAGCGCAACGGCATCTCGCCGCAGCCGACGTCGAGGACCCGGCCGTGCGCGAGATGGGCGACGCTCCCGACGTGCCGGCGCCCAATCCGCCAGACGAGCCAGTTCTTCGACAAGAGCCCAAAGGGATCGCTCATGACAACGGCCTCACCGCGGTTGCCTACTCCTTGGACCTGCGGTCGGGTCCGATCCCGAGGTTGCACCTCTCGACACAGATCCTGCGATGATCCTTGCTCCGCAGGATGTCGCTGCGCCACTGCTTCATCGTCCCGCTGCGCCAAGAACCGTCGATGCCGTCCTTCAGGATGTTGCCGACGAAGAACTCGTTGTGAATGCGGCAGCAGGGGGTCACGTTTCCCCGGAAATCGACGTAGATCTTCTGGAACGGCTCGAAGCATCGCTTGCGGTACCACTTCATGTCGATGCGCACGTCGACCATCTGACGAATCGCTTCGCGGCGGATCTCGGCCAGCGTCGAGCGGCGGGTCTCGGCCGGCAGCGAGGAGAACTGGTACTCGCGCCGGTCGTAGATCTCACGTTCCGTCGACTCATCGCGGAAGGGCACCGTTTCGACCATGTAGATCCGCCTCACCCCGGCCGACGCCGCAAGGGTCGGCAGAAGGGGGGCCGAGGCATGGTTCTTGCGGTTCAGGACCGTGTAGAACGCAGTCCTGGTGGGGGACTTGCGCTCAACGAAGGAGCGGACGTTCTCGAGGATCTGCCTGAGGGACGCTCCGTCGCGAAGGTAGTCCATTTCTTCGGCCGTCCCGCCGTCGATCGAGACGCGGAGCTCGCTCAGGCCGCTTCCGGCGATCCCCTCCGCCATGGCTCCCGCGAGGAGCATCCCGTTCGTATGGACGATCGTTTCGCGGATTCCCTTCTCCGCACAATGACGGATCATCCGCGGCAGATCGGGGTGGAGGAGCGGTTCACCCTGACCGGAGAGCCAGATGCGGCGGACTGAACCCAGCGCGTCGACGAGAGAGCGGAACTCATCGAAGGGCATCTGTCCGAGCACGGGGAGCTTCAGGCGGGTACAGGTACGGCATGTAAGATTGCATCGATTCGTGATCTCGACTTGCGCCATCTGCGGCTCGGGCACGAGGGACGCAAAGCCCCGGCTCGCCCAGATCAGGCCGAGCCACGCGCGGCGGAGCGAGCGCTCCACGATGGGGCTCAATCGCCCTTCGTCGTGCATCCGTCCTCGACGGCCGCGGCTCCAGGAGCCGGCCTCATCGCGCGTATGCGGTCAGGACCTTCCGCACCGCGGTGACCACGTCCTCGACGTCCGAATCGGTCAGCTTCGTGGAGAATGGAATCGAAATCGTGCGGTCCGAGATGAACTCGGCGTTCGGGAAATCTCCCCGGGCAAATCCGTAGGTCTCCCTGTAGTAGGGATGGAGGTGCGCGGCCGTGTAATGGACCCCGATGCCTATGTTCTCGGCCTGAAGCGCGGCGAGTATCTGATCCCTCTGGACCGTGAGGTTGTCGGTGTCGACGAGCAAGGTGTAAAGATGATGGGCGTGCCGTTCGCCGTCGGCCGGTGGTTCGGGGAGGGCGGTGGGAAGATCGGCGAACGCCTCGTTGTAGCGCTTCCAGATCTCGACCCGCCGCCGCCATCCATCCTCGACGCGGCGGAGCTGGTGGAGTCCGATCGCCGCCTGAATGTCCATCATGTTGTACTTGAATCCCGGGAAGTGGACGGAATAGTGCTTGTACCCCTCGTCGCCGAACCGCTTCCACGCGTCCTTCGACATCCCATGAAGCCCCGCGACCTTGACCCATGCGGCGATCTCGTCGCTCTCCGTGGTTACCATCCCGCCCTCAACCGTGATCATGTTCTTGTTCACGTAGAAGCTGAAGGCGGTGCAATCGCCGATCCGGCCGATCTTCCTCCCCGCATGGGATGCCTCGAGGGCATGCGCGGCATCCTCTAGGATCTTGATCCCGCGGGGTCGGGCGAGTGATTCGATCGCGGTCATGTTGCAGGGCCGCCCCGCGAAGTGGACCGGGATGATCACCCGCGTCCGGTCCGTGATCTTGCGGGCGATCTCTGCGGGGTCGATGTTCTGTGTCTTGCGATCGCAATCGGCGAAGACGGGGCGCGCCCCGACGTGGACGATCGAGTTCACCGTGGCCACGAAGGTGAGCGGGGTTGTGATGACCTCGTCCTCGGGTTTCGTCCCGAGGGCGATCATCGAGAGATGAAGGCCGGCCGTGCACGAGTTCAGCGCGACGGCGTGTTTGCAGCCGATGTAGGAGCGGAACTCCTCCTCGAATCGGGCCACGCGGGGTCCCGTCCCCGGCCAACCGGAGCGAAGGGTCTCGACGACCTCCTGGATCTCTTCTTCCCGGATGTCGGGACTGCCGAAGATCAGGAAGTCCTTCCTGACCGGTCGCCCGCCTTCAATGGCCAGAGCCTGCTTCAAGTCGATTCCTCCCGGGCCCAGGCGCTCCCCGCGCCCTCCGGACCGCCGGACCCTCAGACTAACCGCAGCGTCCGAAAGCGACAAGAAGAGGCTCGGAGGTCGGAAACCGGGATTCTCCTTCGATCGGTGGCGGCCGGCCGGTGTCGGGGAAGCCCCATTCTCGCGGCGGATTGTGGGGATCCAGCGGACAATGGGCGACTAATCCTTGACCGTCCCCATCGAACCAGGCCATCCTTGCGAGAAATGTCACTGGGGGCAGGAATGATCGGATGCTAGGAAGCAGATACTGGCGGACACGGCGCGAAAGTCCGACCGGCATGTCCGCGCGGCCCCCGGGTCGCCACCTTGCATCATCGGTCATCCTCCTCATCGCGCCCATCGCGATCTTGGCCCTCTTCGTGGCCGCGTCGCCCGACGCCTCCGCCCAGGTCCCCCGCCCACTCCCTCCGACGAGTCGTCCCGTGGTACTCGACACGCCCAACGACGCCGGAAGGAGCATCACGGTCCGGTGGGATCCTTCGCCCGAGGATCACGCTGGCGGGGGCGGAGTGAAGGCTTACGAGATCCAGCGGTCGACTTCTCTGGGCGGCCCCTTCGAGCGGGTAGCCGCCGTGCCGCCCGGATTCACCGAGTCAATCGACGCGCGCGATGTCAAGGACGGCGTGCCCTACTACTACCGGATCGTGGCCGTCGGGGACGGGCAGTCCGCGCCATCCGACGCGTCGCTCCCGGCGATATCACGGGCGCAGTGGTTTCATCGCGGCCGGCTGAACGCGCTTGTCGCCGTGGTCGTCCTCTCCGCTCTCATCATCTACTTCATCGAGTACGCGCGCAGGGGAGGGGCGATCTTCATCCGCAAGATCGCGGGGCTTGATGCCGTCGATGAGGCGGTCGGCCGCGCCACCGAGATGGGCCGCAAGATCCTCTACATCCCCGGGACCTCGGACATGGACAACGTCCAGACCCTTGCGGGCATCGCAATCCTGGGACGGGTTGCGCGCCTCACGGCCGAGTACGAAACGCCCCTGGAGGTCCCGGTCTCGCGCTCCCTCGTCATGGTCGCGTGCCGCGAGACGGTGAAGGAGGCATACCTCTCGACCGGGCGGCCCGACGGCTATTCGGACTCGATGGTCTACTACCTGACCGACGACCAGTTCGGCTACGCAGCCGCCCTGGACGGGATCATGGTTCGAGAGAAACCGGCGACGATCTTCATGCAGGGGTCGTTCTATGCCGAATCTCTCGTTCTGGCCGAAACGGGCAACTCGGTCGGCGCGATCCAGATCGCCGGAACGGCCCAGGCGAGCCAGTTGCCGTTTTTCGTCGCGGCCTGCGACTACACCTTGATCGGGGAGGAGCTGTTCGTCGCGGGGGCCTACCTTTCGAAGGAGCCGCGGCAGTTGGGAAGTCTGAAGGGCCAGGACATGGGCAAGGCGATCATACTGGTGCTTCTGCTGGTCGGGATCGTGATCCAGACATCGGGGCTCTTCGACTTCGCCTCGCTCTTCGAGGTTCAGTAGATACCATGAAGCGCGGAGTTCCCCTCTTCCTGACCGCTTTCGTCGGCATCATCTACATCGTCCAGTTCTTCGTACCGCACCGGCCGTTCTCCGGAATGCAAGATATTCTGACCGACTGGGTCTCGATCATCGCCGCCTTCGCGATCTGGCTCGGAGCGCTAAATCTAATGAAGGTGTCGGGCGACAAGGTCTATCGGAAGGAGAAGGGGGCAGTTTACGCGCTCATCATCATCGCGAGCTTCCTGCTGATGAGCGTGATCGGGTTTTTCTTCAGCGGCGGGGCGCGCTTCCAGGACCCGGGAACCCCATTCGATTGGATGTACCAGAACGTCTACAATCCGCTCTCCGCGACGATGTTCGCCATGCTCGCCTTCTACGTCGCGAGCGCCTCCTACCGTGCCTTCCGGGCCAGGAACCGAGAGGCGACCCTCTTGCTGCTCGCGGGCTTCCTCGTAATGCTCGGCCGGGTGCCGGTGGGTGATGCGATCACGGGCTTTCTGCCGGAGGGATACCGTCTCTCGAACTTGTCCGACTGGATCATGAACGTCCCGAACAAGGCGGGGCAGCGCGCCATCATGATCGGGATCGCCTTGGGCACCGTCTCGACGAGCCTGCGCTTGATTCTCGGGATCGAGCGCTCGCACCTGGGAGGGGAGTGATGTCGCTTCTCGACCGGATGCTGAAGCTCGACCGTAGGTGGATCTACCTCTTCGTCGGGGTTGCCGTCGTCGTGCCGCTCTTCCTGAAGATCCCGCAGGAGATCCCGATCACGCCGGAGACGCGCGGGCTCTATGACACCGTCGAGAGCCTCCCGCCCGGCTCGAAGGTCTTGCTGGCCTGCGACTATGATCCCGGTTCGGCCGCAGAGATCCAGCCGATGGCGACGACCTTCTTGAAGCACGCCCTGAGTCGCCGGCTGAAGGTGATCATCGTCGGGCTCTGGGCGCAGGGGCCGCAGCAGGCCGACCTGGCCCTCTTGGACGCCCTCCAGGAACCCAAGGTCTCGGCGGTCGATCCGAAATACGGGACCGACTATCTGAACCTCGGATTCCAGTCGGGCAACGAGGTCGTGATCCAGAGAATGGGTTCCGACATCCGAGCCGTGTTTCCACGCGACTCGAGGGGAACGCCGGTCGACCGCTTCCCGATCATGGAGGGGGTGAACGACTTCACCTCGATCGCGTTCATCTTCAACGTGTCGGCCGGGTATCCGGGAGTGGTGGAATGGGTTCAGTTCGCCGGAGACCGCTTCCATGCACGGATTGCCTCGGGCTCGACGGCCGTGCAGGCGCCGCAGGTCTATCCCTATTTCCCCCGGCAGATGGTCGGTCTTCTCGGCGGGATGAAGGGCGCCGCCGAGTACGAGGAGGTGACCGGCTTCCGGGGCAAGGGGACGAAGTTCATGCTCGCGCAGTCCTTCTCCCACGTCATCGTCGTCTTCTTCATCGTGGTCGGAAACCTCGCATTCTTCCTGACGCGCCGCAGGAAGTCGATGGAGGGCGCCGGGGCATGAGCGGCCTGATCGGCGTCTGGATCGGAGCCTTCCTCACGCTGGGGATCCTCTCCTTCCTCTACAAGGACAACCCCGTCTACAAGATCTGCGAGTCGATCTTCGTCGGGATCTCGGCCGGCTACTGGTTCGTGAGCCTCTTCTGGCAGACGATCTGGCCCAAGCTGTTCCTGAACCTTCGGGACGCATCCGTGAAGCTGGCGGCTGGCGGGGGCTGGGACTACCGCTTCATCTACGTAGTCGCGGCGATCCTCGGGATCATGATGCTAATGCGCCTCCTCCCCAAGGGTGGGTGGATATCGCGTTGGCCGCTGGCCTTCATCGTAGGATCGACGGCGGGGCTCTACTTCATCACCTATCTCCAATCGAATGCGATCAACCAGATCCACGACACGCTCGTCCCGCTGGCTGGGGCCGGGCGGGGCAGTCTACTGGGGTTTGCGCTGCCGTTTCGGGTCGACTGGGACGCGATCTTCATATTCGTCGGCACCGTGACGGGCCTCGTCTATTTCTTCTTCTCCGTCGAGCACAAGAGGGCGGTGGGGGGGGTCGCGCGGATCGGGATCTTCTTCCTGATGGTGACCTTCGGCGCCTCGTTCGGGTACACGGTGATGAGCCGCATGTCGCTTTTGATCGGACGGATGGACTTCCTGTTCGGCGATTGGCTCGGCCTGTTGCGCTGACGACCGTACTGCGCGCTTCGCGGCGGCCCCCGCGGTCGCCTGGCGGCCCGGTACTACGCGGCTCCTCGCAGGAGTTCGCTCAAACGAAAGAGCAGACCCGATGGGCCTGCTCTTTCGCCGAGGAGTCCGGGCGCCCGGGGCGCCGCGGTTGGATCACTTCAGAAGGGTCATCTTCCTCGTCTCTCGGTAGATTCCGGCGTCGAATTGATAGAAGTAGATGCCGCTCCCAGCCGGGTTGCCCCGATCGTCGCGGCCGTCCCAGATGATGTTGCGCGTCCCGGCCGGTAGCGTCTCTTCGACCAGCGTCCGCACACGGCGTCCGGCGATGTCGAAGACACTGAGACGGACGTTGCTCGGGCGCGGGAGGTCGAAGCGGATCGTCGTGACCGGACCGAACGGGTTCGGGGCGTTCGCGTGCAACGCGAAGCGTGCCGGAAGGGTCCCCTCCGCGACGTCAGCCGGGACGCCGTTGACGACGACGTCAAGCGGCGTCGCGTTGCCCCAGATTCCGGATGCGTCCAGTCCGCGGACCCAGATCCGGTCGGTGCCCGTCGAGAGAAGCTGGCTGTCGACCGTGCCGCTCACGGCGACGGTCGGCGTGGTGAAGCTGCCGCTCATGGCCGTTCCAGTCCCGGCCGCCGCGGGTGCAGCGCCCCGCGACCACTCCGCCGCGCTGACGTTGGAGTTACCCGTCAGAACGTCGCTGACGGTCGCCGAGAGGGCGACCGAGTTCGGCTTCACGATCGGGTTCGGGTCGACCGTGATCGACCCGCCGACGACGGCCGGTCCGCGCGTGTCACCGCCCGGGCGGTTGATCGTGAAGTCCGCGGTGCTCACGTCCACGCCCGATAGAACCGGCGTTCCGTTGTCCTCGACGACGATGCGGATCCGGTACTGGATTCCGTTCGGGATGGCGCTCACGTCCCACGAATAGGGGCTCGCGCCGGGGGAAGCAGTGATCAGATTCCAGGTGTTGCCGCTGTCGCCGCTGTAATAGATCTTGCGGGCCGCAATTGCGAAGCCGCTCGCGGCCGACTCGGTCCACGTGATCGAGACCGGGCTCGCGACGAAGACCTCCCCTCCGTTCGGGGCCGTGAGATCGACGGTGGGATGATCCCGCCCGATGAGCCAGATCAACGTCTTGTCGAGCACGTCGGCGCGAACCACGTCATCGGCGAGGGTGTTGTTGAGGTGCGCCCACTCGAAGAAGTTGCTCGAGCACTTATTCGGCGTCCCGCCCCACACGGCGGTTAGCGGGTTGCCGACCGGGCTGCCGCCGGTCCATCGCAGGGCGATGTCGTCGGTCGGCGCCACGTTGTCCCTCCAGTCATAGGCGAACGAGCCGCTGCCGGCGATCCCGTTGATCTCGTCCCCGGCCGCGCCGGAGCGGTGGGCCGTGTAGGAGATTCCCGCCGTGTAGGCGCCGCTGATCGGGTCGCCCGCGATTCCCTTGACCAAGTTGACCGCCGCTGGGTCGACCTGATAGGTCGCGTGCAGCTCGGAGTTGAACCAGGCCAGGCGCGCCGCCGTGTAGTCCGGCGCGGTCGGGTCGGAGAAGTCCCACGCGACATCGTGTGAGTAGATCGCGAGGCGGCTGCCAAGCGTGGCGAGCTTCGAGACCGAGTCTCGCGCGGCGTCGGTCACCGGCGGGTACTGCTCGAGGCCCGTCTGGAGGATCACCGCCTTGTAGGATGCCAATCCGGCCGCCAGATTGCCTACGTACGGCACCGAGGCCTGGGCCCCTTCCCAGATCGAGTAGGTCCAGCCTGTCCGGGCGAAGGCGTTGGTGTATCGGATCTTCTTGTCGAAGGTCGAGTCGCCGATCACGAGGAGGACGTCCCTCTTGCGGTCGGTCGTGAAGGTGTAGTGCAGGCCGCCATTGTCGTCGCGGGCCGCATTCCCCTGATGATCGACCGATTCGACATCGTAGAAGTAGGTCTGGTCGGTCAGGAGGCCCGAGACGACGACCGACTGCGAGGCGACATATGCGGCCGTCGCCGTGGTGGCGGAGCCGAGGGCCGAGGTTGTGCCGTAATAGACCTTCGCGTTCGCCGACGCGCTCGTCGTCCATGCGATCGTCGCGTCGTTTTCATTGATGACCGTAGCGCGGACATTGGAGATCGTCGGGCCCGTGATGTCGACCAGCGCTGATGCGGTCAGCGTCGTGACGGGGCTCGCGTCATTGTAGGTGACGGTGATCTGGTCGCCGTCGCTGACCGAGAGCTCTCCATTGTTCGAGACGGCCGAGGTCATCCTGAGGGGGAGGGTCCCCTCGTAGACACCGTCGGACCCCGCGAGGGTGACGGTCTCCGTCGACGACTCGGTGGTGCTGGTGGCGGTGACCGTGATCGTTCCGCTCGCGTCGATGTCCACCACGCGGATCGCCATGTCGTCCGTGCCCCCGTAGGTCGGCTTGTCGAGATGAACAACCGCCGCGTCCGCGGCCAATCCGCCTGTCACCACCAGTGCGAACGGTTGCGGGCCGAACGGAACGTTCGCTGCCGCAATCCGGAAGGTCCAGAGCCCGACCGTGGGCGTGTTCCGCTGGACGCACTCCTCGACGTTTCGGATGTCGGCCGTGCCGCCCGTCGTGGACTGGCCGGCTGAATAGACGTTTCCGACGTATGTGTTCGTCCCGTCCGTGGCGGTCAGGTTCAGGTCGTTGACCAGCTCGATGGCCGCGGCCACCGCGCCCGGGTAGTCCGTCCAGACGAGCGCGGCCTTCAGCGGAATCGCGCTGGAGGTGACGCTGACCTGGAACTCGATGTAGTCGCCTGTGAGGAGGCCGTCCGTGAAATCGACGAGGGCGAGGCGGCGCGCGTCCCCGGAGAAGTAGAGGGCGTTCTCGAGATCCAACCTTCCCCAACCGATGTCCATGCTCGGGATGTTGTAGCCGCTCATCGGGTCGGCCGAGTTGATGGCCATCGCCTTCATGAGCGCGGCCGAGGGGGCGGGAATCGAGTTGCCCGGCACCGCGGCGCCCGTCGGATACCAGCCGTCGGTCAAGTACTGGCGGATCAGGATCGTGCCGCCCGCCATCGCGGGGGAGGACATGCTCGTCCCGGAGAGCGTGGTGTATCCGGTATCGCCCGATCCGCTGGCCGACGCGAGGGTCGCCGGTGCGCAGATCGTCGGCTTCAGGCGGCCGTCATCGGTGGGGCCGCGGCTCGTGGATGAGTAGATGGAGCCTGCCGAGGTGCCGTTCCCCGTCCCGCCCGCGGAGACGACGTTCTTCGCCGTCGCGGGGCTTCCGACGGAGTTCGTCGTGCCGTTGTTCCCGTTGGAGAAGAAGGCGAGGAAGTCGGGATGGTTCCACATGAACTGATCGGCGGTCATCGAGTGGATGTCATAGGCCCCACCGTTTGCCGTTCCCCAGCTGTTCGTGATGATCCTCGCCGCCCCGCCGCCATTCCCGGTGTACGGCATGATGAACATGTCGTTCAGGTCCGTCGGGGTGTAGACGCCGGCGGCGGATGTCCCGCCCCCGTCGAGGAAGTAGAGCTTCGCCTTGAGCGCCATTCCGTCCCGGGCGCTCGTCGAGAACGGAGAATCGTCGCCCGACGTCGTGCAGGTCGTGTGGGTCCCGTGGTAGGAATTCAACGCCTCGTCGCCGAAGGTGATGCTGGTCGACTCGACCGTCTTCTTGTAGGCGATGATCTTCCGGTGCGTCGGGAAGTCCCCGAAGGTAGTGATCGGCACGAGGCTGTCCTTGAACTGGTTATGGGTCGTCCGGATCCCGCTGTCGGAGGAGCTGATCACCTGCCCCTCGCCGTGAATCCCCATGTCCCAGATGTGCCGGTTGCCGTTGGTCCACGTCTGGATGACCCATTGGCAAAGGTCATTGTTGAAAACCGGGTGCTTGACCGGCTCGATCCATGCGACGCCGGAGATCCGAGCGACCGTCGCAACGGCGGCCCGGTCGATCTCGGCCCGGATGATCTTGTTGATCCCGTTGTCGCGCGCCTCGAGGACATTCCCCCCTGCGGCCGCGATCAGGGAACCGATCTCATCGAGCGATTCCTCCTGGAAGAGGAGGATGTCGATCTCGATCATGCCCTGTTCGCTCATCTTGGGGTCCTGGCTGAGCTTGTAGGCCGGCTGGTAGAGGCCGGACCACGAGACCCGCTCGTGGGCCGTCACGCGACCGCTCGCGGAGCCGGTCAAGGAGACGAGGAGGGCATAGTCGGGGATATACCCGAGGATCCGTCCGCCCTCCGAGTCGATCACAGCGCGGTCTTCCTGGGTGATCGGGCCCTTGAACTGCACGATGAAGTACCCGCGGGTTGGGCCCGCCGGGGCCGTGCCGCGCAGTTCCAGGGGAATCTGCGCCTCGATCGGGCTTGCCTGAGGGTCGAACTCGAAACCTCCGTCCAAGCGGATCAAAGCCGGTCCGTCGGCCGGCTCCGGCGCGAAGGACCCGCGTCCGGCTTGCCAGATTGCATCCTTCACGCCATCGGGGATGCCGGCTATTGCTGCGGACGTTTTGGCCAACGATCCCCTCCCCGGGTCGGATCCCGCCGACGGGGTCGAGGCCGGGGATTGGCTGGCAAGGAAGGTGGAGGCTACTAGAAGCGCGAGGACCGGGAAGGTGGGTCGTCCCGGCCTGAGCTTCTTGGAACCACCTGGATCTGCGGTGATGTCAAGCGACATGGTTCCTCCCGTTCTTGGATTGCGAACGGCTAAGTGGTGGATCGACCGGCAAGCATATCAGATACCTCGGCGATGGGGTGGGCGGAACGCAGGGTCCAAGGTCGTTCCCGTTGACTCGCGATTCCGGTCTGGACCGGGTTGAAAACACCCCAAGAAACGATCATCTTGCACCTAATTGTAACTGATTCTCGCCCCCGGGACAAGCGGCTTGACGCGGCCAAGATGCAGCGCCGGCAGACGCCGGAGCCGAGTTCTGGGTGGCGGTTAGGATCCGACATCCTGGTGGGGACGATTCCGATCCGTGCAGTCCGCGACGAATCGCCTCCCATTGGGGGCCGAGACCCAACATGATGATCGCCGATCGGAGGGACCGCCTGATGGAACATCTCTTCTCGTCCTTCGCCCTGCGCGGGATCGCCTTGGCCAATCGAATCGTCATGTCGCCGATGTGCATGTATGCGGCGGGCGAGGACGGCAAGGCGACCGATTGGCACCTCGTCCACTACGGGGCGCGCGCCGTGGGGCGCTGCGGTTTGATTCTGACGGAGGCGACCGCGATCGAGCCACGCGGGAGGATAAGCAGAAACGATCTCGGGCTCTGGTCGGACGATCAGATCAAACCGCTTGCCGGCGTCGTCCGATTCTGTCATAGGGAGGGGGTCGCGATCGGGGTGCAGCTCGCCCACGCCGGGCGCAAAGCATTCTCGGCCGAGAAGGGGCGCGGGCCGGTGCGTCCCGTCGCCCCGAGTCCGATTCCCTTCGCCGAGGATTGGGTCACGCCGCTCGAGCTGGACGCTGAAGGGATCGAGAAGATCGTCGTAGCCTGGCGGGCGGCGGCCCGCAGGGCCGGCGAGGCAGGGTTCGACGTGATCGAGATCCACGGAGCGCACGGCTATCTCCTCCACGAGTTCCTCTCGCCGCTCTGCAATCGTCGGGAGGACGATTACGGAGGCGCCCTGCCGAATCGGGCCCGATTGCACCTGCGTGTCGCGCGGGCCGTCCGAGAGGCGTGGCCCACCGAACGGCCTCTCTTCCTGCGGGTCTCGGCGAGCGACTGGGTCGCCGGCGGAACGACACCGGAAGAAATCGTGGCGCTGGTCCCCGCCCTGCGGGAAGCGGGGGTCGATCTGCTCGACTGCTCTGCCGGAGGGGCGATTCCCGCGCCTCCTTCCGCGGCATCCCTCGGTCCCGGATACCAGGTCCCTTATGCCGAACAGATCCGACGGGAAGGAGGAATCCCGACAGCCGCGGTCGGTCTCATCACGGAGTCCGAGCAGGCGGACAAGGTGATCCGGGAAGGACGGGCCGACCTCGTGGTGATGGGACGCGAGTTGCTCCGCGATCCTCAGTGGCCGCTGCGCGCCGCAGCCGCCCTCGGAACTGATGTCTCCTGGCCGCGCGCGTACGAGCGGGGGAGGTGGTGATCGGTTCGTATCGAGCGGACGGTTCTTGGCGTGCTTCGGCGGTTGGGGTTGGGAATCGGCATCCGAGCGATGTGGTATCCTCCCGCCATGGACAGACCCAAACGCATCGCGATTCTCTCCACGGGCGGCACGATCGAGAAAACCTACAGCGAATCGGACGGCACCCTGGCCAATCAGCGGACCGTCCTCGAGATCATGATCGCTTCGCTAACGCTGCACGGCGTGACGATCGACCGCGTTCCGGTGACGAATCTCGATTCGGTCGAGATGGAGGATGTCGACCACGAGCGGATCGTGAAGGTCGCCTCGGCCTATGCCGAATCCCATGACGGCCTCATCATCACGCACGGGACCGACCGGCTGTCGATCACGGGAGAGCTTCTCGTCCGGCGCATCGGCGAGCACCTCGCGGTTCCCATCGTCCTGACCGGAGCGATTCGCCCCTATGAGTTGCGGAACACCGACGCTCTGCAGAACCTGACCGAGGCGCTGCTCGCCGTGCAACTCGTGCCTCCGGGGGTGTACGTGGCGATGCACAACTCGGTCCTGCGCTTCCCGGGGGTTACGAAGGACTACAGGCGCATGACCTTTCGACGAACCCCGGCGGAAGAGAGCTAA
>CAZNRY010000067.1:0-19715 GCA_964575675.1 uncultured bacterium
GGGTCTTGCTCAGGGCGATTTCGCCCCCCTTCGAGGCGGAGTAGTTGGCCTGGCCGAACTTCCCCCGGAGACCGTTGATCGAGGAGATGTTGACGATCTTGCCGCCCTTCTGCTCCTTGAAGACGATGGCCGCCGCTTTATTGTAATTGAAATAGCCCTTCAGGTTGACATTGATTACCAAGTCCCACTGCTCCTCGGTCATTTTCCAGATGACCCCGTCCCAGTTGATTCCTGCGTTGCAGACCATGATGTCGAGCCGGCCGAATTCCCGGACCACCGTTTGGACCATGCGCAGGGCATCGTCGTGGCTCGCCACGTCCGCCATGACGGCCAGCCCCCGGCGACCCGATCTCTGGATCTCCTGCACAACCTCTCGGGCTTCCGATTCGTGCTTTCTGTAGTTGATGGCGACGTTGCACCCCTCCCGCGCCAGGGCCAGGGAGATCGCGGCGCCGATCCCCATGCTCCCGCCGGTCACGATTGCATTCTTCCCCCCGAGGCCCAGGTCCATGGCTTCCTCCATCCTGCGGTTGTGGCCGCGCCCAAAGCGGGTCCAGGCGTGGCGTCGACGGGGCCAATTGTCCGCAGCCAGCCCCAAGAGTCAAACAGTTCGTCCGGCCTGGAAGAGCCCGGCCGCCAGGAGGGGGTGATTTCAGCCTATTCCCTGCCGGCCGCGTTGTGGCAGACTGGACGGCGCTGGAGGTCACTTCGGATGCGGGGATGGGGGATTCCTACATGAGCGCGCAGAACCGAGTGTTTCCCAAGGCACGAATTCCGTATGGAGTATGGGGGAGCAGCTTCTTTCCGGCCTGGCAGACCTCCGCTCTGGCAGAGGTCAACATCGGCCAGTTCGCCGGTGAGGCGATGAACCGCATCCTGGGCCATCGGAAGGTTCAGGCCCGGGCCCTCGACTATCTGATCATCGGCTCGACCATCCCCTGGCACTGGAAGTTCTGGAACGCACCCCTGGTGGCAAGCTGCCTGGGAAGGCGCATCCCGGGCCACCACATCGAGGAGGCATGCGCAACCGGCCTGCAGGCGGTCCTTGGCGGCGCGGCCAAAGTGGAGAGCGGCGCCTCTGAGGTCACCGGGGTCCTCACCTTCGACCGGACGAGCGACTCGCCCGTAGGCGTCTTCCCTGAGCGGCGGGCCTACCAGCGCACCATTCCCCTGAGCGATGTCTGGGACAACTTCGGCTTCGATCCCGCCACCGGTCAGTCGATGATCACGACCGCCGGACTGGCCGCCCGCAAGTACAAGCTCGATCGGCGGGAGGTCGACGATCTGGCCTTCTTCCGCCACGAGCAGTACCACCATGGACGGGCCTCCGGCTTCCTCGAACGTGTGCTGGTTCCGCTCGATGTCCTCGACCTCCAGGGACGTCCACTCGGCCGGATCGACGACGACCTCGGCGTGCGGCGCCTGTCGCGGGAGGATCTGCGGGGGATGCGGGAGATCGATTCGTGCGTGACCGGCGGAACGCAGACCCACGCCTCCGATGGCATGGCGATGCTGCTGGTGACATCAGAAGGCCGGGCGCGGGAGCTGAGCGCGAGGCCCGAGATCGAGATCAGTTTCGTCGGAGAGATGGAAGTGCGGACCGCCCCGAGTCTCATGCCGGAAGCACCGTCTCTGGCTGTTCTCAAGCTCCTGGATCGCACCGGACTGACCATGAAGGACATCGCGGTGGTCAAGTGCCACAACCCGTTCGCGGTGAACGACGCGATCTTCGCGAAGGCCGTCGGGCATGACTGGCGGCGCATGAACAACAACGGATGCTCGCTCGTATGGGGACACCCGCAGGCCCCCACGTTGACTCGGATCTTGATCGAAGCCCTGGAAGAGGCGGTCGATCTGGGCGGGGGATACGTCCTCATCTTCGGATGCGCCGCCGGAGACGTCGGCATCAGCGCTCTGTTCAGCGTCCAGTAAGAGCCGTTCGGAACAGCCAAGGAGAGGCGGAGCATGGCCCAGACAATGAGAGAGCCGAGCCTGGCCACGATCGGCCTGGGCGGGGTCCTTGACATTTTCCGTGCCGGGCGGCTTCCCGTGGATGCCGGGGAGACGGTGGACAAGGTCTTCGGAAAAACGGGGGAGCGCGGGTCGCTCGTCATCTCCGGAGCGAATGGGATGGTCGGGGCGGGCAAGACGATGCAGCTCGCGAGCCGCCTCTATCGCTACGGGGTGCCAGTCGCCGCCCTCGACTTCCCCGGCGCTCCCGATGGGATCGGCAGGCAGTATCCGGGTTTGGCGCGCGCCTTCGGTTCCGCGCAAGCAAACGAGATCATGGGGAGCGTCGTCCGGCTCCACTACGACGGGACGCATCTCCCCGCGGAGCTGCGGCAGCTCAAGCCGGCCTTCCTGCTGGAGGCGATCCCGGAGATCCTGGCCGTGAAGAAGGCGCATTACGAGGTCTTCCGCAGCGCCTTTCCCGACATCGAGATCCGGTCCGTGACGTCGGGATTCCCCAGCTCTGCCCTGGGCGTGGGCATCGCTCATCCTGCGTTCCCGCACGAGATCAACAAGATTTGGGAGATCGTTGAACCGAAGCCCTCACCGATCACGCATCTTCTCTGGGCCATCGGCTTGATCCCGATCCCGGTCGGGGACTACTGGTCCTTCGTTCTCGATGTTGTGTTCTGCGGCCTCACCCATGCGGCAGTCCGCTATCACGAATCGCGTAACATGCCGTTCTGGAAGGTCGACAAGTTCGTGCGCAGTCTGGTCGGATCCAATCCGCTCCGCGCGCACGACGCGATCGGCGCGAAGGGCGCGAACTTTCTTACCTGGTCCTGCCTGCATCACTTGAGCGAGACGTACGGGGACCTCTTCCGGCCGACGATCGATCTGATCGAGCACAAGGACGCGGGGTCCGACTGGTACCCGCCGAACCACTTCCGGCCGCTGGTGGACTGGCGTCTGGGGCCGGAAGAAACCGAGGATCTCAAGGACCGGATCCTCGGCCCGCTCTTCCAGATGACGAGCCTCCTCGTGCACGAAAAGCGCGCGGCGCTTCCGCACATCAACGCCATCGGGGAGCTGTGCGCGCAGTTCCGGCATGGGGTCCTGGCCATGGTGCGGGGCATGGGACCGGAGGAGGCGAGGCGAAGGGTGGCCGCTTACCACAAGATCCACCCGGAGGCGGCCGGAAAGGCCTGGCACCCGGAGGCCTTTGATTCTATCGGCCGGTCCGACTGGCAGCAGCTCTACGTGAACGCGGAACACGACGGAACCGTCGGAGTCATCACCTTCGGCCGTGAGAGCTACAACACGGACGTCGATCTCGAGCTGAACCGGGCGATCGATTGGCTCAAGGCCCAAGGGATCGACCGCGTGATCGTGACCGGCGACTTCCATCTCTCCACCCAGCTCGTCGGCGCGGACACGAGCGACTTCTACCCGGCGCTGGAGCATGTCGAGGAAGGACTGCGGATCTCGAGCTCCTGGTCCAAGACCGCCCGGCGGCTGCACGATGACTTCCGTGTCTCGGTCGGGTTCGCGAACGGCAAGCGATGCCTGGGGGGATTCCTGGAGCTCCTGATGCACTGCCGCTACCTGATCGCAGTCGAGGGAACGGAGCTCGGGATGCCGGAGGTGACGCTGCCCGTTGTTCCGGGCATGGAAGGGTGCCACTGGCCCTTCCGCAAGGCGCGGGCCGAGTCGTGGCCGAAGATCGTGATGATGCTCCTGAGCGGCAGGAGCGTGGCGGCGCAGGATACGATCGGCTGGCTGGCCGACTATGCGGGGCCGCTCGAAGAAGCTCTCCGCGTGGCTTGGAGAACGGCGGGATCCGACGAATCCACCCTGCCCGAGCGGAAGCTCGCGCGGGGAGCCTTGCAGGGGATCCCGCTGGATGCGGCCGACCTGCCGGTCGCCGGAAGCCTTGCTGTCGAAGGGGCCCGCCGAGCGATCGCGGAGAGCGTCGCCGGTTCCTGCTCCGTTTCTCTGGAGGAGGCGCTTGCGATCCAAGCCCGGCATTCGGCCCATTTCATGGCTTCCACCCTGTGCAGGGAGGGACGAATCGGGTCCGAGTATCTGAGAAGCGCGCCGATTTAGGTGGGCTCGCTGAACCCGCCGCTCGGTTCGAGCTATGACCGCACGCGGTCCTTCGCGCGGTCCACGGAGGGCTCTCCTTGACAATCCGTCGGTCGCCGCTACGATTCAAACGCCTGCTAGAGTTGTGGCCGCGCGGAACTCCGTCAACCGACGATCGCCTGGGGATGCTTCGTTGATGGAAATCTGTGACTTCGTCTACCATCGGCCTGCTTCGCGCGTGGAGGCATGCTCCCTCGGTCTCCAGTTCGGAGAGAACGCCCGCTTCCTGGCCGGCGGAACAGAGCTGCTTCCGGACCTGAAGCAGCACCGGGACACGACCCAGCACCTGATCGATCTGAACGGGATCCCCGGCCTGGGGGAGATTCGTCAGGATGGCGGCCACCTCACCATCGGGGCCATGGCCACGCTGAACGCGATCGCCGCATCGGACGTCGTGCGAGACGTCTTTCCTGCGCTGGCGGAGGCGATCCTCACGATGGCCGCCGTCCAGGTCCGCAACCGTGGCACTCTCGCCGGGAACTTCTGCAGTGGAGTTCCCTCGGCGGACACGCCACCTATCTGCATCGCCGCCCGTGGGGAGGTGCGGATCACCGGAACCCAGGGGGACAGAACGGTCGAGGCCGAGGATTTCTTCGTCGCTCCGCGCCGCGTGGCCCTGCAGCCGGGTGAGATCATGACCGAGATCCGGATTCCCATTCCGCCCAGCGGCTCGGGGATGCGCTATGAGCGCTTCGCTCTGCGGCGCGCGACCGCCCTCGCCGTCGCGGGCGTTGCGGCCTTCCTGCGCATGGATGGCCCGGTGATCCGCGAGGCCCGGCTCGTCCTCGGTGCCGTGGCGCCCGTCCCCATGCTCGCCGTCCGGAGCATGGAGTTGCTGATGGGGCAAGCGGCGAAGGAGAAGACTTTCGAGCGCGCTGCGAGTATGGCGGCGGAAGAGGCCCGCCCGATCACCGACTTGCGCGGATCGGCCGAGTTCCGAAGGCATCTCGTACGGATCCTCACCCTGCGCGCGCTCCGCGCGGCCGCGGCGCGGTCGCAGTCGGCGGTGGGAAGGAACGCCCGATGACGGGAGAGATTCAGGTTTCCCTCCACGTCAACGGCCGCAAGCATGTTCTGGGAGTTAAGCCGAACACGACGTTACAGGATCTGATCCGCGAGCGGTTGAACCTGACGGGGACCAAGAAGGGATGCGAACTGGGGGAGTGCGGCGCCTGCACCGTTCTGCTGGACGGGCGGCCGGTGAACTCCTGCATGGTTCTCGCTATCTCGGCGAACGGGAGGCAGGTCACAACGATCGAAGGTCTGGGCGAAAACGGCGGCCTCCATCCGCTCCAGAAGTCATTCATCAAACACGGCGCGCTTCAGTGCGGCTTTTGCACACCCGGGACGATCCTCTCGGCGAAGGCGCTCATCGATCTCAATCCGGATCCGACGGAGGAGGCGATCCGCCAAGCGCTCGGCGGGAACCTCTGCCGCTGCGCCGCCTACAGCCGGATCATCCGAGCGGTGCAATCCTGGCAGCAGTTCATCGACGTCCCGCTCGATACGCGTCCGAATCCGCCGGATGAGCGTGATCAGGCGCGTGATTTCGCCGTGGTGGGCCATGGGGTCACACGGGCGGATGCGCCGGACAAAGTCTCGGGGAGGGCCGTCTACACCGCCGACCTCCGCCTCCCCGGGATGGTCTACGGGAAGATCCTGGTGAGCCCCATTCCGCACGGCCGGATCCTTCGCCTCGATACTTCCCGGGCCCGGGAGCTCCCGGGCGTGCTCGATGTCATCTCCGGGGCCGATGTGCCCGACGTCGCGTACGGGGTCAGCCCCGCGCGCTACGATGAGTACATCCTCGCGAAGGATCGCGTGCGCTACGTAGGGGACGAGGTGGCGGCGGTGGCCGCCTTGGATGAGGAGACCGCGGAGCGGGCGCTCCGGCTCATCACCGTGGAGTATGAGGAGCTGCCCGCGGTCTTCGACGCCGAGGAAGCGCTGAAAGAGGGCGCGCCGCTCATCCATCCAGAAGACCCGCGGTTCGCTCGCAACATCAACACCCACGTCGAATGGCACTTCGGCGACGTCGAGAAGGGCTTCGCGGAAGCCGACCATGTCCGACATGAACGATTCACCGGCAGCCGGACTTTTCAGGCGCCGATCGAGCCCCATGCCAGCCTCGCACGATGGGAGTACCACGGGGAGAAGCTGACCCTCTGGAGCGCAACCCAGACGCCGCATTACCTCCAGCAGATGATCTCCAGAACGCTGGGAATTCCGATGGGGAAGATCCGCGTGATCAAGCCTTCGGTCGGCGGGGGATTCGGTGTCAAGGCGGAAACGACCCCTCTCGACTTTTGCGCCGTCCTGCTGGCCAAGCGACTCGGACGTCCCGTCATGATGAAGTACGACCGGCGGGAGATGTTCTACCACTTCCGAGGCCGGCACAAGCAGTACATGGATCTTAAGGTGGGGGTGAAGAAGGACGGGACCATCACGGCGGTCGAGTCCCGGATCTTGCTCGACGGCGGGGCCTACACTTCTTATGGCGTCATCACCGCGTACTACGCGGGCTCGATGGTTCCGACCTTGTACAAGATCCCGAACTACAAATACGACGGGTATCGAATGTACACGAACCTCCCCGCCTGCGGCGCCATGCGGGGTCACGGCGTCCCCCAGCCGAGGTTTGCATTCGAGTCGATCCTCGACATGATCGCGGAGGATCTCGGCCTCGATCCCTTTCAGATCAGGATGGTCAATGCGATGGATCCGGACACGCGCACCTGCAACGACCTTCAGATCGGATCATGCGAGTTCCGGGCCACACTGGAGGGGGCGCGCGAGGCTTCCGGATGGAAGGAGAAGAAGGGACGCCTGCCCGCCGGCAAGGGGATCGGCGTGGGATGTGGGGGGTTCGTGTCAGGGGCGGGCTATCCAATCTACCGCTCCGATTTCCCGCACTCGAACGCGATCATCCGTGTCCATGAGGACGGCCGAGCGGTCTCGCTCCACATCGCCGCAGCCGAAATCGGGCAAGGTTCCGATACGGTCCTGAGTCAGATCGCAGCCGAGGAACTGGGGATCCCGTACGACTGGGTATGGATGGCGGAGTGCGATTCCGTTCTTGCCCCTGTCGATCTGGGCTCGTACTCGAGCCGCGTCACCCTCATGGGCGGAAACGCCGTGCGCATGGCGGCGTCCAGGGTTAGGGGGCAACTCGTCGATGTTGCCGGCCGACTTCTCGGATGCGATCCGGGGGGGCTCGTCTGTCGCGACGGCCAGATCTTCGTCCAGGAACACCCGCAGGTGCGCATCGGCTGGCCCGAGGCGGCGAAGGCGGCGTTCTCGCAGCATGGACCGATCGTCGGAACTGGCCACTACCGTCCGCCGGCCGTGCTGGGTGGGGATTTCAAGGGGGGAACGGTTGGTACGTCGCCCGCCTATTCCTTCTCGACGATGGTGGCCGAGGTCACGGTTGATATGGAGACTGGCTTGGTAACGGTCGACCGGTGCGTCGACTTCAGCGACGCGGGGACGGTCATCAACCCCGTGACGTTCCATGGCCAGGTCGAGGGGTCGATCATAATGGGTCTCGGCGAAACGATCATGGAGAACGTCGTGCACAATCCGGACGGCACGATCGCCAACCCAAATCTCCACGACTATCTGATCCCGAGCATTCAGGAGACGCCGGAGATTCTCTCGAGAGCCGTAGAGAGCTTCGAGCCCCGCGGACCGTTCGGGGCCAAGGAAGTGGGGGAAGGGTCGCTCGTGCCCGTCCTGGGTGCAATTGCCAATGCGATCTGCGACGCCACGGGTGTGAGGTTCAAGGAACTGCCGATCACGCCGGAGAAGATCCTGCGTGGGCTGCGGGAGAAGGGGAAGGCGGGGCCGGTCAGCCCACTTTGCGGTGGTGAAACGGGGCTTGATGCCCGTACGGTGGAGGGGTCCGCCGACGGACCGGATGCAGAAAGGACCACCAAATAGAACCAATGACGATCTGACACACAGCCGATTCGACGCAAGCCCAGGCCGCGGGCTTCCGAGAGCCGCCACAGCCAGCTACGAGCGCGACACGTCCCTTTCGCGGGGGCGTCGGCGTGGAGGAAGACCCATGAGCCTGTTTCCCTCGAAACCTGCGAGCGAAATGCCCTTCCGCGACATTCTCTATGAGAAGCGCGACTTCATCGCCCGGATCACGATCAATCGACCGGAAGCGTACAACGCTTACACAACGAACACGCTGCGGGAGTTGACCGCGGCCTTCCAGGACGCCGCGTGCGATGACCATGTTGGCGTGATCATCTTCACCGGGGCGGGGGAGAAGGCCTTCTGCACCGGAGGAGACGTCAAGGAATACGCGTCCGTCTACACCCAGCGCCCAAGGGACTACTGGAAATACATGGGGCTCTTCAGCGGGTACATCGAGAGCATTCTCAAGACCGGCAAGGTCACCATCGCGCGGATCAACGGCATGGCGGTCGGAGGGGGGAACGAGTCGCAGCTCGCGTGCGATCTGGCGATCATCGCAGATGACACCTACATCGCGCAGGTCGGCACCAGCGTAGGGAGCGTCGCCTGCGGAGGGGCTACACAGTGGTTGAGCATCCACGTCGGGGATCGTAGGGCGCGGGAGATGCTCTTTCTGAATCCGAGGATCCCGGCGAAACAGGCCCTCGAGTGGGGACTGGTGAACCGGGCTGTTCCCCGCGAGAAACTGGATGAAGCAGTGAATGAGATGGCGCAGAACGCCCTGGACAAGTTCGCGGAATGCACCCGCTACACGAAGGCGCAGCTCAACTATTGGAAGGAGTCGTCCTGGTACGCCACGGTCGGCCATGCCCGCGATTGGCTGAGCACCCACTTCACTTCTCTCGAGCCATGGGAAGGAATGACCGCCTTCGCCGAGAAGCGCAAGGCGGACTACCGCGGCCTGCGGGAGACCGCGGCGCAGGGGGGAAGCTCCGAGTTTCTGTGGGGTCCTTACAGCCAGACCTGTCCGAAATGCGGCGCCAAGGGAATTCCGGCGGGGTTCGCCTACTGCGGCGCCTGCGGGATGCATCTGCGATGAGCGGGGGGGAAGATGGCCGGATCCGGTTCGAGGTCCGCGAGGACGTCGCGTACGTCACACTGAACGCTCCGCCGCTCAACATCCTGACCATGGCGATGATGGATGAGCTGAGCGGGGTGCTCGAACGCGTGCAGGCCGACATCTCCCTCAAAGCGCTCTGCGTGACCGCGAACGGCAAGGCGTTCAGCGCGGGCGCGGACGTGGACGAACACCGGCCCGAGAACGTGGAGGCGATGATCCGCTCCTTCGGCCGGCTGATCCGTCTGCTCGATCGGCTCGAGATCCCGTGCGTGATGGGCGTCGCGGGAGCCGCTCTGGGGGGTGGTTTCGAGCTGGCGGTCATGGCGGATCTGCTGCTCGCGACCGAAGAGGCGGCTTTTGGCCAGCCGGAGATCCGTCTTGGGTTCATCGCTCCGATCGGTCTCTTGCGTCTCCCCGCCATCGTCGGTCCGGCCAGGGCGGTGGAGATCACCGCTTCGGGGCGCACCTACACGGCGGAGGAGATGAGGGCCTACGGTCTGGTCGCGCGGATCGTCCCGGCGGCGGATCTTCCGGAGGCGCTCGAGGCGTCGTTGAAGCACTTCCGCATGGCCAGCCCGCTCATCATGAGACTCAACGTCCGCACCCTGAAAAGGCACCGTGGCCAGCCGTTCGAGGCCGCCCTGCCGGAGGTGGAGCGGACGTTTCTGGATGAGCTGATGAAGACGGAAGACGTGCGCGAGGGGCTGGCCTCTTTCTTCGAGAAGCGCCGGCCCGTGTGGAAAAACCGCTGACGGGATCCCGCCGCTCGATCTCGGAACCGGATGGGTCCGTTTCGTAGGAGGGGACGATGCGCATCTTGATTGTGGGCGCGGGCGCACTCGGCGGGCTAGTCGGGGTGCATCTGGTTGACTCCGGCGCGGAAGTGATCCTGCTCGAGATCAACCGATCCCGCGCGAAGCTCCTGAGCGAAACCGGTCTGTATCTCTCCATGGAAGATAAGGGCGAACGATGCGTGCGCTTGAAGATCGTGCCGTTCCTCGATGAGACGGATCCGGTCGATCTCGTTTTCATCGCGGTCAAGTCCTATGAAACGGAAGCGGCCGTCCGCAGCGTGCTTTCGATCATCGGTCCGAAGACGAAGATCCTCTCCATGCAGAATGGAATCGGCAACACCGACGTGATGGCCGGCATAGTGGGCCCGGAAAGGGTCCTCTCCGGCATCACGTACCACAGCATCCAGCACACCGGTCCGAACCGGCTCCGCTATCGCCCCGGGATCAAGCCGATCCAGATCGCGCCCTATGACGGAACCATCACCGACGACGTTCTGGCGATCGGTGAGGTCTTCCGGCGGGGCGGGCTCAGCACCGATGTGGTGGAGAACATCGATCACTCCGTCTGGCAGAAGCTACTCCACAACGCGGTGGTCAATCCTGTCTCCGCCCTTACCGGACTATCCTGTCGCGAGCTGCTGGATGATGATGATTTACAAATGTTCATGCGCTCGCTCTGCATGGAGATCATCGCGGTCATGCGCGCGCGGGGAGTTCCGATCGTCGACGAGGAGGATCCCTACCGGCCGGTGATCGGATCCCAGAACGCGCTGGGGAAGAACCGTCCTTCGATGTGGCAGGATCTGGCACGCGGGCACCGCACCGAGGTCGACGCCATCAACGGCGCCGTCGTTGTGGAGGCGAAGCGGCTGGGATTTGAGGCGCCCCACAACTTCGCTCTGGTGCGGTTCATCCACTCGCGTGAGCGCCAGAAGTTTCTGCGTAAGGAAGAGATCAGGATGACGCTCCGCGCCGCGGTGGGAACGGGCCCTCGGGTCGAGGTGCGCCCAACTCTGGTGGCAAGGGGGGGCGGGATGCCGTCGGGCCGGGTGCCTCTTCAGACCGCCCCGAAGCTGCGGGAGCTGCTGCGAAACTACTTCCACGATCTCCAGGCGGCTGCGGACGATCCGGCACGCAAGGTCGCATGGTGTAGCTGGATGGGTCCAGTCGAGATCGTCCGCGCCCTCGGCCTCACCCCCTACTTCCCGGAGAACCACGCGGCGTTGATCGGCGCGAGCCGGCAGACCGGCCGCTATATCCCCCGGGCGATGGCGGAAGGTTTCTCCCAGTTCGCGAGCTCGGCGATGACGAGCGACATCGGGGCGATGCTCGCCGGTCACAGCCCCCTGGTGAACGTTTACGGGATCGAGGGACCGCCTCGCCCGGACGTTGTCCTCTACAACACGAGCAACGGGCATAGCCTGGTCCGCTGGTTCGAGTTTTACGGCGGCTACTTCCGTGTTCCCGTTATGGGCTTGCATTCCCCCGGCTACCTGCACGAGGTGACCGGAATCGAGATCGATGCGGTGGCCCAGCAGACTCATCGCATGATCACGGGGCTGGAGTCGATCGTGGGGCGGAAACTCGATCCCGATCGTCTCTCGCAGGTCGTGGCGTATTCAGCCAAAGCCTCGAGTCTCTGGTGGGAGATCATGCATTTGGCGCGAACGGTCCCATCCCCAATCACCTTCTTCGATCTGGTCATCCACATGGCGCCGATGGTCGTCCTGCGCGGCACTCCCGAGGCGGTCGAGTACTACACGATCCTGAAGGCGGAGCTGGAGGAACGGATCGCGGCGGGGCAGGCGGCGGTTCCGGGCGAACGGTTCCGGTTCTACTGGGAAGGACCGCCGATCTGGTGCGCGCTAAGGCCTCTGGCCAAGCTCTTCATGAGCCACGGCGTGGCGATCGTCGCGGCGACCTATCCCCGGATCTGCTCGGTGGAGGGACTCGACCCGGACAACCCGGTTGCGAGCATGGCGGCGGCCTACACCGGCATCTTCCCGAACCGGTCGGACGAGTACAAAGCCCAGTTCCTGACGGCGCAGTTCAATGACTTCGGAGTCGACGGCGTGATCTATCACGACGGGAGGACCGCTCCCGATCACAGCAACGTCCGCTACGGCCTGGAGGTCCGCCTCAGCCGGGCGACGAAGCTGCCCTCGATCGTGATCGAGGCTGATTCGCATGACCTGCGGCTCTTCTCCATGGAACAGGTCACGAAGCAGCTTAGCGAGTTTCTTGAGCGGCGGGCGCCTGTCGGCGTTGGTCAGGCCTGAACATGGAGACCAGTGGGATAACGGTGGATCGCGCGCTCGTCGCGAGGAGAGAAACAGGATGACAGAAACTCGAACACTCGTTGCGGGGATCGACGTGGGGACGGAGTGCATCAAGACGATCATTCTGGACCACGCGCGCACGATCCTCGGGCGGTCGATCCTTGCCACCCAGGGACCGTTCGAAGGACGCATCCACGAGGCGCTCATGGCCGCCGTGGACGACGCTCGATGCAAAGTGGCGGACCTGTCCGCCGTCGAAGCGACGGGGTTTGCCGCAAACTGCGCGATCGCCGCGACCGGGTTCTCCAGCGAACCTGCGTGTCATGCACGGGGAGCCTTCCACCATGTTCCGAATCCGATGACGGTGGTCGACATCGGCGGAAGGGATCCGGCCGTGATCCGAGTCGACGATCGTGGGCGCGCGATCGAGAGCCGCTCGGCCCGCCGGTGCGCCGTGGGGATCGGGACCTTTCTCATGTTCGCCGCCCGGCATCTCGACATCCACCCCTCGAGGCTGGAAGAGCTGGCCGCGGCAGCCGAGCAGCCGGCGACCATCGGAAGCTACTGCTCCGTTTTCTCCGGGACCGAGATTCTGGAGCGGCTCAGGGAAGGAACGGGGCGCGAGGAGATCGCGCTCGGCTGCATCGACTCGATCGCGGAACGGGTGTTCGAGATCGGCGGGTTCGCGCCTCCCATCATCGTGACGGGAGGGGTCGCCGAGTACTTTCCCGGTGTTTTGCGGACTCTCTCGGAAAGGACCGAGATGGAGGTGCGCGCGGTTCCTGAGCCGATCATGGCCTGTGCTTTGGGAGCCGCCATCACAGCGCTGGAGAGGATCCATGGCGGCTAGTAGCGCGATTCGAAAAGAGCTTCACAGCATCGCTCGTCTCAAGGAACTGATGGGGGAGACTTTCCGTCGTCTGGACCGCGCCGCGCGGGAGCGGAGCGCGCCTGTCGCTTGGTGCACCAGCGTGGGGCCGGCCGAGATTCTGCATGCCCTCGGCTATGAGGTCTTCTATCCCGAGAATCACGGCGCGATGCTCGGGGCGACGCGAATGGCCAACGACAACATGCCGCGCGCCCATGCGGTCGGTTATTCCCAGGAGATCTGCTCTTATCTGACCAGCGACATCGGCGCCTATCTGGGGAAGACGACTCCGCTGAAGGCCTACGGTCTCGAGGAGGTGCCCCGGCCCGACGTTCTGATCTTCAACACGAACCAGTGCCGCGACGTGCGGGACTGGTTCGAGTTCTACGGCCGGGTCTGGTCGATCCCCGTGCTCGGCGTGACCTCGGTCCGCGGGATCGATGAGGTGACCGATTCTCTGGTGGATGGGACCGCCCGACAGCTTGAAGCGCTGATCCCGCCGTTGGAAGAGATCGCCGGGCGCAGACTCGATGCCTCCAGGCTCGAGACCGCCACGCGGCTCTCGCGGGAGTCGTCGGATCTCTGGAAGGCCTGTCTGGAGACCGCGACGCATCGTCCGGCTCCACTCACCTTCTTCGATGCGACGATCCAGATGGCTCCCGCCGTCGTCCTGCGGGGCAAACTCGAGGCGTGCGACTACTATCGTCTTCTTCTGGCAGAGCTACAGGAACGCGTCGCCTCCGGGAGCGCCGCAGTCGAAGGGGAGCGCTTCCGGCTCTACTGGGAAGGGATGCCGATCTGGGGAAAGCTGCGGGAGCACTCGAGCCTCTTCGCCAGCCTAAAGACCAGCGTGGTCGCCTCCACATACTGCAGCAGCTGGGTCTTCCCCGCGCTCGATCCCCGGGACCCGATCCGTTCGATCGCTCGTGCATCGCTGGAGCTCTTCATCGCCCGCTCCGAGGGATGGAAGGAACGTTACCTCGAAGAAACGGTGCGGCGGTTTCGGGCCGACGGCATCGTTTTTCACGACTGCCGGACGTGTCCCAACAACTCCAACACCCGATACGGCATGCCCCGGAGGCTGCAGGAGCGCTTCGGGATCCCGGTCTTGGTGATCGAGGGGGATCACATGGACCTGCGCTGCTATTCGACGGAGCAATCGCGGACGAGTATCGAGGGATTCGTGGAGCAGATCGCCGAGGCATGAGAGATCCGGTGACGAGAGAGAGGGAATCGAAGGGCCTCTATGGAGGGATCGACTCCGGCTCCTGGACGACCAAGGCGGTCGTCATCGATGAGAAAGCGCGCGTCCTCGCGCGAGCGGTCGTGCGGACGGGGGCCGGTCTGCCCGAGGCGGCCGAGGAGGCGTTCTCGCGGGTTACCGAGGGGGCCGGGATCGACCGGCGGTCGATCGCCGCCGTCTGCGCCACGGGCTTCGGGCGTCATAGCATCGCCTTTGCGGGCGCGACCCGCACCGAGCTCGACTGCCACGCCCGGGGGGTGCGCCACTACGTGGCCGCGCCGTTCACGGTGGTCGACATCGGCGGTCAGGACGCGAAGGTGATCAGGATCGGTCCTGACGGCCGCAGGGTCGCGCACAAGATGAACCGCAAATGCGCCGCCGGGACGGGGAGCTTCCTCGATGAAATGGCCATGCGCCTCAACATCCCGACCGAGAAACTCCCCGAGCTCGCGGCCGGTTTCGTGGAGGAAGTCGAGCTGGGGAGCTTCTGCACGGTCTTCACGGGGACCGAGCTCTTGACCGCGATCCGCCGGGGAAAGCGCCCCGCAGACCTCGCCCGCGCGGCCTACCGCTCGGTGGTGAAGAGAATCCTTGAGATGGACGTGCTCGAGGGAACGGTGGTCACGACCGGGGGCGTGGTCGCCTATCACCCGATGGTGGTGCAGCTCCTGGAATCCGCGCTCGGATTTCGAATCGTGGTGGTCCCCCATCCGCAGGAGATGGGAGCGTTCGGCGCGGCCCTCGCGGTGCTCGAGGGGGTCGTGAGGGACAACCGGGTCGCGGCGGAGGACGCGGATTCCGCATGAAGAACGAGGAGCATGCCAGGTCGGCCGGGCTCGCACAATCGGTCGTTCTTAGGGGGAGGACACTCCATTCGACCCTGGAGCCGGTGGAGGGGCTCGAGACGATCCCGGTCTTTCTCTCGAGAAACGCGGCCCGTTTCGCGGGGAAGCCTGCTCTCCGAGAGAAGCGGAATGGCCGATTCGTCGATGTCGCGTGGGATCGACTGCTCCTCCATGTCGTTGCGCTCGGCCGCTTCCTGCGGGCCCGGGGGATCGTAAGGGGGGACCGCGTCGTCGCCCTCTCACGCAATCGATCGGAGATGCTAGCGGCGGAGATGGCCGTGATGAGCATCGGGGCAGTCTACGTGCCCCTCTTCCATGGCTATTCGAGGGAGCAGGCCAGCAGCCTCATCGCCAACTCCGGGGCGAAGGCGGTTCTCGTCGCCGATGTCACGCAACTTCGCAAGCTCGAGCCGAACGACCGCTGCGAGCTCATCGTCGCCTTCGATGAGATCGGGGAACAAGAGCGTGAGGAGACGGTCGGTTGGTTCAAGGGGGAGTTCACGCCTTTCTCCGCGATCGGGGGCAAGGCTGCGGCCGGGGATCCGTCGCCAAGAGAGGTCGAGAGGTTTCTCCAGGGCGCGTCGGATCTCGATCCACGCGATCCGTGCCTCATGATGTACACGTCGGGGACAGCAGGCGAGCTCAAGGGGGTCGTGCTCTGCCACGACAATATCCTGTCGCAGCAGAGAGCGCTGAAGAGGATCTGGGATCTCTCTCCTGAAGACCGGTTCCTCTCCTACCTGCCCTGGCATCATTCGTTCGGAGGGATCTTCGAGAAATACAACGCGCTCTGGAACGGCGCCCCCCTTGCCCTGGATGACAGCGCCGGCAAGGATCTGCCCCTCCTTCTAGCCAACTGGAAGGCGATCCGGCCGACCGTCTACTTCAGCGTGCCCGCGGTCTATCTCGAGCTGTACAATCACGTGCGGCTTCATCCGGAGGACGAGGAGGAGATCTTTCATCCAGAGTTGCGGTTCGTCTTCACGGCGGCCGCGCCCCTTCCGGCAATCGTCGGCGACTATTGCGCGCACCGGGGCATTCCGGTGATCGAAGGCTGGGGTCTCACCGAAACTTCCCCCTGCTGCTCGGTCACGGACCTGCACGAACCGCGGAACGTCCCCGGAATGGTCGGGTACCCGATTCCGGGCGTGACGATCCGTCTCGAAGACGACGGAGAGATCCTGATCCGAGGACCAAATGTGATGCTGGGCTACCACCGGAACGAGGAGGAGACCCGGCGGGTGCTTCCGGGGGACGGTTGGTTCCGGACCGGAGACCTGGGGGCGATTGCGGGGAGGGGGCTCCGGCTGATCGCGCGCAAGGACCGGCTCTTTAAGCTTCTCAGCGGGGAACGCGTGACTCCCTCGCCGTTAGAGTCCCAGATTGCCGGAATGAGCAAGTACATCCAGCATGTCGTGGTCGGGGGCTCGGGGCGGGAGCACGTGACGGCATTGATCTTCCCCAATCTGGGCCTGATCAAGGAGGAGTTCGGCGACGATGTCGAGCGGGCCGAACGGGAAGTGCGCGAATCGTTCTTTGGAGCGATCCGGCAGGTGAACGACGGCCATCCGGTCCACTACGAGCGGATCAAGGCGTTTGTGGTGCTCGGGCATTGCCTCACGCTCGAGAAGGGCGAGCTCACCCCATCGATGAAAGTGCGCGCGAAGAACGTGCTCGAGAATCATGAGAAGCATCTGGAGGCCGTCTACGATCCGTCCGCAGACTGCGATTGCCGCCTCCTGCGCCGCGTGGTCCGGCTCGTGCCCGACTCGCGGCCCTGTTTCCTGGACAAGGGGACCACTCTGGATCGGTGTCACGAGTGCGGGTCAATCATTGCCGAGGACGAATGAAGGAGGGAAACGTGGCCGCGAAGGGACGGGGATTCATGCGGGCGTGGATGATGACAGAGCCGGGCCGGCCGTGCGAGAAGAGCGAGCTGCCGCTCGAGATACCCTCGGCCGGAGAGGTCGTCGTCGAGGTCGCCGGCTGTGGGGTCTGCCACACCGACATTTCGTTCCTGTATATGGGGGTCAAGACGAGACAGGCGCCTCCCCTGGTCCTCGGACACGAGATCAGCGGCACCGTGGTCGAGGCGGCGGACGGCGTCGACCCGTCGATCTTGGGACGGCCGGTCCTGGTGCCGGCGGTTCTCCCCTGCGGGAAGTGCGAGCTATGCCGCGCGGGGCATCGGAGGATCTGCGGCGCGCAAATCATGCCCGGCAACGACCGTCACGGCGGATTCGCTTCCCACGTCGTCGTTCCAGCCGAGTTTCTCTGCCCCGTCCCGGAGACCCTGCTCACGAAGCAGGAACTGTGGGAACTGGCCATCGTCTCCGACGCGGTCACGACCCCGTTCCAGGCGGTCAAACGCTCCAACCTGGCCTCGGGGCATCTCGCTGTTTTCATCGGCGTGGGCGGCATCGGAATCCACGGGACCCAGATTGCGGCGGCTGTTGGCGCGAAGGTGGTCGCGCTCGACGTCGATCAAGCAAAGCTCGACGTCGCCTCCCGGCACGGCGCCCACGCGACCGTCAACGTCTCTCAAATCGACCCGAAGGAGATCCGCAAGCGGATCAAGGAGGAAGCAAAGAAGCTCGGCGCGCCCGGAGCGCTGTGGAGGATCTTCGAGACTTCGGGGACCCGCGCGGGCCAGGAGATCGCCTATTCGCTCCTCGGCCACGGCGCCCATCTTTCAATCGTCGGGTTCACGATGGACAAGACCGAGGTTCGCCTGAGCAATCTGATGGCCTTCGATGCGTCGATCAGCGGCAACTGGGGATGCGACCCGCTCCTGTACCCGGAGGTGCTGGCCTGGATCGCGGAGGGGAGGATCCAGGTCAGTCCCTTTGTCGAGAAACATCCTCTGGACGAGATCAACGATGTCCTGGATGCCGCTCATCATGGGCGGCTGTCCCGGCGGGCGGTGCTCGTTCCTTGACGGGCACCGAGAGCGTGGTGCACTACCGGCGGCAGATGCACCTGATGGATTTCAGGAGAGACGATTGAATCGGAAAGCGATTGTCGATTGGGCGATGGGGATCTACGAGGACTTGAGCTTCGGCGCGGCTCGGGCCCATCTTGCGGAGAACCCGGGTCTCAAGGCATGCGGCTTTCTGCCGGTCTACGCGCCCCGCGAGATCATTCGCGCCAGCGGTCTCCTGCCGGTGGGGATTCATGGGGGGGGCGACCGGCTCGAGATCATCCGGGGCGACGCCTTCTATCAATCCTATATCTGCCACCTCCCCCGCTCCGTGATCGAGTTGGCGCAATCGGGGAGGCTCGATTTCCTGTCCGCCGTCCTTTTCCCATCCACCTGCGACGTGATTCGAAACCTCTCTGGCATCTGGAAGCTCCTCTATCCCGGACTCTATGTCCGGTATCTCGATCTTCCTCAGGTTCGAGAGATGAGCACCGGCGGCGTCTTCTGGGAGGAAGAGCTGCGGCTGCTGCTCGGCCAGCTGGGGGATGTCTCGGGGAATCCCGCGAGCGATGCCTCGCTCCGGGAAGCGATCATGAGCTACAATGCCGCCCGCGATCTGGTCCGTGAGCTCTACCGCGCGCGCCAGGAGAGCCCCTGGTCCGTGCCGACCGAGGAGCTATACGTCCTGATGCGTGCCGGAGAGGTCACGCCGCTGGAGGGCTTCCTCGAGCATGCGCGGGCCTACCTCGCGGCCGTCGAGGCCGATCCCGCGCAACCGAAGGACAGGAGCCGGGTCATGATCGTCGGGGCGTTTTGCGAGCAGCCGCCCCTGGGATTGATCAAGACGATCGAACGGGCCGGCTGCTACATCGTCGATGACGACTTCCTGCTCGGAAATCGCTTCTTCGCAGGGGACGTTTCGCTGGAGGGGGATCTCGTGGCGAATCTCGCCCGATCCCTGATCCAGCATTCGGTGCCGTCATCCGTGCTCTTCGAGGTCGATCCAACAGGGAAGAAAAGTCTGATGCGCGACCGAGCCCGGGCCGCCCGGGCCGACGGGATCATCTTCGCTGCGCCCAGCTTCTGCGACCCTGCACTGCTCGACCGCCCAATGCTCCGAGCGGGAGTGGAGGCGGCAGGGATTCCCTGCATCGCCTTCCAGTATTCGGAGAACACGGGGCAGTTCCAGCAGTTCAGGGAACAAGCCGGGACCTTCTCCGATTCGATCAAACTCTGGGGAGAAAGCGCATGATCAGGGCGAACAAGGACCGATCGATGGAGCTTCAGAAGGAGATGATCGGAGCGCACTACCGCCGCCTGGAGATGGCTCCCGAAACGGGAGATCCGGTCGTGTACACATTCGTCCCCGGAAACCTCACGGAGTTGATCCGCAGCTTCGACGCGCTTCCGGTTCTGCCGGAGATCAACGCCCTCCAGTCGGGGATGCGGGGGAAGAGCGGGGAGTACATCACCGCGGCCGAGAAGGCGGGCCATTCGGAGGACGTCTGCACCTACGTGAAGTGCGACATCGGAATGATGAAACTCGGCAATATCGGTCCGACCGGAACGCGCCTCCCTAAACCCGACCTCCTCCTCCTCTCCTACACCGGCTGCTACACATTCATGA
>CAZNRY010000068.1:0-19595 GCA_964575675.1 uncultured bacterium
CGGCACCGTCCGATGTGGGTTCCTACAGGGTCACGGTTACCGCGTTGGACCCCGAGGGTCTCACTGCCAGCGCGCAGGGAACCCTGACCGTAGCACCGCCCACACCCCCGACCGGCATGGAGGGAACGGTGGCGATCCGTTCCGGTCAGACGGGGAATCTACAAGGCGCGCGTATCGCCTTCTACGGGGATCTGGCGAGCTGGTCGAGCGACCAACCGGTCCGCGCCATTTTCGTGGCGGAAGATGGGGAGAGCATCACGTTCAGGTTTGTCGATGTTTCGGTGGGCACCTACTACCTTGATGTCTGGAAGGACACAAACGACGACGGAGTCGCCAATACCGGAGATCTCCTCGGCTGGTTCGGTACAGACGTGTACCCGGGCGGTCAGATCCGCTCTTTCCAGGTCATACAGGGCCAGGTAACACAGCTGGGAACCATAACCGTCATCGTCATGCCGTAGCTCGGAGCGTCAGGAAGTTTCCGTTTCTACACCCGAGGGGATCCCCGCAGTCGAACCGTATGCGCACGCGCACGAAGCTCCTCTGGATCGCCCTGCTCTACTTCGCGCAAGGGCTTCCCTTCGGAATCTTCAACGATTGCATCCCGGTCTACCTTCGCGCGCATGGGGTGGGGCTCGCGCAGATCGGGTTCTTCTCCTTGCTCGGCCTTCCGTGGAGCGTGAAGGTCCTCTGGTCGCCCCTGGTCGACCGCTTCGGGCGATTCTCCGCGTGGATCGCATCCGCGTTGATCGCGCTTGGGCTGACGTTTTTTCTCTTGCCGGCGCTCGATCCCTCGCAACCGGGCGCCCTTCTCTTGTTGCTGCTGCTCGGCCTCACCATCGCATCCGCCACGCAGGACGTCGCGATCGATGCGTACTCGATCGGACTCCTCGAACCGCGGGAGGTCGGGACGGCGAACGGGATCCGTGTCACGGCCTATCGCGTCGCGTTGATCGTGGGAGGGGGAGGAATCATCGCCCTCGCCGAAACGGTTGCCTGGAGCAACCTCTTCCGTGCCGCGGGGGTTCTGTTCTTCATCCTCGCCTGCGTGAGTCTTCTCGCCCCCACTCCGATGAAGAGGACGGAGGAACGCCGGCAGATCATCCGGCCCCTCGCGACTTGGCTCCGGCGTCCGGCCGCCCCGGCCGTCCTGCTCTTCGTCCTGCTCTATAAGTTGGGAGATGCGGCGATGGGGCCGATGGTGAAGCCGTTCTGGGTCGATCGCGGAATCGGGCTTCTCGAGATCGGGACGATTTCGACGACCCTCGGCGTCCTCGCAACGATCGGCGGCGCGCTCCTCGGCGGCTGGTTGACCTCGCGGATCGGAATCTTCCGCGCTCTGTGGATTCTCGGTCTCTTCCAGGCGGTATCGAATCTGATCTACGCCGGCGTCGCCTACCTCGATCTCGCCCGCAGCGCGATCTACGCCGCCTCGCTCTTCGAGTCGTTCAGCGCGGGGCTCGGAACCGCCGCTTTCCTCGCTTTCCTGATGTCGATCTGCGAGCGTGAGCATGCGGCAACGCAGTACGCTCTCCTCTCGGCCCTCTTCGGGCTGACGCGATCGGTCGCGGGAGGGTTCAGCGGGTGGGGAACCGAGCATCTCGGGTACGGCGCATACTTCGGCGTCACGTTCCTGCTCGCCCTGCCCGCCTACGCATTACTGCCGTGGGTCGCGCGGTACCTGCGCGCGGCCGTCGGTGAAACGCAGCCGGGGACCTAGGGAGTCCGATCGAAACCTCTCGGCGGACTCCTCTGCCGGGGGTGGAGAGGAGGAACGGATCGATGCGAGACACCGCTCCGCGGCGCCCTCTCGGAGGCGGGTCGGGCTGGCGCGCGCCCGTCGTTGCCGGGGGATTCTCCGTTCTCATCGGGTCCATCCTGGCCGCGAGATGGCGCCTGGGTCCGGTCGATGATGCGTTCATCACGCTCCGCTATGCAGCCAACTGGGCGATGGGGCGGGGGCTCTGCTTCAATCCGGGAGAGCGGGTCGAGGGCTATACGAATTTCCTGCTCGTCCTCCTCCAGGCGGCGGGAATCAAGCTCGGTTTGGATCCCGTGGTCGTGATGCGCGGGATCGGTTGGATCGGCCTCGGGGCTCTCGCCTACATCGTGGCGCGGGCCTGCGCTGTCGCCTTCTATGAAAGTCGGGGCTGGCTCTCGGTGCCGGCGGCGATTCTGATCACCCTGAATCCGGCCGTCCTGGGCTGGGCCGTCTCTGGCCTGGAAACCGTCCTTTACGCGCTCCTTCTCCTGGCCGGGATCCTGTTCGCATCCGGCGATCGGCGGCCGCCCAACGGCGCGATGGCTGGGGCGTGTCTGATCCTTGCCGGCCTCACGCGACCAGAGGCGATGGCCCTCTTTCCATTCTTCGCCTTTCTCCTTCGATGGAATGGAGCGTCGCGCCGGGAGATTCTCCGTCTCGCCCTTCTCTTCCTCGTCGGATACGGGTCCTACTTCGCCTTCAGGGCGGTCTGGTTCGGGAGCCTCTTCCCCAACACCTTCTACGCGAAGCTCGACTACGGAAACACCCTGTTGCTCCAACGGGGTCTCGCCTATGTGTGGAGCTTTGTCGTCGCCTCGCCCCTCATCGTCCTCTTCTCCCTGGCGGCCATTCCCCTTCTGCGCGGCGCGCCCGGGGTCGTGAGAGGTTGTGCGATCATCGCCGCCGCTCACTTGCTCACGGTCGTGTACGAGGGCGGGGACCATTTCGCGCTCTATCGCTTCATCGTCCCCGTCCTACCGATTCTTTGCGTGTTGGCGCTCCACCCGTGGGTGGCGCTCGCAGGCCGCCTGGGTTGGATCGGGTGGCGGCGCCGTGCGGTAGTCACGGGCGGGCTAGCAATCCTCGCGGTGTCTGCCCTCACGATCGGACAATCCCGCACCAAAGGTCACGCGGCGCCCGAGCTAGAGGTCCTGCGCATCGAGGCCGGCTATTCGGTGCAATGGGAGGAGATCGGGCGCTACCTTCGCCGCGTCGCCCCGCGCGAGGCGTCGCTCAGCACGACCGCGATCGGGGCGATCGGGTTCTACTCCGACCTGCGGATCATCGATCCTCTGGGTCTCGTGAATCCGACGATCGCGCATCGCCGCACGCGGCTCGGCCAGGGGAAGCCCGGACACGAGAAGTTCGATGCGGGCGCCGTTTTCGATGCGTCCCCTTCCTACCTCTTGATCGTTAACCTGCCGAAGCCCGAGGCGATTCCCGAGAACCAGATAGCGCGGCTCGCCTGGGGGCGTCACAACAGCCTGCTCCTTCAGAATCCTCGATTGCACGAGCGATACCGTCACGAATCGATCTTGGTCAGGAGCGGTTGGTGGGCGATCTATGTCCGGAAGGATCTGCCCCCGCTCACGGGCGCCGGGCCGGGATGTGAAGGAGGATGATCGCCCCGCCCGCCTGCGCTATCGTTCGTTGCCGGAGGGAGAGGGGATGACCTCATGAGCGCTCCGCGCGTCCTGATCGTCGAGGATGAGACGAAAATATCCCAGCTGATCGCGAAGAACCTCGCCGCGATCGGGCTCGAGTGCAACACCGCGGCGGACGGAATCGCGGCGCTCGATCTCTTCGCCAAGGTCGAACCCGATCTCGTCGTGCTCGATCTGATGCTCCCCGGCATGGACGGCCTCGATGTATGCCGGCGCATCCGCGCCCGAAGCCGCGTGCCGATCCTGATGTTGACGGCAAGACGCGATGAGGCCGATGTGGTCCTGGGCCTCGAGCTCGGCGCGGACGATTACATGACGAAGCCGTTTGGGGTGCGGGAGCTGGTCGCTCGGGTGCGGGCCCTCCTGCGCCGTGCGCTGCCGGAGGAGGATGCGCCCGTGCACCTCGGTCCCCTCGCCCTCGATCCCGGGCGCCGGCGTCTGACGATCGACGGCCGCCCCGCCGACCTGACGACGCTGGAGTTCGATCTCCTCTTGTTCCTGGCGAAGCATCCGGGACGGGTTTTCTCGCGGGACCAACTCCTCGAGCAGGTTTGGGGAAGGGATCGCGTCGTGGACTCGCGCAGCATCGACAGCCTGGTCAGCCGTCTCCGCAAGAAGGTCGAGCCGGATCCCGACAGCCCGAAGTTCGTCCAGACCGTCTGGGGTTCGGGCTATCGGATGGCGGAGCCCGGATCATGAGCCTGCGGCTCCGAGGGAGCCTTCTCTGGACCTTCACGGGGGCGTTCCTTGCCGTCCTCGTCGGGGGGATCGTCATCCAGGCGGTCTTGATCACCACGGTCCTTCAGCCGACCGTGCGCTACTGGCGCACGACGACGCGCCAGTCGATCGCCCGCGCCGCCGCGGCCAGCGTGGCGGATGCGCTCAACGCGGGAAATCGGGACATCGCAGGCGTGCTCAAGAGCGCGGCGCGCGGAGACCCTGCGCTTCTGCTGGTCTATCGCGATGCCGCGGGGGGAATCCTCTCTTCCCGGAACCTGGATGATCTGCCTCCCGGAACACGGATGCTCCTGCGCGGATCGGAGCGCGGCCGCGGCCGGCGGGTGATCGGAAGCGCGCCCGTGCTCGCGAATGGCGCACACATGGGGGATGTCCTCGTCCTGCCGCCGCGCCCGGATCGGACGCTCTCGCCGGAAGGTATGCCGCGCCCGTGGGTTCTCTTCCTGCCGACGGCGGCACTCCTCGCCGGCATTGCGGGCTTTCTCCTGTTTCGAGGAATGGCCCGAAGGCTCTCTCATCTGGAGGACCGGGTCCGCCGCGTTGCGGAAGGGGATCTGGCCGCGCGGGTCGCCGACGCGGGGGCCGACGAGCTCGGCCGGCTCGGCGCCGCGTTCAACGGGATGGCCGGCCGCTTGCAGGAGTCGCGCGCGAAGGTGATCGAAGCCGACCATCAGCGCCGCCGCTTCCTGGCCGACGTGACGCACGATCTGGCGACTCCTCTCACGACGATCCGAGGCTATGCGGAAACACTGCTCGATCCCACCGTGCCGAAGAGCCGGGAGGAGACAGAGCGTTACCTCCGCTTCATCCAGGAGGAGGCGGTGCGGATGGACGGACTCGTTGCCGATCTGCTGGATCTCGCCCGCGTGGAAGCGGGAGGGGTCCCGCTTGCGCGCGAGCCGGTCGATCTCGTCAATCTGGCGCGGATGGTGGTCGGACGGATGCGCCCCGCGTTCGCGGAGGCCGGGCTCGACCTCGCGGGGCCGAGCCCGGAGGCGGGCGCCGACGGAGGGTTCCCCCCGCCGCCGCAAGGCATTCTCGCGCTCGCAGATCGGGGGAGGATCGAGCAACTCCTCGCGAATCTACTGGGGAACGCGCTTCGGTATGTGCAAGCGGGGGGAAAGGTCCGCGTGCGAGTCGAATCAACCGCGGAGGAGCCGACCGTCATCGTCGAGGATGACGGTCCCGGCTTCGCCCGGGAAGATCTGCCCCGCGTTTTCGAGAGGTTCTATCGCGGCAATCCCGCGCGCCCCGCCGGAGGGACCGGCCTGGGTCTTGCGATCGTCCGGGGAATCGCCCGGGCGCACGGCGGGGAAGCGACGGCCGAGAACAGGCCCGAGGGGGGCGCCCGCATCATCGTGCGGCTGCCGGCCGCCGACGCGGACCGCGCTTCCGGGTGAGCCGCCGGGTGCGCGTGCAGAGCCTGCCTGCCGCCGGCGCGCCGCCTCGCTCCTTCAGTTTTCCCGCTTGAAGTGGGGCATCGTGTCGGGGATCTCGAGCGACAGCTCCACCAGACCGCCGTATACGCCGTTCGCGTACCACGGAGCCTGGTAGATCAGCTTCTTCTTGCCCCCCTTCTCGATCGTGTAAGCGTTCATCCGCTGTCCCCGGAGCAACTCTTCGGTCTTCGTTCGCGCAGGTTCGGGGTGGCAATTCAGGAGGTTCGAACCGATCAGGTTCCTGCCGCCGTCACCAGCGAAGGTTGACGCCGCGCGCTCATTCATCTCGAGGATTACGCCGTCCGGGTCGCAGATCGTGATCGCGCCCGGGAACTCCTTCGTCCAATCGAACTCCCGCATTGATCCTCCTTGTTTGTCGGCCGGATCTTAGCATGGGCGCGCGAGATGCCATCCGACACGAAATCCCATTGGCCTGCCACATCTCTGACACAACTCGCGGGTACGTTTCCTTGTGGTAGTAGAACGAAACGGTCGATCAAGACCCAAGGAGGATTCGGAGATGAGAAGCATGCGTTGCAACGGTGGACTTCGGTCCAGTTTGGCGATCGTAGGCCTCGTGGCCGTCCTGGGGATCAGCGCCGGCTGCGATCAGGTGGACGGGAGCGCGGGTCCCTTCGACGGCCCGGCGGCCGCCGCCAGCGGGGAAGCTCTCGACGAAGGCGTGGCGGTGGGGCCCTTCGCCGCGCTCACGGTGGAGCAGATCGATGCCCACGTGAAGCTGACCGCCGAGCAGCGGACCACGATCGAGGCCGCGCTCGATCGAGCCCGCGCCGCCCGCGACGAGCGGGTGAGCCATTCCCGGCGAGGATCTTGGGGACGGCGCGCCCATGCGGATAGGCCGAGTTTCGGCCCCGCGGCGGGCGAGCCTCCGGCCCTCGTCTTTCTGGAGGATGCGTCCAAGGCGCTGACGCCCGATCAGTTCGCGCAGCTTGCGCGGCTCTTGAGGGATGAGCGGGATCGCTGGACGGTGGAAAGAGCGGGCGGGAACGGTCCGGAAGACCGCGGTCCGCGGGGACGAGGGAGGGGGATGGGCGGGCGGCGCGGAGCGGGTGCGGGACCGGGCGCCGGGGGAGGGTTTGCGGCGCTGGCCGATCGGGCCGCGGGCTATCTCGATCTGACGGACGCGCAGCGCGAGGAAATCCGATCGATCCTCGACGCCCGGGCAGTCGAGATGCGCGAGATCCGGTCGCACATGGCCTCGGGAACCACGACGCCCGAGGCGACGCGGGATGGAATCCGCGCGGTCCGGATCGGCACGCGCGATCAGATGAAGAGCGTTCTGACCGCGGAACAGTGGGAGAAGGCCGACGACTTCCGGTCGAAGCGCATCGGTGAGCAGATCGACGCGCGCATGGAGCGGATGGAGGATCAGCTCCGGAGGCGCGGGCTGTTCCTCGAGAGGGTTCTCGACCTCGCGCCGGCACAGGCGAATCGCGTGCAGGATCTCTTGAGAGAAACCATCCCCGCGCGCAAGGAGATCATGAGCGGCGTCAAGTCCGGGACGCTCGCTCCCGAGGATGCGGCGATGCGCGTGCTCGATTTGGAGAGGTCCGCGGCCGCGCAGATCGGCTCGCTTCTCACGCCGGAGCAGATGATCCGGTGGGATGCCGTGAAGGATCTACTTCCGCGCGGCGGTCCGGGCAGAGGCTTCTGATCGGGCTCGACACCATGCGCCGGGCGGGTGCGCGCGAGCACGCGCGCCCGCGGGTCCGGGCGGCCATGCAGGGGGATCGCCGAAGAGAGCTGCGCCATGCGCCGAACGGAGGCGGCCCCCGAATGGCCGCCCTGCTCCCGCTCGGCCGGCTAAACGATCAGGACGCCGGCCTCGCGGGCGCGCCAGCTCGCGCTTCATGGCCCATGAGGGCCCGCGGGCGTGCAGCCATGTCTCGCAGCGCGACGCCAGAGCGCAGGCGGCACAGAAGCGGGACAACGGGCAGTGTCCCAGTCCGCCGGAGCAGTCGCGCGAAGGGACATGGCGAACGAGCCGCGGGCATCTTCGGGAGTTCATCCGGAGAGCGCTCTACGAGCCGCCGACGCCGATCCCGCTCCCTTCCCGATCCGGATCTTCCTCCAGATGGCGCTTCTTCGCTTCCGTCAGGAGGAAAGCGCGATAGACATCGCAACGCCCGGCGAGTTCGTGGTGGGTCCCCTGATCGATCAGACGGCCGTGGTCCAGGACGAGGATCCTATCGGCGCGTCGGATCGTCGCGAGCCGGTGCGAGACGACGAAGGTCATCGCATCCGGGAACCCGACCATCATGCCTGCCCAGAAGAGGTCCTCGTTTCGTGCGTCGAGCGACGCCGTGCAGTCGTCGAGCAGGAGCAGGTCCGGCTTCCCGGCGAGGGCGCGGGCGATCGCGATGCGCTGCTTCTGCCCGCCCGAGACGAGAGCGCCACGCTGTCCGAGCCGTGTCGCGATGCCTTCCTTCATCTGCGCCAGATCGGGACCCATCTGCGCGATCCTTAAGCAGTCCATGACCCACTCAGGTTCGCTCGCGCGTCCGAAGGCGACGTTCTCCTCAACCGTCTCCGAGAAGAGGTGCGATTCCTGCGGCACGTAACCAATCCTCGCGCGGTATGCCTCCCAGTTCCACTCATCGAGCGGAATGTCGTTCACCGAGAACCGTCCCTCCTGCGCGGGGAGCAATCCGGCGATGAGCTTCAGCAGGGTCGACTTCCCGCTCGCGACGGGCCCGACGACGGCGATTTTCTGCCCCTTGCCCACGCGGAAGGAGATCCGTTCGAGGGCCGGAGGAAGATCATCCCGGTAGCGGAAGGAGACATTTTCCAGAACGAGATCCGAAACCGATCCCCCGGCCCCGCCCGGCCCGCGCCGCCGCACGACGGCCGGATGCCGCAGGATTTCCTCCTCGCGGTCGATCGAGATGAACGCCTGCTTGGCCGTCACGAAGAGGTTCGGCAGGTCCATCATCGGGTAGATCAGCATGTCGAGATAGACGTAGAAGGCATAGAGCGTCCCGACCGAGAGTTTGCCGTCCAGGACCGCGAGCCCGCCGAGCGAGAGGACCACGACCTGGCCGATCCGGCTCGCGATGTTGTCCATCTCGTGCACCAGGACGATCAACTTGGCGAGCTTCAGCTGGATGCCGATCCGCTCGTTCAGAATCGCGCCGAGCCGGTTCTCCTGGCCGCCGTCGGCGTTGAACGCCTTGACGATCCGGATGCCGGAGAAGGCGGCCTCGATCGTGTTGTTCGTCCGCGAGACCGCTTCCTGCTGCTTCTTGTAGGTCGCACCCAGCTCCTGGCGCGCCATGTAGAAGACGTAGAGCATGAACGGCACGGGAATCATCGCGAGCAGGGCGAGCTTCGTGTCCAGGAAAAGCATCGCCGCCACGCAGAAGACGAACTTGGAGAGCGAGTCGACGAACCGGAAGATCCCCGAGCAACCGAACCACGATATCCTCGGGTACTCGGCGATGTCGTCGGTCAGGCGCGTGACGAGGTCGCCCGTCCGGAACTTCCCGAAGAAGGTGTAGTCCTTCTCGAGGATCGATCCGAAGACGCGTTCGCGAACCCCGCGCTCGAGCTTCAGGTTCATCCACGCGCGGAAGCCCGGATAGAAGCCCGCGACCAGCCGGCCCAGAGCGATCAACGCGAGGACCCCGATCAGGCGGAAGAGGCGCGTGTCTTCCGGCCTCTTCGTCTCGAGGACCGAATAGACCCCGTCGATCACCTTTCGGAAGACGAGGGGATAGGCGATCGCGACCGCGCTCGATACGAGGGTGAACAGGAAGAGGAAGATCAGGAAGCGCCGGTGCGGCCTCCAGTAGGCGGCAAGCCAGGCCGCGTGCTCCCGCGTCGTCATCGTGACGCCCCCGGGGGTGCTCATGCCACGGCTCCGCTCTTGAACTGCAAGTCGAACAGATCGCGGTAGATCCCGTCGCGCTCGTAAAGCTCCCGGTGCGTCCCCTCCTCCACGAGGCGCCCGCGGTGGAGGACGAGGATGCGGTCCGCAGCCACGATCGTGGCCAGCCGGTGGGCGATGATGAGCGAGGTTCGTCCGGCCAGCAGCCGGTCGACCGACTCCTGCAACTTCCGCTCGGTCGCCGGATCGACGGAGGATGTCGCCTCGTCGAGGACGAGAAGATCCGGGTCCCGCACGATCGCGCGAGCGAAGGAGAGGAGCTGCCGTTCGCCCATCGAGAGGTTCGAGCCCCCCTCGGACAGGGTTTCGCCGAACCCCTTCGGAAGACGCGAGAGAACCTCATCGGCGCCAACGATCCGGATCGCCCTTTCGAGATTCTCGCGCGGAATGTCCTCCGCCAGCGCCTGCAGGTTTTCTTCCACGGTGCCGGGGAAGAGATGGATCTCCTGCAGCACGAGGCCGATCCGGTCGCGCCACGCCTTCTGGCGTATGTCGCGGATGTCGACCCCGTCCACCGCGATCCGTCCGGAGGTCGGCTCGTAGAAACGCAGCAGGAGGTTCGTGATGGTCGTCTTGCCTCCGCCAGAGAGGCCGACCACGGCGATCTTCTCACCGCGCCGGATCTTGAAGGAGATCTCGTCCAGCGCCTTCGTCCCCCCGTCGTAGACGAACGAGACGTCCTCGAAGGAAACCTCCTGCCAAGCGTCTGGGACCGAGTCGGCCGCGCCCGGACGGTCGGGTGTTCGCGAGGCCGTGTCGAGGATTCCGAAGACGCGGTCGGCAGAGGCGAACGAACGCTGCATGTAGTTCAGCTGTTCGGAGAACTGCGCCAGCGGCCAGAAGAGCCGCCGCGTGTACTCGATGAAGAGGACGAGGGTGCCGACCGACATTGTGGCCCCCAAGATCCTGCCCGATCCGAGGTAAAGGATCACGATCACGGCGCCGACCTCGAGGGCCGTCAATAAGCCCCAGAAGCCGTACTCGTAGAGCGAGGAGTTGCGCTCGGCGATGAGCTTGTCCTGATTGAGCTTCGCGAGACGCTCCGTGGCCCTTTGCTCGTAGCCGAATACCTGGAGGATCGGCACCCCTTGGACATACTCGGAAATGTACGTCGAGATCCGCGCGTAGAGCCCCCGCACGCGGCGCCACAGACGGCGCATCCAACGAACAAAGAATGCCGTCCCCGCGACGACCGGGGTGGAGAGGACCATGATCGCCAGCGTGATCTTCCAGTTGGTCGCGAGCATCACGGCCAAGGTTCCGAAAAGCAGGACGAGGGTCCGCAGGAGGGCCAACGCCACCTCGGAGAAGAGCCCCTGAAGCCGCTCGGCGTCGGACTCGACTCGGGCCAGGAGTTTTCCCGGCGGGTTCTTGTCGAAGTAGGCGAGCGAGAGCCCGAGGAGGTGGTGGAAGAGCGAGCGCTTGAGCCCGGTCACGATCGCAAGCCCCATCTTCGTCAGGATGATGACCTGCAGGTAGCTCGAAGCGATTCCGACCGCGAAGAGGGCCGCGTAGATCGATGCGCTGTTCAAGATCCCCGCGCGCGAACCGGAGGCGATGTCGTGATCGATCAACCTACGCAGGACGATCGGTCCGGCCAGCTCGGCCCCGACCGAGATTAGGAGCAATGCCGTCCCGGCCAGAAGCGGGCGAAGTTGGGGCCGGAAGAGCGGCACGACCCTGCGCATCATCTCCCGGAAGGGGAGATGGCGGATGTATCGCTCGTCCTCCGGTAACTCTGAATCATCCCACCACATGAGTCCGCCCAGGTTAGCCCCGGCGGCTCCGCAGAGGCAATCGCGAAGCCCCGGGAGGCCTCACGAACGCTTCCCGGACCTCGGGAGAAGCCCTACACTGAAACGTCCGGTCCGCCGACGCCGGCGCCGGATCATCAAAACAGGGGGACGCCGTGAAGACAGTCATTCGTCGTACCGGACTCTTGACGCTCTTGCTCCTCGGGTTGGGATCGTGGATCGCCGGGGCCGCATCGCTCACCATCCTTCATACGAACGATACGCACGGGCACTTGATGCCCTTCAGCTACCCGACGCTCGCTTCCTCCGATTCCGACGTTTCGAGGCTGCCGGAACGCACCGACATCGGCGGGATCGCCCGGCGGGCGACGCTGGCCGCGCAGATTCGGGCGGATCTCGAGAAGAACGGCGCGACTGTGTGGTTGGTCGATGCGGGAGACTTTTGCGACGGCACGCCGTTCTCGACCGAGTACAAGGGCGAGGCGGACATGGAGGCGATGAACGCCGCCCGCTACGACCTGGCCACGGTGGGGAACCACGAGTTCAGCAACTCGCTCGAACAGCTGAAGAAGCTGATCGCCACATCGAATCACCCGATCCTTTGCGCCAATGCTACCGAGAACTCGACGGGCAAGCCCCTGTCCCTGCCGTACGAGATCCGGTCTGTCGGTCCGGTGCGGGTGGGGATCTTCGGTCTCATCACCCGTGAGGCGGCGACCTATCCCGCGGCGCAGGAGGGGATCACGATCGCCCCCGAGATCGAGACGGCCCGCAGGATCGTTCCGGAGCTTCGCGGGAAGGCGGACATCGTTGTGCTGATCTCGCACTGTGGGCAGGAAGTCGACGAGGATCTCGCCCGGGAGGTCGCCGGGATCGACGTCATCGTCGGGGGGCATTCGCACTCGCGGCTTCCCTCCGGCGAAATCGTCTGGCGATCGGAGGACCTGAAGTCCGACGAGGTCAACGGCACCGTGATCGTCCAGGCACACCAGTGGGGCGGGGAGCTGGGGCGCCTCGACCTGCTCTTCGAGAAGGGCGCCGATGGCGCATGGAAGGTCGATCGCTACCGCGCCCGGCTGATCCCCGTAACGAAGGACTACGCGCCCGATCCCGCCGTCGCGGCGGTCGTCGACCGCTACTGGCAGCCGATCGCGAACCGGTACGGAGAGGTGATCGGATCTGCCGCCGCCGATTTCGCCAGCCGGGGGGACGACCGCGCCGAGTACAACCTCGTTGCCGATGCGATCCGGGAGACCTACGGGACCGAGATCGAGATGGAGAACCTGGGCGGGGTCCGCTCGCCGCTCGTCCAGGGACCGATCACACGCGGTGACTTGGTCACCATGGATCCCTTCAACAACACGGTCGTCACCTTCAAGCTGACCGGGCGCGAGTTGAAGCAAATTCTGAAAAGATACACGCCGGCGGTCTCGGGGTTGCGCTATCGGGTCGAGAACCGCGAGCTTGTGGAGGCGACGGTCGGCGGGCAGCCGATCGAGGACGACCGCACCTACACGGGGGCGGCGAACTCCTATTTCGCGAACTACGCGTTGAAGGGGATCCAGATCGAGAACACCGGCAAGCCCAGACTCGATGTCCTGATCGAGTTCATTCGCGCGAAGGCAACGATCCGCCCCTCCTACGACGGCCGGAGGGTCGTGATCGGCGGGTAGGCTCGTACCGTCTAGTCGGGCGCCCCGCTCTCGCCCTCGATCGCAAGGAGGAAGAGCTCGCGCTCGGCCCGCTCGTGCCGATCGAGGACCGCAAAGAAATCGCTGGCCTCCACGCAGAGCGCTGCCCCATCCATCGGGTTCGCGCACGAGATGGAACGGCCCAGCAGATCCTGGGCCCGCGTCAGGATCGAACGGTGCTCTTTCAGCAAGACCGAGAGGCGCGGCGTCGCGTTGGGAACCGCCTCCGAGATCTCCTCGTGGAGCCGGTCCTGTTCTTCTCTCTCGAAATGGCCGTCGAGGAGGGCGACGATCTCCTCGATTTCGGATCGGACTTTCAGGATCCAGGTATCGAAGCCGCACGGGACCGCCTCGGCGAAACGCCGGGCGAGCCTCGCCTGAACATCGAGGAGCCGGTGGTGATCCATCAAGGCCTCATGCAGGGCGGTCTTCGCATTTCTAGCTTCCATTGATGACTCCCCGGGACCGGATATGGCTTCCGGGCCCTTCCCCCGCGGGATGACCCGATTGTAGGACGGCCGCGGCGCCGGGTCGAGCCGGCGAGCAATCGCCCCCGGGCAGGGGCCGGACCGTGAAGGGATGCGCAGGCCGGCGGGCGACCGGCTCTAAGGCCGGCCGATTGCCGTATGTCCGGTTTCCGGCGGAGCGTAAGATCGGGCCACGAGACACCCAGCCGTGTTCAGCAGGAGGTTTCCCATGCGCGTCTTCCATGATGGACTGATCTTCTTCGCCCGTCGGTCGAGTCGGCTTCCCGTCTTCGTCCTTCTTCTCGGTGTGGCCGCGCTCGCCGGCTGCGGCGGCGATTCCTCGACTCTGCCGGTCGCGGGCGTCCCCGAGATTGCGGGGGCCATGGTGCCCGAGACGGCGGAGGAGGGGGCCGCGCTCGCCGTCGAGGTGTGGGGCAGATCGGCCGATCCGAACTGGGTTCTCGATCGCTTCGATGTCCGCGGACGCGGATCGAACGTCTTGACGATCACGCCGGTGGGGCATCTCGATCCGGGTGGGGAAACCGGAGGGGCGTTCCACGGGACCGCCACGCTCAGCGCTCCCGCCGCCGGTTCGCACACCGTTCGTGTTTGCGGCGGGCGCGGGCAGATGGAGTTTCCGCTCCACGTCTTTCCGCGGCATTCGATCTTGCGCCTGATGGTGCGCGGCGGGCCCGATGATGCGCATGAGGAGCTGGCGGTCGGGGCGGAGGGATGGGCCATGGCATTCCGCCGCGGCGTGGCGCCTCTCCGCGTGCAGATTCCCGCGGAGCGGGTCGCCGCGATCCGGCAGGGCTTCCATGACGCTAGTTTCTTCGATCTCGAGGACCGCTACCTAGGAGATGAACCCAGCGGAGATCTCTTCTATCAGGTCTTCTATCGGGAGGCAGGCTATTCGAAGCAGATCAGCGCGGAGGACCGACTGGCTCCCGAGCCGCTGCGCGCCCTCGTCTCCGACTTGAGGGACGTGATCGACCGGATTCTGCAGGATGCGCCCCCCGCCCACGGACTGACCGGGAGGCTCGACGTTGACCCGCTCGTCGGCGAAGCGGGAACGCCTCGATCGATCCGTCTGACGATCGAGAATCTCGGGTCGGAACCCGAGACGTTGCGTTTCGACACCGCTCAGATCTACGACGTTGCCGTCTTGGGCCCGATGAACATGCACACCGGTGATGGCATGGGAGATCAGGGTGGACCGGATGACGGCAACGGCGGCGGGATGAGCCAGGGCGGACGGGGGGACGGAGGGTGCGGCGGCGCGGGGAATGGACCGGGCGGGAATCTCCCGGTCGATCCGGATCTGCCCGGTCCGCCTCATCTGATCTGGAACTGGGCTTTCGGGCGCGCGTTCGATCAGAATCTCACGGAGATCGTTCTCGACGCGGGCGAGAAGAGCATTCACGAGATCAACTGGCCGGGCACGGCGAACGACGGCAGCGAGCCCGCCGACGGCCGCTATCTCGTCGAGGGGATCGTCCCGGCCGATCGCCGCGTTCCGGTCCGGGCCGCCGAGATCGTGCTCGGCAATCCGCCCCCGCCGGCGCTGCGCCTCGTCCTCCGCCTGACCGTCGAGCCGCGAGAGGCAGCCGGCGGGACAGCCCGTGAGATGCGATTCTCGATTTCCAACCCGACCGGCGATCCGGTCACCTTGACCTTTCCCACGAGCCAGACTTACGACTTCCATGTCTACGACCATCGGATGATGCATGCCGTGCCGCTCTGGAGCTGGTCGGCCCACAGGGCATTCGAGCGTGTGGAGACGCCCGTGACCATACCCGCGAACGGCCGCATCGAGTTTATCGAAGCCTGGAACGGGATGGGCGACGATGGGGTCCTCGCGGGCCCGGGGACGTATCGTGTCCGCGCTCGCCTGGCTCTTCCGGCCGGGCCGGGGTTACCAGTGGCGGAGGGAGTGCGGATCGTCGTGCAGCCGTAGCTCCGCGCGCGGACCGAGCGCGAGCGGTGAAGAGAGCGGCGTCGCCGGACCACAACCGGTCGGGCCGGGCGCCATCCGATTCTTCCGCCGACCGTTCTCGCCGGTTTCGATCGGAAGCCGGGAAGGAGGGCCCGTGACAAGGACGCGGAAGGAGAAGATCCGATCTGTCTGCCCCGCTCTCGTCAAGGAGAGGGTGCTTCTGATGGCCACGCTCGACGTTTTCCGGGACGATGAGATGGACTACCGTCCCAATGCTCCGGAGGCCATCCGCCCCCTGAGCGTACGGGAGATCTTCATGCACGTCGTCGATGCCGACCACCGCTTCGTGGACGGCGGCGTGCGCGGCCTGAAGTTCACGACCCCCGAGTTCGTCTGCGACGAATCGTTCTCACACATCGCGGAGATCGTCGTGGACCAGCCCGACCGGGCCGGCATCCGCAAGGCGCTCGAACAGAGCTGGAAGGGCGTCGAGGCGATCCTGGACTGGCCCGTCGAGGCCCTTCAGCGAAAGGTTGCCCCGGAGAACCAAAACACCCTGATGGCCCTTCTCACCTTCGCGTTCCTGCACAACGCGCAACATCGCGGACAGCTTTGGACCTATCTCGAGATGCTCGGGCGCGAGCCGCCCCGGGATTGGTGAGCCAGCCAGGCCCGCCGGCGGACTGCTTGAGCCCGGATCGAACCGGGTAGGGAAGGGAGGGGATGTGGGGGAGCGCCGGGTTCAGATTCTCGATCGCACCTTCGTGATCGAGTGGGGCAAGGTTGCGCCGCAGGCGGGCGGGGCGGTTCTCGTGCGCGAGAACGAAACCGTCGTCCTCGTGACCGCGGTCGCCGACCGCGAGCCGCGCGCGGCAATCGATTTCTTCCCCCTCACGGTCGAGTACCGCGAGAGGTTCTCGGCCGTTGGACGCTTTCCGGGCGGCTACAGGAAGCGCGAGGGCGCGGCGAGCAATCACGAGATCCTCTGCAGCCGGCTGATCGATCGCTCGATCCGCCCGCTCTTCCCCGAGGGGTTCCGGTGCGAGACGCAGGTCTTCGCGACGGTTCTCGCGGCCGCCCCGGACGGCGACCCGGTTCTTCTCAGCATCGTGGGCGCATCGGCCGCGCTGCAACTCTCCGACATCCCGTGGGAGGGTCCGGTGGCGGCGATGCGGATCGGACGTTCGCCGGATGGCGCGCTCTCGGCGAATCCGCCCGCCGCCGAGCGGGCAGATTCCCCGCTCGACCTCGTTGTCTCGCTGACCCGCGATGGGCTCGTGATGCTCGAGGCGCGCGCTGGCGAGTTGCCTGAGGCGGACGTGCTGGCGGCGCTGGATCTGGCGGCGGCTCATCTCGCGCCCCTTCTTGCCACCCTTGACGAGATGCGCGCGGCGGGGAAACCGAAGCGATCCTTTGATTCCCCTCCGGTCGACCCGGGGTTTCGCGATGCGGTCGAGCGGGCGGTAGGGGGAACCCTTGCGAAGGCCGCGGCAACCGCCGAGAAGCATGCAAGGGGGGAACTCCTCCGCGAAGCGCGCGAGGCGGCGCTCGCGGCCCTCGCTCATGATTATCCCGGGCGCGAGGGGGAGGTCGCCGGCGCCGTTCACGATCTTACGTCGAGGACCTTTCGCTCGGCGATCCTCGACCAAGGGCGGCGGGCCGACGGAAGGTCCACGACGGAGATCCGTCCGATCCATTGCGAGGTTGGATGGCTGCCGCGCGTTCACGGTTCGGCGCTTTTCACCCGGGGAGAGACGCAGGCACTCGTCGTCTGCACGTTGGGGACCGCGCGGGATGAACAAGAGGTCGAGGGACTCGGCGGCGTCGAGGGGGAGGCGTTCCAGCTCTACTATCGGTTCCCTTCGTATTCGGTCGGAGAGGTCCGGCCTCTTCGCGGGCCCGGACGGCGCGAGATCGGACACGGAAACCTCGCGCGGCGCGCCCTCGAGCCCGTTCTCCCGTCGCAGGGGACGTTTCCCTACACGATCAAGATCGAGTCGGAGATCACCTCCTCCAACGGCTCCTCCAGCATGGCCAGTGTCTGCGGCGGCTGTCTCGCGCTCATGGACGCGGGGGTCCCCCTGCGCCGTCCCGTCGCGGGGATCGCGATGGGGCTGATTCGCGATAGTGAGCGCACGGCGATCCTCTCCGACATCCTCGGTGACGAAGACCACCTCGGCGACATGGATTTCAAGGTCGCGGGGACCGAGACGGGCGTTACCGCCGTTCAGCTCGACAACAAGCTCGGCTCTCTGCCGATCCCGCTCCTCGGAGCCGCGATGGAGCAAGCACGCGAAGGACGCTTCCACATCCTCCGGGAAATGGCGAAGGCGATCGCGCACCCGCGCGGATCCCTGTCTCCCCATGCTCCGCGGGTCCAGTTGCTCAAGATCGGCACCCACAGGATCCGCGATCTGATCGGAGCGGGAGGGCGCGTGATCCAGGCCGTGCAGGCCGACACGGGATCGAAGATCGATGTATCCGATGACGGGACGGTGCGGATCTACACGCAAGACGCCGCCTCCCTCGATCAAGCCCTGCGGAGGGTACGAGACCTGACCGGCGAACCCGAGGCCGGAAAGATTTACCGCGGAACCATCACGGGGGTGAAGGAGTTCGGGGTCTTCGTGCGCCTCTTCGAGGGGATCGAAGGGCTCGTGCACGTCACCGAGCTGGCGCAGGGCGAGATTCGCGACGTGAACCGGGCGTTTTCGCCCGGGGACGAGATGGTCGTGAAGGTCCTCGGCGTCGACGGGCAGGGGAAAATCAAACTCTCCCGCCGCCAGGCGGGAAACGTTTCCGAGGGCGAGATCGCGAACGCTTGAGAGGTCCGCCGTCCGCGCTCGCCCAGGCGAGCGCGGCTGATCGGGCGCTCATCCGGCTAATCGTACATGGCGCCGGATGACGTGTCCTCTCCGCCCCGAGAGCGGAAGACGATGATCTCGGGACTGAGCTGCGCGATCTCCGAGGCGGCGCGGTCGCCGACGATACAGTGCTCCCCGCGAACGAGGCCAAGGGTTTCGATGATCGCGGCCGAGCCCGACGTGAGCCTGCGCACGGCGACGTCGGAGAGATCGAGGAAACTGATTCGTCCGGAGGGCGCGGCGAAAAAGAAGCGGCGCGATCCGGCGGTCGCCTCGCGCAGCCAACCGCCCCGAATCACCCGAGAGATCCGCTCGCGCGCCTGCTCCTCCTGTTCGCGGCGTTTGCGATCCTCCTCACGGGTCCGGTCGGTCTCCTTGCGCGCCTTGCTCTCTGCGCGCAGGCGTACGTCTTCCGCCTGACGCTCTGCCTCCAGGCCCTTGTGACCGACCTCCGCGGCGTGGAGGCGCTCCTGGTGCTTCGCCTGGCGGATCTGAGCCTCCGATGCGAGGCCCGCCTTGCGAAGTTGCTCGCGCAGATCCGACATCGGGAGCTTATTCCGGCTGTGCGGCGTCTTCTTCGGGCAGGGCCGGCCGGGAGCGATGCGAGGCGAGGGTTTCGATCACACGCCTGATCCCGACTGCGGCAGCGAGGATCGTGCGGGCCGGGTCCAGGATCGCCCGATCGAATCCTTCCCCGATCTCCGCGACCCGGTTCCTCGCGCGATCGATCGCCCGATCCGTCTCGTCGATCTGGCGCTCCGCCGCGGCCGAAGCCTTCCCGACCACTCGAGCGAGCTCGTCGGTGATGGCCCGCACACCGGCAAGGGTCCCCCGAAGCTCCTCGGACGAGACCTCAACGGCGCGTCGAACGACCCTCAAGGCCGTCGAAAGGTCCTCGATCTCGGGCTCGAGCTTCGTCAGGAGCCGATCCGTCCGATCGGCAAGGCGGGCGATGACGCGATACAAGAAGTAGAGAACGACCACCTGCAGCGTGGCCGCGATCAGGATCGCGCCCGCGAGAAAGATCTCGAAGGCCGTCATGGAACCTCCACCTGCTTTGGCGGACTAGGATTCGCCCCGGTGACGCTCCTCGCGATATGCGTGCTTGCCGGCTTCGATCGCGGTCGCGATCTGGGACTTCTGCCGATCGACCGACTCCCGGACGGTGCCGAGGCCGTCGGACACCTTTTCTCCAAGAGAGTGGGCAGCGTCCTTTCCCTTCTCATAGGTCTTCTTGCTCACGTCGGCGATGTCGCGTCTGAGCTCCTTGCCCGACTTCGGGGCGAAGAGGAGCGCGAGTGTGGCGCCGATCCCGGCGCCGATCAGTAGGTACGTCCGCCGGTCGGACGTGCGCTTGCCTTCGGAGATCATGG